>NZ_JBSFSA010000020.1:0-96666 GCF_053589515.1 Streptomyces sp. NPDC003327 | reverse complement strand
CCAGCACCAGCCACGGCGAGGTCTCCTCGCCGGTGAGGGCGAAGAGGGCGAGGCACAGCGCCGTGAGGACGGCTCCGGGCACCACGAGCCACGGCGCGCCGAGCTTGTCGTAGAGCTTGCCGACCTGCGGTCCGAGGAGGCCCATGGTCAGGCCGCCGGGAATGAGGAGCAGTCCGGTCTCCAGCGAGGAGAGGGACAGGACTTCCTGGAGGTAGATCGGCAGGAGGATGAACGCGCCCATGAGGGCCATGAAGGAGAGGCACATCAGGCCGAGCGCGACGGAGAAGTGACGGAACGTCAGCGTGCGCAGGTCGAGCAGCGGCGTGGAGGAGCGCTGGAGGGCCAGCTGACGCCAGACGAAGAGGCCCACCATGACCGCGCCGGCCACGGAGATGGCGGCCGGCGGCAGGGGTGCCTGGCTCGCCTCGCCCGCGCCGAGCTCGCTCAGGCCGTAGACCAGCGCGCCGAAGCCCGCCGCCGCGAGGGGAACGGAGACCCAGTCGATGGGGCCGGCCTGCGGCTCGCCGATGTTCACCAGCTTGCGGTGGCCGAAGACGGCCATGGCCGCGGCGATGGGGAGCACGGCGAGGAACAGCAGGCGCCAGGAGCCGAGTTGCAGCAGCACGCCGGAGACGGCGGGGCCGAGGGCGGGCGCGACGGAGATGACGAGGGTGATGTTGCCCATGACGCGCCCGCGGTCGTGCGGGGGCACGAGCGTCATCAGCGTCGTCATGAGCAGCGGCATCATGACGGCGGTTCCGCCTGCCTGGATGACGCGCGCGGCCAGCAGGACGGGGAAGGCGGGCGCGGCCGCGGCCAGGGCGGTGCCGACGAGGAACAGCGCCATGGCGAGGCCGAAGGCGGTGCGGGTCGTCACGCGCTGGAGGAACCACCCCGTCACGGGGATGACGACGGCCATGGTGAGCATGAAGGCCGTGGAGAGCCAGCCCGCGGCGGCCGCGGTGACCTCGAACTCGCGCATGAGCCGCGGGATCGCGTTGACCATGATCGTCTCGTTGAGGAGCACGACGAACGTGGACAGCACGAGGATCCGCAGCACGGCGGTGACGCGGGCGGGTGGGACGGTGGGTGTCGCGTGGGGTGCGTGCATGGCGCCTTCCGTGGGGTGAGTGTCCTCCGCGGGTGGCGGGTCACACACACGCAGACCTCGGCGCCGGGAAGAACTCATCGGTACCCGGCGATCCTGCCGGTCCCACCGTCGAAGCTCAAACGGTTTTGCGCCCACCGCGCCGGGGCGGCAGCGGCCGCCCCGGCACCGGCGGTGTTCGAGAACCTCATGACAGGGACGGCACAGGTCAGTAGCCTGTCATCGCCGTTCGTCCCGCCGACCGGCGGCTGACATCTCGAACACGACGGAAGGGGGCGGCCTTGGGACGTCTCGTGCCTGCCGTGACCCGTGCCCTGGACGTCCTGGAGCTGTTCCTCGACGGAAGCGGGACGCTCTCGGCCCCCGAGATCGTGCGCCGCCTCCAGTTGCCGCGCACCAGCGTGCACGAGCTGCTGACCACGCTGGTCGCCCGCTCGTACCTGGTGCCGGTTCCGGAGCAGCCCGGGCGGTACCGGCTCGGTGTCCGTACGTACCAGCTCGGCAGCCGGTACGCGGAGCAGCTGGACCTGGCCGCCGAGGGGCAGCGGGTGGCCAGGGCGGTCGCCGAGAGCTGCGGCGAGACCGTCCACGTGGCCGTCCTGGAGGGGACGGACGTGATCTACATCGCCAAGGTGGACTCCACGCACGCCGTGCGCATGGTGTCCGCCGCCGGACGTCGTCTGCCGGCGCACTGCACGTCCGTCGGCAAGATGCTGCTCGCCTCGCTGCCCGAGGACGAGTTGGCGGACCGGATCCCCGACGGGGCTGAACTCGTCGCGATGACGCCGGACAGCGTCACCGACCCGGCGGTCCTGCGCGCCGCTCTCGCGGAGGCGCGGCGGCGGGGCGTCGCGACGGAGAACCGGGAGTCGAACCCGGACGTCTCCTGCGTGGCCGCGCCGGTCCGCGACCGTTCGGGCCGGGTGGTGGCCGCCCTGTCGGTCTCGGTGCCGACGATCCGCTGGAGCGAGGCGCGCCGCGCGGAGCTGGCGGAGCTGGCCGTCAAGGGCGCCGCGGAGCTGTCCGCGCGGCTCGGGCACCGGAGCCCCGCGTGATCGAGGTGGCGGTGCGGGAGTCCGCGGAGCTCGGCGAGGGGCCCACCTGGGACCCGGTGTCCGGGCGGCTGGTCTGGGTCGACGTCCTCGGCTCCCGCGTCCACACGTACGACCCCACCACCGGCCGCCGCACCGTCCTCGCCACCGAGCAGCACGTGGGCGCCGCCAAGCCGCGGGCGGGCGGCGGCCTCGTCGTCAACCTCCGGGACGGGGTCGGTCTGTACGACGCGCGGGGGGCCTTCCGGTGGCTGCACCGGGCCCCCGTGCCGGGGCGCCGTGGCAACGACGCCGCCGTCGCCCCCGACGGGTCGCTGTGGGCGGGCACCATGCGGTACGACGAGGCGCCGGGCGGCGGCACGCTGTCGCGGGTGGCGCCCGACGGCGCCGTGCGCACGGTGCTGGACGACGTCGCCGTCAGCAACGGCACCGGCTGGAGCCCCGACGGGCGGCGGATGTACTACATCGACTCGCCGACCCGCCGGATCGACGTCTTCGACGTCGATCCCCGGACCGGGGAGCCGGCCGGCCGCCGGCCGCTGGCCGTCGTCGAGCAGGGCGCGGGCTTTCCCGACGGGCTGGCCGTCGACGCCGACGGCTGTGTGTGGGTGGCGCTGTGGGACGGCGGGGCGGTGCGCCGCTACACGCCGTCCGGCGCGCTCGACCGGACGCTGACGCTGCCCGTACGGCGGCCCACGGCCTGCGCGTTCGGCGGGCCGGGCCTGACCGATCTGTACGTCACCACCGCCCGGGTCGGCCCGACCGCCCCGCACCCGCTGTCCGGCTCCCTGCTGGTGGTCCCGGACGCGGGACGGGGCCTGCCCCAGCCGGCGTTCGCGGGCTGAGGGCGGGCCCCGGTCCGGGCGGCACCGCTCAGGCGCCGACCCGCCGCTTGTTCCACACGTCGAAGCCGACGGCGAGGAGCAGCACCAGGCCCTTGATGACCTGCTGCCAGTCGGTGCCGATGCCGACGAGGTTCATGCCGTTGTTGAGGACGCCGAGCACCAGGCCGCCGATGATCGCGCCGAGTACGGTGCCGACGCCGCCGCTCATGGACGCGCCGCCGATGAACGCGGCGGCGATGGCCTCCAGTTCGAAGTTGAGGCCGGCCTTAGGGGAGGCCGCGTTGAAGCGGGCGGCGAAGACCAGTCCGGCGAGCGCCGCGAGCATGCCCATGTTGAGGAAGACCAGGAAGGTGACCTTCCGGTCCCGTACGCCGGACAGCTTGGCCGCGGGCAGGTTGCCGCCGATCGCGTACACGTGGCGGCCGATGACGGCGTTGCGCATGAGGTAGCCGAAGCCGACCAGGAGCGCCGCCAGGACCAGCAGCACCACCGGCGCGCCCTTGTAGCTGGCGAGCAGCAGCGTGAAGATCACGATCGAGGCGGTGAGCGCGGCCAGTCGCACCGCGAAGAGGGCGGCCGGCGGCACGTCGAGCGCGTACGCCAGCTGGCGCTTGCGGGCCCGTACCTCTTGCTGGATGACGCAGGCGATCAGCAGGAGGCCGAGCAGCAGGGTGAGGTTGTGGTAGTTGGTGGCGGGGCCGACCTCGGGGAGGAAGCCGTTGGCGAGCTGCTGGAGCCCCTCGGGGAACGGGCCGAGGGTCTGGCCCTGGAGGAATACCTCGGTGAGGCCGCGGAAGACCAGCATGCCGGCGAGGGTGACGATGAACGAGGGCATGCCGGCGTAGGCGATCAGATATCCCTGGGCGGCGCCCGCGACGGCGCCGATGGCCAGGCAGAGCAGTGCCGCGACCGGCCAGGGCAGGTCGTGCTGGACCATGAGCACGGCTCCGACGCCGCCGACGAAGGCGGTGATCGAGCCGACCGACAGGTCGATGTGCCCGGCCACGATGACGATCATCATGCCGATGGCGAGGATCAGGATGTAGCTGTTCTGGAGCACCAGGTTGGACACGTTGCGCGGCAGCAGCAGGTCGCCGCCGGTCCACACCGCGAACAGCGCCACGATGGCGCCGAGGGCGATGAGCATGCCGTACTGGCGCATGTTGCGGCGCAGGCCGTCGAGCAGCGGGCGGACGGGGTCTCCGGCCGGCCGGGACGCCGGCTTCTCGGCCGCGACGTCAGTGCTCATGGTCGTTCTCCCTCGTGTCTTCCCGGGTCATCTCGTGTCCTCCTTGGTCATGTGGCGCATCAGCACGTCCTGCGTCGCCTCCGCGCGGGGCACCTCGCCGGTGAGCCGGCCGGCGGCCATGGTGTAGATCCGGTCGCACAGGCCGAGCAGTTCGGGCAGTTCGGAGGAGATGACGACGACGGCCTTGCCCTCGGCGGCGAGCCGGTCGATCACCGTGTAGATCTCGTACTTGGCGCCGACGTCGATGCCCCGGGTGGGCTCGTCGAGGATCAGCACGTCGGGGCCCGCGAAGATCCACTTGCTGAGGACGACCTTCTGCTGGTTGCCGCCGGAGAGCCGGCCCACCGGTTCGAAGACCGTGGGCGCCTTGATGTTCATGGAGCTGCGGAACCCCTCGGCGACCCGGCGCTCCTCGTGGGCGTCGACGACCCCGCGCCGGGCCACCCGGTGCAGGGCGCCGAGCGAGATGTTCCGTCCGATGGTGTCGATGAGGTTGAGGCCGTAGTGCTTGCGGTCCTCGGTGACGTACGCGATGCCGTGCGCGACCGCCTCCGGGACGGTGCGGGTGCGGATCGCCGTGCCGTCTTTGAGGACCGTGCCGCCGCCGTACCGTCCGTACGAGCGGCCGAAGACGCTCATCGCGAGTTCGGTGCGGCCGGCGCCCATGAGGCCCGCGATGCCGACGATCTCGCCGCGCCGGACGGAGAGCGAGACGCCGTCGACGACCTTGCGCTGCTGGTCGATCGGGTGGTGCACGGTCCAGTCGCGGATCTCGAGGGCGGGCGCGGTGCCGGGGTCGCCCGGGTAGGGAGTGCGGTCGGGGAAGCGGTGGTCGAGGTCCCGGCCGATCATCCCGCTGATGATCCGGTCCTCGGTGGTGGCCGGGTCGGCCACGTCGAGGGTCTCGACGGTCCGGCCGTCGCGCAGGATGGTGACCCGGTCGGCGACCCGCCGGATCTCGCCCAGCTTGTGCGAGATGATGATCGAGGTGATTCCCTGCTCCTTCAACTCCAGCATGAGACGCAGGAGTTGTGCGCTGTCCTCGTCGTTGAGCGCGGCCGTCGGCTCGTCGAGGACGAGCAGTCTCACCTCCTTCGACAGCGCCTTGGCGATCTCGACGAGCTGCTGCTTGCCGACGCCGATGTCCGCGACGCGGGTCTGCGGGTGCTCGTCGAGGCCGACCCGGCGCATCAGCCGGGCCGCCTCCTTCAGCGTCGCGTCCCAGCTGACGATCCCGCGCGTCGCCCGTTCGTTGCCGAGGAAGATGTTCTCGGCGATGGACAGGTACGGCACCAGGGCGAGCTCCTGGTGGATGATCACGATGCCGTGCCGCTCGCTCGCCCGGATGTCCCGGAAGCGGCAGGACGCTCCCTCGAGGAGGATCTCCCCCTCGTAACTGCCGTGCGGATGGACGCCGGAGAGGACCTTCATCAGGGTCGACTTGCCGGCGCCGTTCTCCCCGCAGAGGGCGTGGACCTCGCCCCGGCGGACCGTCAGCGTGACGTCCGACAGCGCCCGGACCCCGGGGAAGGTCTTGCCGATCGCGCGCATCTCCAGGACGGGTTCCGTCATGGCCGTCCTCCCGCTACTTCAGGTCCGCGGCGGTGTAGTAGCCGCCGCCGACCAGGACCTGCTCGTAGTTGGACCGGTCCACGCTCACCGGCTGGAGCAGGTAGGCGGGGACGACCTTGCTGCCGTTGTCGTACGTCTTCTCGTCGTTGACCTCGGGCTTCTTGCCGTGGAGCACCCCGTCGACCATGTTCGCGGCGATCTTCGCCAGCTCACGGGTGTCCTTGTAGACGGTCTGCGTCTGCTCGCCGGCGATGATCGACTTCACCGAGGCCAGTTCGGCGTCCTGGCCGGTGACCACCGGCAGCGGCTTGGCCTTCGAGCCGTAGTCGTCGGACTTGAGCGCGGAGAGGATGCCGATGGAGATGCCGTCGTACGGCGAGAGCACCGCGTCGACCCGCCCGGTCTTGTACGTGGAGGTGAGGATGTCGTCCATCCGCCGCTGCGCCTGGCCGCCGTCCCAGCGCAGGGTGGTGACCTGGTTGAGCGCGGTCTGGCCGGACCTGACGACCAGCTGCTTCTTGTCGATGTACGGCTGCAGCACGCTCATGGCGCCGTTGAAGAAGTACCGGGTGTTGTTGTCGTCGTTGGAGCCAGCGAACAGCTCGATGCTGAACGGGCCCTTCTTCGAGCCGTCCTTCAGGCCGAGCTTCTCGACGATGTACGTGGCCTGGAGCTCGCCGACCTTGGTGTTGTCGAAGGAGGCGTAGTAGTCGACGTTCGGCGAGCCGAGGATCAGCCGGTCGTAGGCGATGACGGGGATGTCCGCGTCGGCGGCCTGCTGGAGGACGTTGTTCAGGGACTTGTTGTCGATCGCGGCGACGACGAGGGCCTTCACGCCCTGGGTGATCAGGTTCTCGATCTGGGCGACCTGCTGGTCGGGGTCGTCCTCGCCGAAGACCAGCTTCGTCTCGTACCCCTTGGCCTCCAGGTTCTTGACGACGTTGTCGCCGTCGGCGATCCACCGCTCGGAGGACTTGGTCGGCATGGCGATGCCGACGACGGCGCCCTCGGGGCCGCCGGCGGAATCCTCGCTGCCGCCCTCGGCTTTCTGCCCGCAGGCGGACAGGGTCAGGGCGAGGGCGGCCGTCACGGCCAGGGCGCCGGTCACGGCGGCTCTGCGGGTGCGCATGGTCATCGGTCCTCGTTCTTCTCGTCGTTGAGAGCGAAACGGTGCAGGGGCCCCGGCAGCCGCGAGCCGAGCGGCGCCATCGCGCCGTCCGCGCCGTGCCGGGCGAGCAGGTCCAGGGCGAGGCGGCCGCGCCGCACCCGCTCCCGGGCGGTGTCCAGGGCGAGGGTCCGCAGATGGGTGCCGTACGGATAGATCCCGGGCGCCCTGGAGAGGCCGAACTTCAGGTAGAGCGGTGCGCCGCGCCGGATCAGTTCGGCGACCTCGTACATCCGCACATAGCCGCCGAGGTCGTCGGGGGCCTCGATGTACATGTCCATGGGGGCGGCGGAGACCCGCCGGATGCCGGTGAGGTGGTCGAGCGTCAGGTCGCTGGGCACGTTGACGGAGTCGGCGCCGAGCCCCTCGTACACGGCGTACGAGGCGGGGTTGACCGGACCGATCAGCGCGGACACCTTGAGGGTGGTGTCCGCCGGCAGGATGCCGGTGAGGCGCGCCCGGTGCAGCGTCCACAGCACGCCCTCGTCGGCGACGAGCAGGCACTTCACGCCCAGCTCGGTGGCCCGGACGGCGTCCTCGACGCACCCGGCGAGGGCGTCGTGGCCGCGCGCCCGGGGCCCGGCCCCGCCGGAGTCGGTGCGCGCGGAGGCCCCGGTGTCCCAGGTGCCGCGCGGGCCAGTGAACAGACAGAGTTCGACGGCGCGTTCGGTGGTGGCGGCGACCATCTCGGCGATCTCGGCGTCGGTCAGCATCCACACGCCGCTGCCCTGGCTGATCCGGTGCACGGGCACGTCGAGCCGCTCGGCCTCCGCAAGGACCACGGCCAGCGCCTCGGGGCCCTCGCAGGACGGGATCTCGGTGCGCCAGCGGCCGCCGCCGGGGAAGGAGTGCGGGGAGGCGTCGGCCGGGGAGAGGGCGGGAGTGCCCAGGCCGAGCGCGGCGAGGGCGCGCTCGCCGGGGCGGCGGTCGGGCGGGGCGGAGACGTCGGTCACGGACTGTCCTTCGTGTTCGATATAACGGACATGGTTCGGCATCGCGGATAGGGGTCGCCCTCGACCGGGACGGGCCGGTGGCGGGCCAGGACGGGCCGGGTTCGCGCCGGGACGGGACGAGGCGGGCCGGGGCCCGGCGCGCCGGTCAGCGGCGGCCCTGGGGCCTGCGCCGCTCCCAGCCCTCGGACCACAGGTCGAAGCGGGCCTGCTGCTGCGGGAACTCCGCCGCCGCGTCCACGTCGAGTTCGACGCCGAGGCCGGGAAGTTCGGAGAGGTGGAAACAGCCGGTCTCCGGGTCGACCTGCGGGGCGCCCTTGACGACCTGCTTGATCTCGGCGTCGGCGAAGTCGTTGAAGTGCTCCAGGATCTTGAAGTTGGGCGTGGCGAAGCCCACCTGGAGCGAGGCCGCGGTGAGGACGGAGCCGCCGACGTTGTGCGGGGCGACCGCGACGTAGTGGGTCTCGGCGGTGGCGGCGAGCTTCCGGGTCTCCCAGATCCCGCCGATGTGGCCGAGGTCGGGCTGGATGATGTCCGCCGACTGGTCCTCGAAGAGCTCGCGGAACTCGATCCGGTCGTGGATCCGCTCGCCGGTCGCGATCGGCAGGTCCACCTTGTCGGCCACCTTCTTCAGGGCCTTGAGGTTCTCCGGCGGCACCGGCTCCTCCAGCCAGGCCGGCCGGAACGGCGCGAGGTCACGGGCCAGGCGCACCGCGGTCGCGGGCGAGAAGCGGCCGTGCATCTCCAGCATCAGTTCGGTGTCGGGCCCGACGGCGTCCCGGACCGCCTCGACGAGGGAGACCGCGTAGCGGCTCCGCTCGGGGTCGAGGTCGTAGTGGCCGTTGCCGAAGGGGTCGATCTTCAGGGCCCGGTAACCGCGCTCGACCACGCCCCGCGCGGCCTTGTGGTAGGCCTCGGGGGTGCGTTCGGTGGTGTACCAGCCGTTCGCGTACGCCTTCACCCGGTCGGTCACGCGGCCGCCGAGCAGCTGCCAGACCGGCACGCCGAGCGCCTTGCCCTTGATGTCCCAGCAGGCCGTCTCCACGACCGCGATGCCCGACATCACGATCTCCCCGGCCCGGCCGAAGTCCCCGTACTTCATGCGCCGTACGAGGTCCTCGACCGCGAACGGGTCGGAGCCGGCGATGTGGTTGACCTCCGCCTCGCGGAGATAGCCGAGCAACGCGTCGGTGTGACCCAGCATCCGGGTCTCACCGACCCCCGTCAGCCCCTCGTCGGTGTGGACCAGCACGTAGGTGAGGTTGCGCCACGGCGTACCGACGACGTGCGTGGTGATTCCCGTGATCCGCATGGCAGTTGACTCCCCGATGTTCGAGATTTCGGTCTGCGTTCGAAACTCTGGCGGTGACAGTAGGGAGGCCCCGCGGGGAGCGTCAAGAGGTCGGAGCCGAACTCGCCGTGGCCGCCGAGCCGGAGGTCGCAGACGAGAACGCCGCGGCGGAACGCGAACCGAAAGGCGGGTGCCGCCGCACCGTGCGGTGCGGCGGCACCCGCCCTCCTACGCAAACCGGTCCCCTACGGGACGAGCGCCCACCCCGTCCTCGCCATGGCGGCGGCGGCCCCGAAGGAGGCCGGGTCGTCGGCGATTCCGGCGCCTCCCGTGGCGACGTCCTCGGCGAGGGTGCCGACGATCAGCAGGCCCGCGCCGACGATGAGCACGCCGGCTCCGACGTACTTCGCCGCCGTCTGGAGGCGCGAGCGTTGCGGCTGGGGCGCGGTCACGGGGACCGGGACCGTCTGCGGGACGCGTTGCGAGGCGGAGTAGGTGATGACTCCCTTCCCCGGGTGCTTCGTCGACGACTCCACCTGGAGCACCGTGTTCGGCTGGCTCGCCGAGGGGGCCTGCATGGGCACGATGTCGAAGCCCGCGACGACCTGGCGCATGTCGCCCTGGGCCCTGAGCTGGGCCGTGATCCCGGCGACGTACCACTGGACGTCGCCGACGCCGGCGTCCTCGGCGGGGCCGCCCTTGTTCTTGGCGTCCCAGACGTAGACCGTGGAGTCCGTCCACAGCAGCAGGTCGGCCCGGCCTCCGGTGGCGACGACCCGGTTGCGGGGATCGCCCCCGCCCTTGACCGACTGGAGGTCCATGGTGACCTGCCAGGTGCCTCCGGGCCGGGCCGCGCCCATCGCCTGGAGCTGGGTCGCGGCCATCACGATCGCCTGGTCGTGGTGGAGCGTGTACTTCTCGCGCAGGTGGCGGCCCAGGTTGAACGGCTCCCCCGGCTGACGGCCGTCGTCGTCGGTGTAGCGCAGGGGGTTCTGGTAGGCGTAGCCGTACAGCTGGAGGTTCGACGGCTGGTGGACCCCGGCGTTCGCGCCGCCGTCCAGGTAGTCGCCGAGTGCCGGGTCGGCCGACTCCCACATCCCGCCGCGCGGGTCGTAGTAGCGGGCGCCGTGGTAGGTGTAGCCGGTCTCCTGGTCGGTCTCCTTGCCGGTGAAGCCGTACGGGTCCTTCTCGCCGGGGTTCTCGTCGACCCAGGTCTCGCCGGAGGGGAAGTAGTCCAGGTGCTCGGCGAGGCGCCCGGTGCCGTCGGTGCCGAAGTTGGCGGACCCCAGGTGGTCGCCGTGGAAGAAGAACTGGTCCTTCTCGTAGGCGTTGCCGGGCTTCGCCGTCTTGGTGGCGATGCGCGTGCCACCCGCGTACACGTGCTTGAACTCGGTCTGGTTGCGCGCCGTGTAGAACTGGTTCGGGTAGAGCGTGGTCTGCGCCCCGTCCTTGACCACCCGGTTGCCCTGGTCGTCGTAGAGGAAGCGGACCGACGGCGGCTTGCCGGGCTGGTAGCAGGCGGACGGGTCCTGCGCCTGGTCGTGGTTCTTGGCCGTGTCGTGGACGCAGGCCAGCCGGTTCTCCTCGTCCCAGACCTGCTGGCGGCGCGGGTTGCCGGGCCTGGACGAGACGCTGTCGACGAGGTTGCCGTTGGCGTCGTAGGTGAGGGTCTCGCGGCCGATGACGGCGGGGGCGTGCGGCCGGCCGGCCGCGTACGTGTAGCTCTGGCTGTACGTGGTGTTCTTCTGGACCTGCTCGTGGCCGCCGCCGCCCACCCGGATGCCGTGGTGCTGGTTCTTGGCGGTGATGTTGTCGATCGTGTCGTACGAGGTGGAGTAGGTGTAGCGGTCGGTCTTGTTCGCCATGAACCGGAAGGAGCCCTCGGCTCCGGTCAGCCGGTTGCGGTTGTCGTAGGTGTAGGTCTGCTCCGTGGGGCCGCCCAGCTTGGGGGTCTCGGCCGGGAGTCCGGTGACGTTCTTCTGGCTGGTGAGGTTGCCGTTGGCGTCGTACGCGTAGGCGAGGTTCTGGAACGCGGAGCCGCTCGGCAGCGTGGAGGTGAGGGTCGCCATGCGACGGTCCTCCGCCCCGTAGGTGAAGGTGGTGCGGGTGCCGTTGCCGAGTTCGAGGGCGGCCCGGTCGCCGAACTTGTCGTACGTGAGCGAGCGGACGTAGGTGTAGTCGAAGCCGTTCTTGGTACCGGTGGCGGCGCTGATCTGGCCGCCGCTGTCGTAGGCGTAGGAGAGCCGCTCGCCGTCGGGGTACGTCAGGGACAGCATGCGGTTGAAGCTGTCGTAGCGGTAGGCGGTGGTGAAGGTGCGGACGTGCGGGCCGGGGCCCGGCAGGGTGCGGGTCTCCTCGGTGACCTCGCCGAGCGGGCCGTACCGGCGGGTCACCTCGCCGCCCGCGTCCTCGATCTTGGTGACCCGGCCGGCGGCGTTGTGCTCCGCGCCGGGGCCGCCGTAGGTGTAGCGGACGTCGTTGCCGGTGAAGACCGGGTGGCGGATCTCGGTCACGCGGTCGAAGTCGTAGGTGTAGGTGATGGCCTGGTCCTTGGCGGCCAGGTTGGCGGTCTGCTGCCGGACGACGTTGCCGGCGGGGTCGTAGCCGGTGACGGTGCGGCCGGCGTCCGGGGAGTCGACGACGGTGCGGCGGCCCAGGTTGTCGTAGGCGGAGGTGGTGACGTTGTTCCGGTCGTCGACGACCTGGGTGATCTCGCCCAGCGGGTCATAGGCGTAGCTGGTCCAGATCGGCGCGTCGCCGCTCTTGGCGCCGGGCTCGCGGACGGCGGTCTGCTGCTCCCGCACGTCGCTGTAGACGGTGGTCGCGTTGCCCTTGGCGTCGGTGGAGACGGTCGCGAACCGCGGGGCGCCCGCGCGGTCCTCGCCGAAGCCGTACGTCACGGAGGTGGAGGTGCCGTCCGGCAGGCCGGTGCGCAGCACGCGGTCGAGGACGTCGTGGGTGAGGGTGGTGGGGCGGACGGTGTCGACGGTGGTGTTGAGGACGGTGGCGGTGGCGCCCTTGGGTTCGGTGACGGGGTAGTACTGCTCGGCGGTGCGGCCGAGGGCGTCGAAGACGACGTGGCCGGAGACGGTCATGACGTCCGCGCCGCCGACGGTCGCGTCCTTCTTCGTCTGGACGACGCGGCCGAGGCCGTCGGTGAAGGTGACGGTGTCGATGGTGTCGTCCTTCACCGTCCCCGCCGCGTCCCGGTCCAGGTGGCGGGTGACCGCGTACGGGACGGGCGCCTCGGGGTGGTACTCGAAGGCGATCGTGGGGCGTCCCGCTCCCTCGTCGTGCGGGCCGGTGACGGCGGTGAGGCGGCCGACCGCGTCGTACTCCGACACGGTCGTGCGGCCGTTGATGTCGGTGGACTCGGTCTGCAGGCCGAAGCGCAGGTCGTACGCGGCGCCGGAGCGGTAGCCGAAGCTGTCCTCGATGGCGGTGGCCTGCGTGCCGGTCGGCTCGTCGTACGCGTAGGTGCGCTGGTAGCGCTGGCCCCGGTGGTTCTCGGGCGAGGTGATCGAGCGGAGCGTGCCGTCGTCGTTGTACGCGAGGTCGGTGACGGCGTCGGTGCCGTCGGCGAGGTGCGCGGTGTGGCGGGTGACGTCGCCGGTGGCGCAGTCGACGTGGGCGTCGCGCGAGCGCATGAGCCGGCCGCCGCCGCGGACCTCGACGGACTGTCCGATGCCCACGATGTGGGTGTCTGCGCAGGTGGTGTAGCCGGTTCTGGTCTCCACGTCGTCGGCGGCGCCGGGTTCGCCGAAGTCCACCTTGCGCACGAGGTTGCCGAGGTCGTCGTAGGTCATCTCGGTCGAGGTGGTCTTGGCGGGGGTGGTGCCGCCCTTGCCGTCGTACCAGCGCGCCTCGGTCCGCGCGAGCTGCGGGAAGACCGAGCCGGAGAAGACGGGGCGCAGGGTGTAGGTGTTGACGGTCTCCGTGAAGAGGGCCCCGGAGGCGTCGGTGACGGCTTCGCGGGTGAGGAGGCCGCGGGTGGCGTGGCCGCGGGTGTCGTACGTGCGGACGGTGTGCCGGTACGGCTTGTCCGCCTCGGCGAGCTGGGTGCTGGTGACGGTGCCGTAGCCGAGGAACTCGCGCTCGGCCCGGTCGAACTTCCCCCGCTCGTACGAGAAGGAGAACGCCTGGGCGTCGGGGCCGTCGCCGGGGAGGTCGTCGTGGACTCGGGTGCCGGTCAGGAGCCAGCGGGAGCCGGGCTGGTCGTAGGTGTTGCCGTCGCGGGTGTAGGTGAGGTCGATGCGCGAGCCGAGGGGTCGGGTCACGTTCTTGAGGAGGTTGGTGCGGCCGGTGCGGTTGGCGGCGACGACCAGCTCGTCGTCGGCGTCGGAGGCGAGGTGGTCGGCGAGGCCGTCGCCGTCGATGTCGCGGATCATCTGCTCGGCGCGCGAGGCGCCGGTGGAGACGTTGACGCCCGGATTGATGATCAGGCAGCCGACGACGAAGCAGATGGGGACGGTGAAGTAGACGCCGCCGCCGAGCTGGGCGTTGGAGTCGGCGTTGATGCCGTTCAGGGAGCCGTGGAAGGGGACGGGCGCGGCGAAGCCGGTGCCGGTGTTGAGCGCGACCCGGATCGGGTTCCCGGTGAGGACGCGGTCGACGCGGCCGTCTCCGTTGACGTCGGCGAGGGAGTTCTTGGTGGAGGAGGTCTGCTGCTGGAAGGAGGCGCCGCCGCCGAAGCCGTAGAAGTCGGTGTTGAAGCCGATGTTCAGGCCGGCGGTGGAGCCGTGGCCCTCGTTGAGCCTGCCGCCGGGCCAGGGCTCGGGGGCGGCGAAACGGTAGCCGAGGTTGAGGGCGACGCGGCCGTCCTCGTGGGCGCGGTCGGGGAGGCTGTCGCCGTTGATGTCGATCAGGTCGTACGAGGCGTCGGCGCGGTTGGCGCCGAGGTTGCCGCCGATGCCCAGCGGGGGCATGTCGTTGCCGGCGGAGGAGGTGGCGGAGGAGGTCCAGCCGGGCGGCGCGGCCTGGCCGCGGCCGGTGGCGATGGTGCGTGCCGCGCTTCCGGCGCTGGCGTTGCCGCTGCGGGTATCGGAGGAGCGGACGGCTCCGCCGGGGACGGCTCCCCGGGTGGCGCCGAGCACGCCGGTCGGGTCGGTGTACTGCACGCCGCCCGCGCCGACGACGTCGGGGAAGCCGTCGCCGTTCATGTCGAGGTAGTCGAGCTCGCCGCGTGCCGTGCCGAGGGCGACGCTGCCGCCCACGCTGCCGACGCCGCCGCCGACGGAGCCGGTCAGCGAGATCTGCGTCGAGTGGGACATGCGGGGAACGGCGTGCGCGGAGGCGAGGGAGGCGGCGGTGGGCAGGCCGATGGTCTGGCCGCCGAAGCGCGCGCTGGAGGCGACGGAGGCCGTCGCCCAGGTGTGCTCGCCGGAGCCCCAGCGCTGGTGCTCGCTGTCGGGGGCGAAGGGCACGACGTCGGGCGGGGTGATCGTCGGGTCGTTCTCGAAGGCCTCGCGGTCCCGCTCCGGGTCCACGTCGGCGGGCAGGCTCTCCTTGGCCTTCTCCGCGGTCAGGTCGCCCTGCCGGACGGGCTGGGTGGCGCGGTCCCTGTTGCCGTTGTAGCCGATGTACGACCAGCCGCGGTACAGGCGTCCGAAGACGTCCTCGACGGCGGGGGCGTGCACGGTGGCGGGCAGCGGCGTGCCGTCGTTGACGGCCACCTCGGCGTGCTGGATCTTCGCGGCGAGGTCGGGTGCGGCGGCGGTGATGTCGGCGTACAGGGCCTCGCCCGCGGGGGCGGTCACCTGGACGGACGGCGTGTCGCCGATGTCGAAGGCCTGCTTGGCGAGGAGCGCGCCCTTCTTCTTGACGGTGAGGACGAGCCGGCCCGTGGTGCCCGGGGGCGCCGTGACGCGGGCGGTGGCGGTGAAGGTGCCGCCGGGCGAGGTGATCGGCTGCTGGACGCCGGCCGGGCCGGACGGCACGTAGGTGTCGATGTCGTACGGGGGCCGGAACTGGAGGGGCCGGGCGTCGTCGCCGGTCGTCGGGGGGACGCCGTCGGCCTCGGTGTAGCGGGCGAGCGGCGCCCACCGCAGTGCGGTGACGTCGATCGGCGAGTCGGAGAGGATACGCCAGGAGAGCTTCTGGCCCTTGGTGACCTGGAGGGTGGCGCCGGCCGGGAAGGTGCCGGTCTCGGCGGCGCCGATGGTCTTCTCGACGACCGGGGTCCCGGCCCGGGTGACGAGGACGGTGACGTCGTCGGTGGTCGCGGCGGTCTTGTGGACGTCGCCGGTCAGCCGGAGGGTGCCGTCGACGGGTGCCTCGACGGTCCCGGACCGGCCGGCGAGGGTGAAGTCCCGCGAGGCGGTGTAGGCGTGCAGCGGCAGGCCGTTGGCGTCGGTGGCCTCGAACCCGGTGTAGGTGACCGTCGGGTCCCAGGCGACCTCGTCCCCGGCGCCGTCGAAGACGGAGCCGACGCGGAAGTAGAGCCGCTGGCCGCGCTTGACCTCGATCGCGTCGACGCCCTGCGGGGTGTGTGCGGTGTCGTCGCCGGCCTGGATGCGCCGGGACCACAGTTCGGTGTCCTCGTGCTGCACGGCGACGCGCACGCCGTCCGGCTCGGAGAACTCCGGCTTCTCCCCGGTCTCGCGCAGGGTCACGGCGCCGGTGACGCGGACGGTGCCGTCGTACGGGGCCGTCCACCGCCGCAGGGTGTCGACCAGCGGTGAGGAGTCGATGCGCCGCTCGCGCTCGGCCGTGTAGTCGGGCAGCAGGCCGTCGGTGTCGACCTGGCCGGCGCCGATGGGCACCGGGGTCTGCGAGGCGGGGCCGTACTCGACGGTGCCGTCGGTGTGGACGCGGCCGAAGCGGACGGAGGAGCCGTCGACCAGGTCGACGACTCCGTCGGCGTTGACGTCGCTGAAGTAGCGGCGGGTGGTGGAGACGGTGTCGACGTAGTCGAGCTGCGCCGCCACGCCGAAGTAGCCCTCGATGCCGACGGTGAGGGAGTTCGCGGACTCGCTGAGGATGCCGGGGAGGTTGCGGAGCGGGGTGGTGGTGTCGGCGAAGCGCGGTTCGCCGCCCGGCCGGGAGAGGTTCTTGCGGAAGACGAAGCCGCCGCCGTCCTTGAACACCTTGTCGGGCAGGCCGTCGCCGTCGACGTCCACGAGGGAGAGGAGTCCCTCGTCGCCGGAGCGGCTGTAGCCGGCCTTGACGCCGACGGAGCCGTTCTTGGAGGGCTTGGCGCCGTAGCCGACGTACAGGTGGCCGCCGATGCTCTTGGAGGTGTTGCCGTGCAGGGCGCCCGCCTCACCGGCGCCGGGCTTGACGGTGTTGACGGCGCCGTTGCGGACGTCGTCGTCCGGGGAGGTCCAGTCGACCCGGGCGAAGGCGTCGTAGGCGCCCTTGGCGTCGCGGATGTCGTCGAAGTACTCGAAGGCGTGCCGGTTGAACTCCTTGCCGTCCGCGTCGATGTGCGCGATCGAGGCGAGCAGCGTCTTGTTGAACGCGCCGGTGGTGTAGGCGAGTTCGTAGGCGCGGACGGGCCGGTCCCGGAAGCGGACCTCGATCCGGCGGAGCAGGTCCGCGGTGACGCGCTTGAATCCGCCCCGGGCGTCGATCGTCACGTCGGGCCGCCGGGCCTCGCCCAGCTCGCGGTCGCGCACGAACGTCACCGAGTAGGCGCCGTCGGTGTCCCCGCGCCCGGTGTACGTGATCTTCTGCACGTACAGGGCGCGGCCCTTCACCGTGCCGCCTGTCACGCCCGTGTCCTCCACGAGGGCGTGGCGGTAGCGCACCGTGTTGCCGTGGGGGTCGCGGACCTCGCGCAGGGCCCAGGTGAAGACGTTGCCGGCGTCGTCGGCGAGCGTGGCGCCCTCGCCTCCGTAGAGGTAGCGCACGCCGGACTTGTCGGTGACCTCCCAGCCGTACGTGGAGGGCGAGTCGCCGGTGCGGACGATGCGCTGGAAGCCGCTCTCGACGCGGGCGTGGAAGACCTTGTCGCCGGTGGCGCGGGGCGCGGGGGCGCCGCGGTGGGCCAGGGGCGTGAGCTGGTCGCCGGCGAGCAGGTACGTCTCGGTCTCGCGGGCGGCGTCGTAGCGCGGGACGCCCCAGCGGGTGTCGACGGAGACGGACGGGACGGAGAGGTCCCAGCCGGTGCCGAGCCAGCCCTCGGCGGCCGAGGAGGCGTAGTCGACCGCGAGGGCGGGCGCGAGTCCGGCGCGGCCCTGCGGGAGTTCGAGCGGGTACGAGAGGCGGGCGTCGCCCTGGGAGTTGGCGGCGGGGGCCGCGATCTGGTTGACGCCGGTGACCGGGGAGGCGGCCTGGATGTTCTGGATCTGGTTCGGGTTCGAGGAGACCTGGTCGGGGCCCTCGGGGGCGGTGACGACCGCGTTCACCATGTCGGTGAAGTGGTCCGTGCGGGAGACGACGAGCTGCTTGTCCTCGTCGACCGCGACGCGGTCGAGGGCGCGCCAGCAGCTTCCGGCCTCGTCGAAGTAGAAGGTCCTGACGTCGGCGGGGGTCTGTCCGGCGCGCTTCAGCGCCTCGGCGTCGTACGGGAGGGAGACGGTGATGCCCGCATCGAAGGTGTGCGGGGTGGGGGTGAAGCGGTAGCCGACCGGCCCCTTGGTGACGTTCTCCATGCCGGCGCCGAGGCCGGGCAGGGTGTTCGCGTCGAGCGGCTCGATTCCGACCTCGGTGGGTTCGGACACGGCGGCCGGCGCGAGGGTCACGGCGGCGCCGTCGCGGGCGACGCGCTTGGTGACGCCGGTGCCCGGGGTGACCCAGGCCGTGGACGGCCGGGCGGGCGGGTCCTCGGCGCGGGCCGCCGTGCCCGGCACGCAGCCGCCGAGCGCCGGCGCGACGGCGGCCACCGGTGCCACGCGCGGCGGCGCCGTCAGGTCACTGGCCGAGACCGTCGACACCGGCAGTGCGAGTGCCAGCAGCAGTGCCGGTCCCCGGCCGCGGGCCCAGACGGCTCGTGGATCTCTCCACGTCCAGCGTTGTCTCCGTACCCCACCGGTCATCGTCTCGCCCCGACCCTTCACATGCCGAACGGCACCCGATACACGACACAAGCCACGAACTGCGACACAGCCCGCAGAGCAGCCACATCCTTCCCGCGGTGCGACCACAAAACCAGCCGCAAATCAGCCACGACGTAAAGGAGTTGTGGAGACGGTCGACGCGCGTCCGTCAGGCGGGGAGCGCGGCGAGGCTGCGGTGGAGGGCGCTGTCGGGCCGGTCCGTCAGCTCCTCCCAGGTGCCCTCCTCGACGATGCGCCCCGCTTCGAGGACGGCGATGCGGTCCGCCCGGCGGATGGTGGCGCGACGGTGGGCGATGACGAGGGTGGTGCGTCCCTCCTCCCGCAGGGCGGCGGCGAGTTGGGCGTCGCCGGTGTTGTCGAGGTGGGCGGTGGACTCGTCGAGGACGA
Source organism: Streptomyces sp. NPDC003327 (assembly GCF_053589515.1). NCBI lineage: Bacteria > Bacillati > Actinomycetota > Actinomycetes > Kitasatosporales > Streptomycetaceae > Streptomyces > Streptomyces sp. NPDC003327. Next base: position 78,048 of record NZ_JBSFSA010000020.1, on the reverse strand, counting down.
GGACCCGTGGCCGGGCCAGGAGGGCGCGGGCGAGGGCGATGCGGGCGCGCTGGCCTCCCGAGAGGGTGGCGCCGCGTTCGCCGACCGGGGAGTCCAGGGGGGCGATCCGGTCGACGCCGCAGCGGCGGGCCGTCCCGGCGAGGAGGTCGTCGTCGGCGTCGGGGGCGGCGAGCCGCAGGTTCTCGGCGAGGGTGCCGTGGAAGAGCGGCGTCTCCTGGCCCACCAGCGCGACGGCGCGGCGCAGTTCGGCGTCGTCGAGGGTGCGCACGTCGACGGGGGTCCCGTCGGCGGGGAGAAGCTGGACCGCGCCCTCGGACGGGTCCCAGAAGCGGGCGAGGAGGTGGGCGCACGTCGACTTCCCGGCACCCGAGGCGCCGACCAGGGCGAGCGTCTCCCCCGCGCGGACGGTCAGCTCGACGCCGTCCAGGACGGGGCCGGCGCCGTAGTCGAACGTCACCCCGTGCAGGCGGACCCCCAGGGGGCCGGGCGGGAGCGGGCGGGGCGCGGCGGGCGGCGGGGCGGGCGCGGGGGCGCGGAGCGCGGCGCCGACGCGTGAGGCGGCGGCGCGCAGGGCCACGGCCCGGCTCAGGGACCGGGCCGACTCGGCGACCGGGGCGAGCACGGCCAGGGCGAGGGCCGTCGCGGCCGGGGCCCAGGCCCCGTGCAGCCGCCCCGAGGTGACGGAGTGCGCCGCGGTGGCCACCACGCCGAGGACGGCGAGGACGATGAGGAGTTCGCGGAGCGCGGCGGCGAGGGCCTCTCCGGTGGCCTCGGCCCGCTGGGCGCGGCCCACTTCGCGTCCGCGCCGCGCCAGCAGGTCCCTGCGCCCGTCGAGGGCACCGAAGGCGAGCAGCTCGCGCAGGCCGTCGACGGTCTCCACGGTGTCGGCCGAGAGCCGCGCGAGGGACGCCCGCGTGCGGGTGCCGCGCGCGGTGTGGCCGCGTGCCTCGGCGAAGGGGGCGGCGGCGAGCAGCACGGCGGCGGGCAGTACGGCCGCGAGCAGCCAGGGCTCCACGGCGGCGAGGAGCGTCGTGCCTCCGGCGAGGACGGTCCCGGCGGCCAGGAGCTGGGCGGTGGTGTGGGCGTAGAAGAACTCCAGCGCCTCGACGTCGGCCATGGCGGTGGCGGCGAGGTCCCCGCTGCGCCGGCCCGCGATCCGGGCGGGCGCGCTGCGGGCGAGTCCGTCGAAGACCCGTACGCGGAGGGCGGCGAGGACGCGGTAGGCCAGGTCGTGCGAGAGGTCCATCTCGTGCCAGGTCGTCAGGGCCCGTACGAGGACGAGGGCGACCAGCGCGGTGACGGTGACGGGCGACGGGGCCCTGGTCTCGATGACGGCCGTGCCCACGGTGTGCGCTGCCAGGGTCACGAGGGCGACGAGCGAGCCCTGTTCGAGGAGTGCGGCGGCGCAGGTGCGGGCGGTGAGGGCGCGGTGCTCGGCCAGGGCGGGGAGCAGGGCGCGCAGGGCTCCTCGCCCGGGGGCGGCGGTGGGGGTGTCCGTCGTGGGGGGCGTTTCGGCCATGGTGGTCGTGTCGGCGGTGGTGGGCGTGCCGGTCGCGGCGGGCGTGGTGCCGGTCCCGGCGGGCGTGTCGGCGGTGGGCGGGTGCGGGGCGTTGCTCATGCGGCGAGTTCTCCCGGGTGGGTGCGGCCGGCCTCGACGAGGCGGGCGTAGACGCCTCCGGCCTCGACGAGGCGGGTGTGGTCGCCGACGGCATCCACCCGGCCCGCGTCGAGGACGACGATCCGGTCGGCGTGCCGGACGGCGGCGAGCCGGTGGGCGATCACCAGGACGGTGCGGCCGCCCGCGGCGTGCGGCAGGGCGCGGACGATGTCCGCCTCGCGGCGCTCGTCGACGGAGCTGGTCGCCTCGTCCAGGACGAGGACCGGGGCGTCGGCGAGGAGCGCGCGGGCGAGGGCGAGCCGCTGGCGCTGGCCGCCGGAGAGGGTGGCGCCGCGTTCGCCGAGGACGGTGGCGTAGCCGTCGGGCAGGGCGGTGATCTCGTCGTGGACGCCGGCGGCGCGTGCGGCGGCCCGCAGCTCGTCGTCCGTGGCGTCCGGCCGGGCCGTGCGCAGGTTGTCGGCGATGGTGGCGTGGAAGAGGTACGTGTCCTGCGAGACGACGGCGATGCCCCGGCGCAGCGCGTCGAGCGCGTACTGCCCGGTGGGGCGGCCGTCGAGGGTGATCCGGCCGGCGTGCGGGTCGTGGTGGCGCAGGAGCAGGGCGAGCAGGGTGGACTTGCCCGCGCCGGACGGCCCGACGATCGCGGTGGTGCGTCCCGCGGGCGCGGTGAAGGAGACGCCGCGGAGGACGGGCTCCGGCGCGCCGTCGTACGTGAAGTGGACGTCTTCGAAGCGGAGTTCGGGCGCCGTCCGCCGGCTGGGCGCGGCCGTTCCGGTGTCGTGGACGGCGGGTTCGGCGGTGCGCAGCGCCGCGATCCCGTCCGCGGCGGAGGCGCCGAGGTATCCGGCGTGCCATTCGCGGGCGAGGTCGCGGACGGGCCGGAAGCACTCGGAGGCGAGGAGCAGCACGAGGTAGGTGCCGGTCGCCGTGGTGGATCCGGTGGCGGCCGACCAGCAGGCGAGGAGCGCGGCGGCGGCGGTGCCGCCCTGGACGGCGAGGTCGGTGATGCCGGTGTCGACCAGGGAGACGCGGAGTTGGGCGACGGTCGCCCGGTGCAGGGCCGCCGAGCGCTTCTCCAGGCGCGCGCGGGTGCGGCCGACGGCTCCGGCGGCCCGGAGGGCGGGCATGCCCTGGAGGGCTTCGAGATAGTCGGCGCCGAGCCCTTCGTACGTGTCCCAGTGTTCCTTGCCGCGCGCGGCGAGGAGGCGGTCCCAGGCGCGGGGGCCGATCAGGGCGAGCAGCAGGGCGGGGACGAGACCGAGGAGGGCCGCCGGTTCCACCGCGGCGAGCAGCGCGAGCACCACGGGCGGCACGGTCAGGGTGACCAGGAGCTGGGGGAGGTAGCGGGAGACGTAGGCGTCGACACCCTCGACTCCGTCGACGAGGGTGGTGCGTACGGCTCCGGCGCGCGCGGTCGTCAGGTGGGCGGGGCCGAGGCGCCCGAGGCGGACGAGGAGTTCGTCGCGCAGCGCCACCCGGACCTCGGCCCCGGCGCGGGCGGCGGTGCGCCGCTGCCAGGTGCCGAGGGCCGCGCGGGCGGCGACGACGCCGAGCACCGCGGCGAGCAGCCAGGGCAGCCGGCCGGTGTCGCCGCGGGCCAGACCGGCGAGGGCCAGGGCCAGGAGGGCCGCCTGCGCCAGATGGGCGAGGGTGACGGCTCCCTGGAGGAGGGTGGCGGCGAGCAGGGGGCGCCGCGCGCTCAGGGCGGCGCGGCGCAGTTCGGGGTGGACAATCACGTGGTGTTCTCCTCGTCGGCGTGGCGGGTGCCGAGGGCCAGTCCGTGGACGATCCAGTCCTGGCCGGGTGGGGCGCCGAGGGCGGCGCCGAGGTCCGCCCGCTGCCAGGAGCCGACGGGCCGGGCGGCCAGGCCGTGGCGCCGGGCGGTGAGGTGGGCGAGCTGGACGGCGAACCCGGCCCGCAGGTGGGTGCGGCGGATGTGCGGCGCGTCGGCGTCGGCGGGGCAGCCGCGGGCGAGCAGGACGGCGCCCGCGTCCGCGATCCACGCCTGGCCGGCCGCCCAGGCGGCGAGCGTGGGCCTGGCCTCGCCCGTCGCGCAGCGGCGCAGTGTCGTGCCGTCGGGCCCCGCCTCGACGAGCCCGGCCCCCGGCGCCCCGACGGCGGCGCACCAGCGCAGGTCGCCGCCCCCCGCCCGTGCGGCGGTGGCGAGAACGGCGAGCAGCGCGTCGTCGGCGAGGGCCCCGCCCAGCGGCGGCGGATCACTGCGCCGTGCGAGCAACTCCCCCGGGGTGGGAACGGGTTCGGGCAGAGGGGAGCCGGTCGCGCGGCCGGCGGGGCCGGGTGGCGGGCCGTCGGGGGCCGGGGCGGACGGGTCGGGTGGCCGTACGCGTACGGTGGCGAGCGGGCGCTCCGCGTGGCCGTCGAGCCGGACCTCGGGCTCGGCCGCTCCGAGCGCGCGGGCCGCGAGGAACAGCGCCGCGGCGGCGTGCCCGGTGTCGAGCAGCAGCAACGGCCTGGCGCGGTGTCCGTAGTGGGAGGCCGTACGTCGTGCGGTCACGGTCAGTTCGACGGTGACGCCCGGCGGCGTGCCCTCGGGCGGTCGGCCGAGGCGGTGGACCCGGTTGCGCAGCGGGTCGTAGCCGTAGCGGCCGGGCGGCAGGGAGCAGCCGCCGCCCGCCACGAGTTCGGTGTCGACGGGGTGCAGCGCGCCGGCCGAGGCGGCGGGCCGCAGCCGTCCGGAGCGGTCGGAGGCGGCGAGGGAGAGCCGCAGCAGGCCCCGCAGGTCGAGCTCACCGCGCCGGGCGCGCGGGAGGGGCCACGACGGCCCCGGCCACTCCGGCCCGGCGGGCCCCGCGGCGGTGTCGGGCCCGGGGCGCAGCGCCGATCGGGCCCGGGCGAGCTCGGTGCGCAGGTCTGTGGAGGGGCGGTCGACGGAAGGGCGGCCGGCGGAAGGGCGGCCGGCGGAGGGGCGGCCGGCTGAAGGGCTGTCCGTAGAGGGGCGGTCAGCGGAAGGGCGGCCGGTGGAAGGGCGGCCGGCGCCCCCACCGGGTGCGCCCGGGACCGGCGTCCCGGACGTCCCGGACGTCCCGGAGCGGTCGTCGGAGGGGCCGGCCGCCGCGGCGGGCGAGCCGGGCCGCCCCGCCTCCGAGCCGCCCGGGGCAGGGGCTCGCCCGCCCGGGAAGCCGTGCGCGTCGACGTGGTTCACGGGCGGCCTCACATGTGGGGCGGAGGGGCGAGGGTGAAGTCCTCGGGGGCCTCCGGGAGCGACGTGCGCCAGCCGCGTCGGAGCGCCGTTTCGGCGAGGCGGGGGCAGCCGAAGTAGCCGAAGGCGGCGGGGGCGTTCGGCAGCAGGCCGGAGACGAGGACCCGGGCGACGCGCAGGGACGTCTCGGCCACGTCCTCGGTGGTCAGGTCGAAGGTCATCACCCGGTGCCCGCCCGCGTGCAGCGCGCGCTCAAGGCCCGCGCGGCTGCCGCGCTCGACGGCGTCCACGGGGACGGTGCCGAGGGCGGGCTCGGTGAACCTCCGGGCCTCGGCGGCCATCCGCTCGTCCAGCCACACCTGGACGTGGGCGCCCAGGTCCCGTACGCGCTCGAACTGTTCACCGCACGCGTCGAGGTAGCGGCCGTCGGCGCGGTGGTCCAGGTAGAGCCCGCGGGCGAGCAGGCCGGCCTCGACGGCCTGGAAGACCCAGCCGTCCGGGTCGGTCAGGCCCTGGGTGAAGACCCAGGTGTGGACGGCTTCGAGGACCGCCTTGCGGGCGGCCTCGGCGGGGTCGTACTTGCAGGCGAACCCCGCCGCGTACAGGCCGAGTCGCGGGTCGTGGACGAGGGCGGCCATGCAGGGGGCGAACTCGGACGGCATCTCGACGAGGTGGACGTCGAGGGCGGAGCCGGCCAGGTCGTCCATGAGGCCGGGCACACTGGCCGGGTCGATGCCGCGGGTCGGTCCGTCGAGGTGCCACCACAGTTCCAGGGCGTCGCGTTCGACGATTTCGAGGAGGCCGCGTTCGACGGCGTCGTCGAGTCCCTGGCCGGTGGCGATGCCCGCGTAGTTGAGGTGGTGGGTGCGGGGGAGGTCGCGCAGGTCGCCCTGGCGCCAGTTGAGGTGGGTGAGAGCCACGGGGGCCCAGACCTCCGTGGTCCGTCCCTCGGGCAGCCGCTCGGTGCCGCGGGTCCACAGGGACGGGGTGTCGGCGGTGAGGCGGCGGTAGGGGAACTCCTCCCGGGCGTACTGCCAGGGCGCGTACGTCGGCAGGTCGTCGGGACCGTAGAGGCGCAGGCCCCGGTCGGTGAGGTCGGCGGCGGTGGCGCGCAGGGGCGCGTCGGGGTGGCCGGTCGGGGGCACGCGGTTGCCGCAGTACCGCTCCACGCCCTCGGCTATCGCGGCGACGCGGGCCTGCTCGGGGTCGCCGAAGGTGGTGCCGAGGGAGACGCGGTCGGCGGGCCACAGCCCCAGTCTGCGGGCGTCGGATATCTCGGCGGTGAGCGCGGTGTAGCGGGGCGGGGCGCCCGCGGGGTGGTCGACGGGCTTGACCTTGCGGACGACGCCGCAGACGGGGTCGACGAGTGCTTCCAGCGGCAGCGGCGTCATCGCAGGATCTCCTTGGCGGGGTCGGTGGGGCCGGGGCAGGTGGGGGCGGGGCAGGTGGGGAGGGTGTGCAGGGTCAGCGTCACGCTCTCCGGGTCGACGTGACGGCGGGAGGGGAGCAGCCGGTGGGCCGTGACCGGGTCGCCCCCGGTGTGGGGGTTGCGGGCGTGGGCGGGGAAGTGGTGTCCGGCGATCTCGACCCGCAGCCGGGTGCCGGCCCTCAGCCGTCGCGCGAGCCGGCCGAGCTCGACGGTGAACTCGCTCTCCTCGCCCGCCGGTTCCTCGCGGCGCGTGAGGCCGACGGCGAGGCGCTCGGCGGTGCCGTCGGGGGCGAGGGCGACGAGGCGGGCGGCCCAGTCGGCGGACGGGGTGTCGGCGGTGGCCCGCATCCGTATCCGTACGGGTCCCACGGCGTCGACCGCGTCCGGCAGCGGCGCGGTGACCAGCACGCACCGGTCGGCCGGGCCCTCGGCGGGTACGGCGAGGCCGTCGGAGCGGACGGGCCGGTCGGGGTCGGCGGTGAAGGCGGCGCCGTGCTGCGGCCGCGGCCGCAGCGGGCTCGGTTCGCCCTCGCTGTCCGCGGGCAGCCACAGGTCTGCGCCGCCCAGCGCCAGCGCGCCGTGGCGGCCGGGCGCGAGGTCCCCGGCGAGGGCGCGACGGGCCCAACGGGCGTACAGATCGCCGAGGTTCACCCGGTGCGCGGGTCCCGCGTCCGGTCCGGGCGTCGCGACGAGGCCGTGCCCCCAGGGGCCGAGCAGCAGGCGCGCCGAGGGGCCGCCCCAGGTGCGCCACAGGTCGAAGGTGTCCTCGGCGAAGTGGTCGTGGTGGCCGCCGACCGCCAGCAGCGGCATGCCGGCGTGCGCGGCCCGTGCGGCGAGGCGGCCGCGCGTCCGGTGCCGCCAGATGCCCGCCCAGGAGGGCAGGCTCCGGCCGAGCCGTCGGGGGAGGCCGGTGAGCGGCAGGTGGGCGAGCAGTCCGGGGTCGTCGGCGAGGGCCTTGTCCAGCGCGTCCTCGTCGGATTCGCGACGGTCGCCGTGGGCGGCCCACCAGCCGGCACGGGTCAGCAGGCGTTCGACGCCGGAGGGTTCCCGTGCGGTCTCCGCGACTCCGAGGGCGGGCACGGCGGCGATGACCCCGTCCGGCGGGGCGTCCCCGTGGGCCTCCAGCGCGAAGGCGAGGACGAGGGCGCAGTGGGCGGCGTAGGAGGCCCCGACGGCGACGAAGCGGCCGTCGCTCCACGGCTGCCGCCGGATCCACCGGGCGGTCATCGCGCCGTCGGCGGCCTCGTTCTCGTACGGGCGCCACTCCCCCGGCGACCCGTGGCGGCCCCTCACGTCCTGGACGACGGCGGCGAAGCCCCGGCGGGCCCAGCCGCGGGCCTCGGCCAGGTGCCGGGTCCGGTCGTAGGGGGTGCGGACGAGGACGGCGGGGAAGGGACCGGCGCCTTCGGGGAGGCACACGTCGGTGGCCAGGTCGCTGGCCGGTCCCTCGACACGGGCGGTGGTACGGAGGGACGTCATCCGGCCCTCTTCGGCGTCGGGCCCACCGGCTTCGGGCCCACCGGCACCGCCGGGAGCTTCCGATGCGGTGCCGGCGTCGGAGCGACGGCGGGCACCGGCAGCACCGGGTGTTCGGTCACGGTCAGCGTGCGCAGGTCGACGTGCCGGAGGCGGCGCCGCGCCGGGAACCCGTCGGCGTCCGGGCCCGCCGGTTCCGCGTCGCCGGTCGCCCATCGGACGAGGTCGTCGGCGAGCAGGGCCGCGAGGAGCGCGGCGGCGGGCACGGTGAGCCGGAACGGTACGCCGGAGGCGCGCGGGCCGCTCCAGTAGGCGGCGAGTTCGCGGTGGGCCGGGGTGGCGGCGAGGCGGCGGGCCCGGACGTGGGCGGCGGTGACGTCCCCCGGGGCGGCGGCGAGGGGTTCGACGTACGCCTGCGGGCCCTCGCGATGGCAGCGCAGCCAGGCGACCCCGTGCCCGGGAAGCCGGTCGGCGCCGTCCCACAGCCCTTCCGGTACGGGCCCGTCGAGGCACCACACGACGGCCGCGGGGTCCCCTTCGAGCAGCTCCTCGACGGTCGGCGGCCCGTCCGGAGCGGCGCCCGCGAGGGGGGTCGTCCGCGGCGCGGCGCCGAGGGCGGTCAGGTGCGCGGCGAGCGGCCGGGTGAGCACCGGGTCGCCGAGGAGCCGTACGCCCCGGAGGGCCGCGGGCCACTCGGGGCGGTGCGGTGCGTCCACGAGGTCCGGTGCGTCCGCCTGGTCCGGTCCGTCCACGCGGTCCGGCTCGTCCACGCGGTCCGGCTCGTCCGCGAGGTATCCCGCTTCCCCGAAGGCCCGTACGAGGCGGTCGAGTTCGCCGTCCGGGGCCGTGGCCGGGTCGGACGCGGCGGCGCCGGAGAGCAGGGCGAGCAGGGCGCTCTCGTCCGCGTCCCCGGTCCTGACGGTGAGGAACTCTCCTCGGGGGGTGCGGACGGCGAGGCCCCGCCCGGGCACGGTGACGACTTCGACTCCGGGTGCGAGCCGGCTGCGGGACACGACGATCTCCTGACGACGGGCCGGGTGGGGGACGGGCGCGGGCCCGCCCGTAAGACAACGGGCGGGCCCACGGTCGAGGGATGGGGCCCTCGCTTACTCCTCGGTGTCCTCGAAGGGGTTCTCCACGAGGGCGTTGGAGTGCGAGGCCGAGTCGTGCGCCAGCTGACCCGGGTCGGCGATCGGGGCGAAGATCTGCTCGTTGTCCATGAACTCTCCTTGTTCGTAAGGGAGATGCGGCGTTCGGTCGAGCGCCGCGAGAACGACACTAATGGAAGTGATTTTCATTTTCTATTGATCCAGAGGGTGATCTGGATAACACACGGGCCAGCCCCCCTCGGGGTCCACGCCGACCCGGCCCGCCACGTTCAGCACGTCGGCGAGCAGCCCCGGTGTGACGACCTCCTTCGGCGTGCCGTCGGCCACGACCCGGCCCTCCCGCAGGGCGACGATCCGTTCGGCGAACCGGGCGGCGTGCGCCAGGTCGTGAAGGACCATCACCACCGTGAGCCCGCGCTCCTCGCGCAGGCGGACCACCGTCCGCAGCACGTCGAGCTGGTGGTGGAGGTCCAGGTAGGTGGTCGGCTCGTCGAGCAGCAGGACGCGGGTGTCCTGGGCGAGCGCCATCGCGAGCCGTACGCGCTGCCGCTCGCCCCCGGACAGCGCGTCGACGTCACGGTCGGCCCAGCCCTCCACGCCGACGTCGCCCAGGGCCCTGCGCACGACGGGATCGTCGCCCTCGCGCAGCATGCCCAGCGGGCCGCGGGCGGCGTACCTGCCCTGCCGGACGAGCTGACGGACCGTCATTCCCGGTACGGCGGGGGCGGACTGGTGCAGCAGCGCCACCCTGGCGGCCGTGGCCCGCCGGGAGAGGCCCGCGAGGTCGTCCCCGCCGAGGAGCACGCGCCCCCGGTCCGGCCGGAGCAGCCCGGCGGCAAGACGCAGCAGGGTCGACTTGCCGCAGCCGTTGAGGCCGATCAGCGCGGTCAGTTCACCCGGCCGTACGGTCAGGTCGACGCCCCGCAGGACGGGCCGCGCGGGGTAGCCGAAGTGCACCCCCTCGACGTGAATTCCCAGCGGGGTCCCCGACGGTGTCCCCGGGGACGTCCCGGCGGGGGCCTCTGCGGATGCCCCGGGAGATGCGCCCGGATGCCTCTCCGGCGGCGGTCCCGGGGGTGGGCCCTGGGGCGCCCCGACGGGCGTACCCACGGATTCGGTCATGCTCTGTCCTCCGTCGACTTCAGTACGTACGGCTCGGGGCGCGGCGCACGACGACCAGCAGCAGGGCCGCGCCGAGGCAGGCCGTCAGGGCTCCGACCGGCAGCGTGAGCCGGCCCGCGTCCAGCGCCTGGGCCAGCAGGCGCGAGGAGAGCTGCGCCGCGGCGTCGGCCCCGCACACCACGACCGCCCCGAGCAGCGCGGCGCCCGGCAGGCTCACCCGCAGGTCCGCGCCGAACAGGGCCAGGGCCAGGTGCGGGACGAGCAGCCCCACGAAGCCCAGGGCCCCGACGGCGGCGACCGCCCCGGCCGTCAGCGCCACCGCGCACAGCAGGGCGAGCGAGCGGGCCCGCCCGGCGGAGAGGCCCGCGGCCAGCGCGATCTCGTCGCCGCAGCGCAGCAGGGTGAGCGGTCCTGCGAGCAGCCAGGCCCCGGCGCCCCAGACCAGCGCCCACGGCCAGAGCAGGTGCCAGTGCGCCCACACCCGGCCTTCCGTGGTGCCGACCAGCCACTGCACGACGCTGCCGAGCTCGCCCGGCTCCACGAGCAGCACCATGGCGGTGAGTCCGCCGAGCACCGCCGACACCAGTACGCCGTTCACGGCGGTCCCGGCCGGGTCGCCGCCCGTCCGGCCGGCGAGCAGCCAGAGCAGCAGCGCTCCGCCGCAGCCGCCCGCGCAGGCGGCGAGGACCACGGCCAGGGGCGAGTCCCACCCGGCGAGCCCCAGGGCGGTCGCGGTGACGGCGCCGAGCACGGCGCCCGGTGTCACGCCGGTCACCTCGGGCCCGGCGAGGGGGTTGCGCAGCGCGGACTGCAGGACGAGTCCGGCGACGGCGAGGCACGCGCCCGCGCCGAGGGCCACCAGCATCCGGGGCAGGCGCAACTGGAGCAGGATGTGGCGCTCCGTCGGGTCGCCGCCGCCGCGCAGGACGTCCCAGACGGCGCCCGGCTCCATGCCCCGCCCGACGACCAGTTCGGCCCCGGCGCACACCACGGCGAGCGCCCCGAGCAGGGCGAAGGTCACGAAACGCCGGTTCACCGGCCCCCCTCCTCGTGCGTCGTCGGTTCCCCGGAGGCCGCCGCCGGGGCCGGTCCCCGGACCGCTGCCGGGGCATCTGCAGGAGCCGCCCCCCGAAGCGGTGCGTCCAGGGGCGCGCGTACGGCCACCACACCGCCCCGTCCGCCCGCGGCCACCCGCTCGGTCCCGGTCGTCCGGGCGCGGCGCCGGGTCCGCATCAGAGCGATCCCGGCCGGCACGCCGAGCAGCGCCGTCCAGGCACCGGCCGGGGTCTCCACGGGCGCGAGCGCCAGCCGGGCGGGGACGTCGGCGACCGTGACGACCACGGCGCCCCACGCGGCGGACCACGGCAGCCACCGCACGGCCCCCGAGGCGGGCTCGAACCAGCGGGCCAGGTGCGGGGCGAGGAAGCCCACCCACGCGACCGGCCCGCACACGGCCGTGACGGGGGCGATCAGCACGACCGCGATGGCGAGCGCCGCCAGCCGGGCGCGCTGGGCGCGCACGCCCAGCGCCTCGGCGTCCTCGTCCCCGAGGCGCATCACGGCGAGCACCGGGGCGCACAGGACGAGGGCCGGCGCGGCGACCACCAGCCACGGCCAGAGCCCCTCGACGTCGTCCCAGGTCCGGGCGGAGAGGGAACCCAGCAGATAGCGGTAGATGAGCTGGAGGTCGAGCTGGTCCGCCATGACCATCAGGACGAGCAACGCCGCCTGCAGGGCCGCAGCGACGGCGGCGCCGGTCAGGAGCACCGCGGACGGGCTGCGCCCGAGCCCCGCGGCGAGCAGGGTCAGCCCGCCGCCGAGCGCCGCCCCGCCCAGGGCGAGCAGCGGCTGCACGGCGGCGGGCAGGGACAGGGCCAGGACCAGGGGCGCGGCCACGCCGAGCGCCGCCCCGGAGGAGACGCCCAGCATCTCGGGCACGGCCAGGGGGTTGCGCAGCGCCTCCTGGAGCACGAGCCCCGCCGCGCCCAGGCAGGCTCCGGCGACCAGCGCCAATACCAGCCGGGGAAGGCGGAGTTCGGTGACGACGATCCCGGCGAGCGTGGTGTCCCCGTCGAGGAACGCTCCGGCGAGCAGGTGCGGCGGTACGGCGGGAGTGCCGAGGCACAGCGCGCAGAGCGAGGCGGCGGCCAGCAGCACGACCACCAGGAGGGGTTGCCGCGCCCGCCCCCGGGGGAACCGCCGCCGCACCCCGCCGGCCGGGGATGCGGCCCGGTCCGCCGGGGACCCGGCCGCGTCCGTCGGCGACTCGGCCGCGGCGGACGGCGCGCGGGGCGCGGAGGAGGGGGTGCTCACCGCAGCGCGGCCGTGGCCTCGTCGAGGACGATGCCCATCGAGCGGGTCCCGCGCCCCTTGGCCCACACCTCCGGGTCCACCTCGTGGACCTCACCGTTCCGCACGGCCGGGATCTTGCTCCAGAGCGGGTTCTTCGCCAGCTTCTCCGACAGCTTCCCGTCCGCGTCGCCGAAGCTCATCGTCTCGACGAACAGCACGTCCACGCCCTGGGCGAGGATCTCCTCCAGGCTGTAACTCCCCTCCACGCCGCGGGACTTCCACGGGTAGTGGGCGATCCGCGGGAACAGGCTGGCGGTCACGTCGCCCTCCGGGGTGGCGACGCCGAAGTTCTCGTCGCTGCCGTAGATGACGAGCGCCGTGCGGTCGCTCGGGGTCTTCTCGGCCCCGGCGAGCTTGGTCCGGAACGCCTTCTCGGCCTTCTCGCCCTCGGCGGTGCGGCCGGTGAGGGCGGCGGCGTCGCGCAGGTAGCCGACGCTGTCCTCCCAGGTCTCGGGCTGCATGGGCCAGAAGGTGGTGGCGCCCTTCAGCGCGGGGGCGAGCTTGCCGTGGGTGTCGCCGAGGCCGATCACGAGGTCGGGCTTGTGGGACAGGATCGCCTCCACCTCGGGCGCGATGAAGCCGCCGGGGACGACGGCGACCTTCGCCGCCGCGTCCTTGCCGAGGAAGCGGGGGTGGGCGAGGAGGGTGTTGTTGGTGGCCGTGGGGACGATGCCGAGTTCCGTCAGGATGTCGTCGCAGAGCGCGAACAGGCAGACGATCCGCTCGGGGCGCTTCTCCAGGGCGACGGTGACGCCGTTGACGTCCGTCACCTTCAGGGCGGCTTCGACGGGTTGCACGGTGACGGCGACGCCGGGCTTCGCGGCGGGGCCGGCCTTGTCGGCCGCGGGTTCGTCGGCGGACGTGCCGCAGCCGGCGAGGACGGAGCCCGCCACCGCCGCGGCGAGCAGGCGACGGACGAATCTGGACGGTGCGCGCAGCATCAAGGGCCTCGCTTCTTCGGGGGATCTGGAACGCACCGAACATACATGATAATCGTTTTCACTAACGACGCCCCTGGAGGATCCCATGCCGCCCGCCGCTCCCCCGCCCCCCACTCCACCGCCCGTACTCCTCGTCTCCGACCACGTGGCCGGTTCCGTGCACGTGCTGACCGTGCCGGACGGTGGCGTCGTCGGACGGCTCGACGGCCGCCATCTCTCCGAGCACGCGGGCTTCTTGGCGCTGCCGGGAGGGCGGGTCGCCTGCGTCGACGACCGGCGCGGCGAGCTCCTGGTGCTCGACCCCTGGGGCGACGCGCTCGTCGAGCGCACCGTCCCCGTCGCCGTACCGGCCGAGCACCTCGCCTGCGATCCGTCCGGGCGCCTGCTCGCCGTCACCACCGGGCTGGGCAGGAACGCCGCACCCTGGTCGGACCTCCTGACGGTCGTCGACCTGGTCAGTGGCGCCGCGGCCCGGGTGCGCACGCGGGCCGGCGAACCGGGCGTCACGGTGCTCGGCGGTGGCGCCCCGCTCGTCGTCCTGCGCCACCGGGAACCCGGCGCCCTCGCCGTACACCGCTTCGACGAGCTCCTCGCGGCTCAGCCCGGCTGTCCCGTCGTCACGCCCGAGGCGCTCCTGCCGCTGCCCGACGACGGGCACGGGGACGCGCACGACCCGGCCACGGGGCGGGTGTTCGCGGCCACGGGCGAGGGCGTGCACATGGCCTGCAGGAAGGGGGACACGCTCGTGGCCGAGACGGTGATCCCCTGGGAAGCGCCCGCCCGCGGCTGGTACCTCCGCCTCGACACCCGCCGGCGGGCGCTCTGGAGCACGCTGCGCGGCGGCACCCCGGACCCGCTGCACTGGCCCGAGTGGACCAACCAGGCCTGGTGCCACGCGCTGGAGACCGGCCGTACGCGCCGCGTCGACCTCGGCCCCGGCCTGGTCTTCCGCCTCGCGCTCACCCGGAGCGGCACCGCCTTCTCCCGCGTCCACCCCGACGGCGACGAACTGGTGCTGCTCGGCGACGACGACACCGTCCGTCGCGTGCCCCTCCCCGCCATGGACGGCGCGCCGCGGCGCGGCGGCACCCCCTGGGAGGGCGTCGAGCGGCGCGCGGTCGCCGCCTCACCGGCCACGGAATGGGTCGCCGTCACCCGCGGCGGTCACGGCGAGGTGCACCTCGTCGACGCGCAGACGGGCGGGGAGGCGAACCGGCTCCATCTCGGCACCCCGCTGCACCACGGCGGCCACGTGACGCTGCTCGTCCGGGACGACGGCGCGGACGGCGATCCCGTGGGCCGCTGACCGACCGCGCCCCCGTTCCGGGTCCGTTCCGCCACGGCGGGGGGCCGGCTCCGCCACGCCCGACGGGGCACGCGCCCGCGCCGGGACCCCACCCGTAGCCCGGAGGGCGCGCGGTTCCATGAGGGTGCGGTTTCGGCCAAGGGGAGGGCGGCGCTCCGAGCGGGCGGCCGCGACGCCGTGACACGCCGTGCGAGGACAGGCGGGAGCGGTGTTCCGGAGCGGCCGGTCCGTGCCGGAGTCGCGGAAGGATCGTCCCCCCGTCACGGGCCCGTCACACGGCCATCGCGGTCCCGTCGCGCGGGCCGCGCCCAGGTCGGCCGGAAAGCAGGTGCCCCAACCCCTCGGCGCCCGGCGCGCGTTGATCACCTTCCCCGCTCCTCACATACTGCGCTGACCGGCGGCGGGCGCCCTCGCGGCCCGAGCCGGAACCGACCACTCGACCTCATCCCAAGCTCCTGGGGGAGACTTGCGCGCACATGTGAACAGAGCCCGCGCCTTCACCCTTGCGGCGGCCACGTCCGTGGCCCTCGTCGCAGGCACGACCGGCCCGACGACCGCGCTCACCGCGAGCGCCACGCCCTCCGCCGGCGCCGCCGGCGCCGCGAAGACCACGCTCACCACCGCCGACGCGACGGCCTCGGCGGACACCGCCCGCGGCGGCGGCACCCGGCGGATCCCGCTCGTCACGGGCGACCACGTCGTGGTGAACGCCCGGGGCCGCATGGTGGGCTTCGAGGCCGCCGAGGGCCGGGCCCGCATACCCGTCGAGGTGCAGCGCACCGCGGGGAGCACCCTGGTGGTGCCCGCCGACGCGCGGCGCCTGATCGCCTCGGGCCGCCTCGACCAGCGGCTCTTCGACCTCGACGTGCTCACCGACCCGCGGCTGCGCCGGAGCCACGGCGACGGGCTCAAACTGATCGTGCGGTACGCCGACGGCGCCGGTGCGGCGCGCGCCGAGGTGCGGGCGGCCGGGGACACCGAGCTGCGGCGCACGTTCCCGACCCTCGGCGCCGACGCCGTCCGGGCGGACCGGGACGACGTGGCCCGGGTGTGGGAGGCGCTCACCGACGAGCGGCGCGACGGCGCGCGGGCCGCGGCCTCCGGCATCGCCACGGTGTGGCTGGACGGAGTGCGGGGCGCGAGCCTGGACCGCGGAGTGCCCCAGATCGGCGCGGACCGCGCGTGGGAGGCCGGGTACGACGGCAAGGGTGTGCGGATCGCCGTCCTCGACACCGGGGTGGACAGCACCCACGAGGACCTCAGGACCCGGGTCGTCGACGAGAAGAACTTCTCGGCCTCGCCCGACGCGAAGGACCGCGTCGGACACGGCACGCACGTGGCGTCGATCGCCGCCGGTACGGGCGCCGCCTCCGGCGGCCGGTACAAGGGCGTCGCCCCCGGCGCCGAGGTGATCAGCGGGAAGGTCCTCGACGACGAGGGCTACGGCGACGACTCCGCCGTCATCGCGGGCATGGAGTGGGCCGCCGCCCAGGGCGCGGACGTCGTCAACCTCAGCCTCGGCAGCCCGGACAGCCCCGGCGTCGACCCGGTGGAGGCGGCGGTCGACCGGCTCTCGGCCGAGAAGGGCGTCCTGTTCGCGGTCGCCGCGGGCAACGACGGCGAGGCGGGCGCGTCGACGCTCGGATCGCCGGGCACGGCGGACGCCGCGCTGACCGTCGGCGCCGTCGACGGCAACGACCGCCTGGCCCCCTTCTCCAGCACCGGGCCCCGCGTCGGCGACGGCGCCGTGAAGCCGGACGTGACCGCGCCGGGCGTCGCCGTCGCCGCGGCCGCCGCCCCCGGCAGCGCCCTCGACACGCGCCCCGGCGCCCAGCACCCCGCCCCCGGGTACCTCCGGCTCGACGGCACCTCCATGGCCACCCCGCACGTCGCGGGCGCGGCCGCGATCCTGAAGCAGCGGCACCCGGAGTGGACGTACGCCGAGCTCAAGGGCGCCTTGACCGGGTCCGCCCGGGGCGGTGACGGGCTCACGGCCTTCCAGCAGGGCTCGGGCCGCATCCAGGTCGACCGGGCGCTCGTCCAGAGCGTCGTCGCGGAGCCGGTCTCGCTGAACTTCGGGACGGCGCGCTGGCCGCACGCCGACGACGAGCCGGTCACCCGGAAGCTCGCCTACCGCAACCTCGGGACGGCCGACGTCACCCTCGACCTGTCGGTGGCGACCCTGGACCCGGCGGGCCGCCCCGCGCCGGCCGGGTTCTTCTCGCTCGGCGCCCGGACGGTGACCGTGCCCGCGGGCGGCACGGCCGAGGTCGGCCTCGTCGCCGACACCCGGATCGGCGACGCCGACGGCACCTACTCCGGTTACGTCACCGCGACGGCCGCCGGCCAGTCGGTCCGCACGGCCGCGGTGGCCGTGCGGGAGGCGGAGTCGTACGACGTGACGATCAGGGCCGTCGGCCGCGACGGCACCGACGCCGAGTACTTCTCCAGCACCCTGACCGGAGTCGCGGGACCCGCCGCGGGCTTCCAGACGCGCGTCGACAACGAGCCGGGCGCCCACACGATCCGCGTGCCCAAGGGCTCGTACACCTTCAACACCGCCGTCTACGAGGACCCCTCGGACTTCGCCGCGGGCACCGACTGGATCGCCCAGCCGAAGCTGGACGTCTCCGGCGACGCGACGGTCACCGCCGACGCGCGCACGACCCGGCCGGTCGACCTCACCGTGCCGGGTCTCGACCGCGCGGACTACGCCGGCACGTACTACGAGGTGAACACCCCCGTCGGCCGCGTCGGCAACGGCTGGGTGCTGCGGGGCTTCACCGGCTTCCGCACCGCCCACCTGGGCCCCGCCGTCACCGACGGCTCCCTGCTGCAGACCTGGGACGCGCACTTCCTGAAGGACGCCACCAGCCAGTACTCGGTGGCCTTCGGCGGCCGTACGAACACGGTGGCGACCGGCTACACCCGGCACGTGCGGGCGGACGAGCTGGCCACGCTGAAGGTCGGCCTCGGCGCCTCCGCCCCCGGCAAGTCCGCCCTGGCCTCCCCGTACGCCCACCTTCCCGGGGCCCCGGAGGGCAACGGCTTCGGCGCGCCGCAGGCGGCGCCGGGCACGCGCACCTTCCACGTCTCCACCGCCGACGGCGTCAGCTGGCTCACCCGCTTCAACCAGCTGGGCGCGCCCGACGAGTACGGCTACCCGGCCTTCGAGGGCGGTTACGAGATGGTCCGGCCGAAGCGGTACGAGGCCGGCGGGACGTACCGGGAGACGTTCAACACGGGTGTCTTCGGGCCGCTCCTGGGGGCGGACGCGGGGGTCTTCCGCACCGCTCCCGACCCGGTGACGGGCGAGCAGCAGCTCGTCGGCGCCCTGCCGCTGTTCGCCGACGGCGCGGGCCACGTGGGCCTGCCGCCGCAGACGTCGGCGACGACGACGCTGTACCGCGACGGGGTCGAGGTCGGCAGGAACGACGACCCGCTGACCGGGACGCGGCCCTTCACGGTGGACGGGGCCGACGCCGAGTACCGGCTGAGGACCTCGGCGAGCCGTCCGGCGGCTCTGGCCGGTGCCTCCACCCGGATCGACGCGGGCTTCACGTTCCGCTCGCGGCAGGTCGCCGCCCTCACGGCGCTGCCGGTCTCCACGGTCCGCTTCGGGGCCGCCGTCGACCTGGCCTCGCGCGCCCCGGCGGGCAGGGCGGTGCTGGTCCCGGTGACGGTGCGGGGCGCGGCCGCCGACGGGAACCTCGCGTCGCTCGCGGTGTCCGTCAGCCACGACGACGGCCGGACCTGGAAGCCGGTGACCGTCCGCGGGGGCTGGATCTCCGTGACGAATCCCGCGAAGGACAAGGGGATCTCGCTCTCCGCCGTGGTCAAGGACAAGCAGGGCAACACGTCGACCCTGACGATCCACAACGCGTGGCTCGGCGCGTGACGCCCGCGCCCCGTTGACCGACCGGGCCCGCCCGGTGCCGCCCCTTCGGGTGGCACCGGGCGGGCCGCTTTCCGCTCCGTCTCAGCGCTGGTCGGCCACGTAGGAGGCCATCCAGGTCAGGGCGGAGTTCCAGTTGATGGTGAGCTCGTTCGTCGACCAGGACTGGATGTCGTCGATGAAGCAGAACTGGCCGGTGCACCCCTGGAGTTTGGCCTGCGCGAGCGGGTCCTGGATGCTGGAGTTGGGGCCGCCGGAGAGCGAGCCGGCGGGCGGGCGGGGCAGGGCGGGGTCGAGCTGGTGGGCGTACCAGCGGCTGTGCTGGTTCTGGGCGCTGACCTCGCCGTAGCCGGTGACGTAGGAGACGTTCAGGGCGTTGCGGCCGAGGACGTAGTCCATGCTCTGGACGGCGCCGTCGCGGTACTTCGCGGCGCCGGTGAGGTCGTGGGCGGTGGCGAGGACGACGGCGTTGTTGAGGATCTGGTGGGTGGAGCCCCAGTCGTACCGCTGGCCCTCGGGGGCGTACGGGATGCCGTAGGGGTGGGCGCGGAGCGTGGCGAGGTAGCGGTCGGCGCCCGCGCGGACGGAGCGGCGGACCTGGTCGCGGCCGGGGAGGCTGTTCGGGACGGTGGCGAGGTCGAGCCGGGCGGGGACGGCGGTGCGCGCCCAGTCGAAGCTGATCGGCCCGAAGATGTCGGCGGTGTGGACCGGGGAGGCCAGGATGTGGTCCCGGAACTCGCGGCCGCCCGTGGTCAGGTAGAGCTCCGTGGCCGCCCAGTAGAACTCGTCGGTGACGTCGCGGTCGGCGTAGGTGCCGCCGCCGATGCCGTCGCTCTCCGAGGCGAGGACGTCGGGGTGGGCGAGGGCCGCGGCCCAGGCCTTGCGGGCGGCGGCGAGCGCGGTGGCCGCGAACCGGGGGTCGTACGCCTTGTAGAGGCGGGCCGCCTGGGCGGCGGTCGCCGCGAGGTTCAGGGTGGCGGCGGTGGTCGGCGGGTGGAG
Organism: Streptomyces sp. NPDC003327; assembly: GCF_053589515.1. NCBI lineage: Bacteria > Bacillati > Actinomycetota > Actinomycetes > Kitasatosporales > Streptomycetaceae > Streptomyces > Streptomyces sp. NPDC003327. The sequence continues at coordinate 58,641 of NZ_JBSFSA010000020.1, read as the reverse complement.
TTCGCGCTTCTGCGGGTCGTCGGCGGGCAGCAGCGGCAGGCCGGTCCACTGCTCGTCGTGGATCTTGTGGTGGGCCATGCCGGCGAGCGGCTCACCGTCCGGGACCTGCATCTTGAGGAGGAAGTCCAGCTCCCAGCGGACCTCGTCGAGGAGGTCGGGGATTCCGTTGCCGCTCTCGGGGAGGGCGAGCGTGGAGTCGCCCAGCTTGCCGGGCTGTCCGGTGCGGGCGAGCCGGGCGCGCTCGTAGGTGCTGAGGAGCTGCCAGACGGAGATGCCGCCGTTGACGACGTACTTGCCGTGGTCGCCCGCGTCGTACCAGCCGCCGCTGACGTCGAGCGTGTAGTCGCAGACGCCGGGCTGGCAGGGGACGTCGACGTCGCCCTGGTTGGGGGTCACGCCGACGTGGCCGGCCGCGCGGCCGTATCCGGGCCGCAGGTCGTCGCGGATCTCGGTGCCGCTGCGCTGGGTGTAGTAGAACTTCGCGGCGTCGAGGCGGAGTCGCTCGTACGCGGCGGTGCCGATGTCGAAGGGGCGGCTGGTCTCGCCGTCGGCGACCAGGGTGAGGCCGGTGGCCGCGGTGCGGTGGGCGCCGAAGTCGATCGAGTGGACGTTCTGTCCGGAGGAGGCGTCCGTGCCGCGGGGCACGGTCCAGCCGCGCGCGACGACGGTGCCGGCCGCGTTCCTGAGCTGCCAGGGCAGCCGCTCGGTCGCCTCGGTGACGAGCGTCGCGTTCTTGGGGCCGCGGGGCAGGTAGCCGACCTGGTTGACGCGGACCCGGGGGCCGGTGTCGGGCTCGTACCGCTCCGGCGGCACCCCGCCGAGCAGGGACACGTCGTCGAGGCAGAACCGCCAGGGGTCGGCGCCGCCGCCGAGCTGGAAGGCGACCTGGCCCTGGGCGGTGTCGACGGGTGAGGCGAAGGTGTAGGTGTACGTGTTGCCGGAGACGCTCAGCTGGGGCGTGACCTCGTAGTACGCGTCGTAGGGCGCGACTTGGAGGCCGACGACGGCGCGGACCGAGTGGCCCTCGGGGGCGCCCGTCGCGTGGAAGCTGAAGCGGTACGACTCGCCCTTGACGAGCGTCAGGTCGTTCTGGCCGACGGCGGCGTCCCAGCGGTTCGCCGTGCCGCCCGGCACGTCGGCGCAGAGGCCGCCGCCGGACGGCCCGGCGGTGACGCCGCTCGTCCACCAGGACTCGGTGCCGGCGTCGAAGGTGCCGTTTCTGACCTGCTCGACCTCGTCCGCCCCCGCGGGACCGGCGGGCACCGCGGTGAGACCCGCCGCCAGCAGGGCGGTGAGGGACAGCAGGGCGGTTCTGCGTCTGTTCACTTCGTGGGCTCCTCGTGAGGGGGCGGAGCGGCAGGGAGACGGAAGCATCGCGATGGGAGCGCTCCCATGCTGCCGGAGGACATGTTCGCGGTCGAAGCGCGGAGCCGTCAACGGGGTGGACGGGACGCGTCCGAAGGGTTGTCAGGGACACCTCTCGCTCCTACAGTGCCCCCGAAGCGTGAGGTGGGAGCGCTCCCAAAGGCCGTCGCGGCGTTCCCCGTTCGGGTTCCGCTCGCTGCCGCTCCGCGCCGCTCGACCTCACCGCCGGCCGCTCGACCCGGACCGCTGACCGCCGGCTGCTCGACCCCGACCGATCACCGCTGACCGCTCACTCCCAGAGAGGCCCCCCGCATGCGAGCGTCACCCCACCGCTCCGGAACCGCGCGCGGCGTGCTCGGCGCGCTGCTCGTCACCCTGGCCACCGTCGCGGCCCTCATGACCGCCGCACCGGCAGCGCAGGCCGAGACCCTGATCTGCGAACAGTACGGCTCCACCACCATCCAGGACCGCTACGTCGTCCAGAACAACCGCTGGGGCACCGCCGCCGCCCAGTGCGTCACCGCCACCGACACCGGTTTCCGGGTGACCCGGGCCGACGGCTCCGTGCCCACCAACGGCGCCCCCAAGTCGTACCCCTCGGTCTTCAACGGCTGTCACTACACGAACTGTTCGCCGGGAACCCGGCTGCCCGCGCAGATCAGCGGGATCGCCGACGCCCCCAGCAGCATCTCGTACGGCTTCGTCACGGACGCCGTCTACAACGCCTCGTACGACATCTGGCTGGACCCGACGCCCAGGACCGACGGGGTGAACCGGACCGAGATCATGATCTGGCTCCACAAGGTCGGCCCGGTCCAGCCGATCGGCTCGCAGGTGGGCACCGCCACGGTCGGCGGGCGCACGTGGCAGGTGTGGACGGGCAGCAACGGTTCCAACGACGTCATCTCCTTCGTCGCCCCCTCGGCCGTCGCCAGCTGGAGCTTCGACGTCATGGACTTCGTCCGGGAGACCGTCACCCGGGGCATGGCCCAGAACAACTGGTACCTGACCAGCGTCCAGGCCGGGTTCGAGCCGTGGCAGAACGGCGCCGGGCTCACGGTGAACTCCTTCTCCTCGACCGTGAACCTCGGCACCCCCGACCCGGGAGAGCCCGGTCCCGGCGAGCCCTCACCGGCGACGGCCTGCAAGGTGACGTACGCGACGAACGTCTGGCCCGGCGGCTTCACCGCCGAGGTCGCCGTCGCCAACACCGGGACGGTGGCGCTCGACTCCTGGAACCTCGCCTTCACCCTGCCTTCCGGGCAGCGCGTCACGCAGGCCTGGAACGCCGCCGTCACCGGGACCTCCGGGGCCGTGACGGCGACCGGCCTCGCGCACAACGCGCGGATCGCGGCGGGTGCCACGCAGTCGTTCGGATTCCAGGGCACCTACAGCGGCTCGTTCGCCCGGCCGTCCGGATTCACCCTCAACGGCACCGCCTGCACGTGACCAGAGGCGCACCCCACACACAGGAGGCACCCGTGGCTCGACGCAAGAAGCGACTGCTCTCGCTGGCAGCGGTCCTCACGACCCTGCTCGGCGGACTCGGCCTGGTCCTGCTGGGCCAGGGCAGCGCGCAGGCCCACGGCGTCACGATGACGCCCGGGTCGCGCACGTACCTCTGCTGGCTCGACGCCAAGACCAGCACCGGCTCCCTGGACCCGACCAACCCCGCCTGCCGGGCCGCGCTCGCCGAGAGCGGCCCCAACTCGCTCTACAACTGGTTCGCCGTCCTCGACTCGAACGCGGGCGGCCGCGGCCCCGGTTACGTCCCGGACGGCACGCTGTGCAGCGCCGGCGACCGGTCGCCGTACGACTTCACCGGCTACAACGCCGCCCGCGCCGACTGGCCCCGCACCCACCTGACGTCCGGGCGGACGATCCAGGTCAAGCACAGCAACTGGGCCGCGCACCCGGGCTCCTTCCGGGTCTACCTGTCGAAGCCCGGCTACTCCCCCACCGCCGAACTCGGCTGGGACGACCTGGAGTTGATCCAGACCGTCACCGACCCGCCGCAGACCGGATCGCCGGGCACCGACGGCGGGCACTACCACTGGGACCTCCCGCTGCCCGCGGGCCGCTCGGGCGACGCGGTGCTGTTCATCCAGTGGGTGCGCTCGGACAGCCAGGAGAACTTCTTCTCCTGCTCCGACATCGTCTTCGACGGCGGGAACGGCGAGGTCACCGGCATCCGCGGCTCGACCCCGACCCCCACGCCCACCCCGACCCCCACTCCCACGCCCACTCCGACCCCCACGCCCACCCCGACTCCCACGCCGACCGACCCGCACACCGGCTGCATGGCCGTCTACACCGTGACCAACTCCTGGACCGGCGGCTTCCAGGGCTCCGTCCAGGTCATGAACCACGCCACGACGGCGCGTGACGGCTGGGCCGTACGGTGGACACCCGGCCCCGGCACCCGGATCAGCAGCCTCTGGAACGGCGCCCTGACCACCGGCACCGACGGCACGGTCACGGTCAGGAACCTCGACTACAACCGCACCCTCCCGCCGGACGGCAGCGCCACCTTCGGCTTCACGGCGACCTCGACCGGCAACAACCACCCGGTCGGCTCGATCGTCTGCGTCGGCACGTAACTCCCCGCCAGGACGCCGGTTCCCGCCGCGCGCGGGAACCGGCGTCCTGGCCTGTCGGGGGTGACGCGGGAGAGCCGTCCGGTGCGGGAGACGCCCTTGACCCCCCGTGGCGTCAGCCACTACCTTGCGGTCGACGTCGGCCCGCGACGACCGGAAGGAGGCGACCGACCATGTGCACCACTGATCTGAGTCGCCTCGCCCACATCACGGTCTGGGTTCCGGGCCGCATCGCGCACGGCTGCTGACGCGCCGTTCCGCCGCGCCCCTCTCTTGAGCGCACGCGCGGCGCCTTCCGGGTTTTCCGTCATCCCTTCCTGCCGGTACGCCGCTGACGCGTGCCGTCGCGCGCCCGTTCGCGAGACGTGGCGCCGCTGACCAGAGAGAGCTGCCCGACCTTGGCGAACATGATGAATCGACCGATCCAGCACGGAAGCGAGGGCCCCTCGTGGTGACGGCGCGGATCACGGTCAACGGGACCGAGACGCCCCTCGCTCCCGCCCCGGCGCACACCACGGTGCTGGACTTCCTGCGCGAGCGTGGTCTCACCGGTACGAAGGAGGGCTGCGCCGAGGGCGAGTGCGGGGCCTGTGCGGTGCTGGTGGCCCGGCCCGGGGTGACGAAGCCCACCGACTGGGTGGCGGTGAACGCCTGTCTGGTGCCGGCCGCGGCGCTCGACGGGCAGGAAGTCGTCACCTCCGAGGGGCTCGCCCGGGCGGGCGCGCCCGGAGAGGCGCCCGCCCTGCACCCGGTGCAGGAGGAGATGGCGGTCCGCGGCGGCTCGCAGTGCGGCTACTGCACGCCGGGCTTCGTGTGCAGCATGGCCGCCGAGTACTACCGGCCCGGCCGGTGCGCGCACGGTGCGGCGGCGGAGAGCGAGGCGGTGGCCGAAGCGGGGGCGGGGACCGAGGCGGGGGCGGAAACGGGGGCCGACGCCGAGCACGGGCCGAACGGCTTCGATCTGCACGCGCTGAGCGGCAACCTGTGCCGCTGCACCGGCTACCGCCCGATCCGCGACGCCGCGTTCGCCGTCGGCGCGCCGGACGAGGAGGACCCGCTGGCGCGGCGCCGCGACGAGGCGCCGCCGACGCCGGTCGCCACCGTCTACGCGCAGGACGGGAGCGAGTTCCTGCGCAGGAGCACCCTCGCCGAGACGCTGGAGCTGCTGCGCGAGCGGCCCGACGCGGTGGTGGTCGCGGGCTCCACCGACTGGGGCGTGGAGGTGACGATCCGTTCCCGGCGGGCGCGGTGCGTGGTCGCTGTCGACCGGCTCCCCGAGCTGCGGGAGCTGCGGGTCGGCGGTGACGCCGTCGAGATCGGGGCGGCGCTGACGCTGACCGAGATCGAGCGCCGCCTCGACGGGCGGGTGCCGCTGCTGGCGGAGCTGTTCCCGCAGTTCGCGTCCCGGCTCATCCGCAACGGCGCGACCCTCGGCGGCAACCTGGGCACCGGCTCCCCCATCGGTGACAGCCCGCCGGTGCTGCTCGCGCTGGAGGCGTCGGTGGTGCTCGCCGACGCCGACGGGGAGCGGGAGGTCCCGCTCGCGGAGTACTTCACCGGCTACCGGCAGAGCGTGCGCAGGCCCGGCGAGCTGATCCGCGCGGTGCGCGTTCCGCTGCCGCTGTCGCCGGTCACGGCCTTCCACAAGATCGCCAAGCGGCGTTTCGACGACATCTCCAGCGTGGCGGTCGCCTTCGCGCTCGACGTCGAGGACGGGCTCGTCCGCAAGGCCCGCATCGGTCTCGGCGGCGTCGCCGCCACCCCGGTCCGGGCGCTCGCCACCGAGGCCGCCCTGGAGGGCAGGCCGTGGACGGCGGAGACCGTCGAGGCCGTGGCCCCGGTGCTGCGGGCGGAGGGCACGCCGATGGACGACCACCGCGCCAGCGCGGGCTACCGCTCCGCGATGCTCGGGCAGAGCCTGCTCAAGCTGTACGCGCAGACCACCGAGGCGGTTTCCCGATGAGCCAGTTGTCCCAGCGGCCCGAGAAGGCCGTCGTCGGCGTCCCGATGCCGCACGAGAGCGCCGCGCTGCACGTCACCGGCGCCGCGCTCTACACCGACGACCTGGTCCAGCGGACCAAGGGCGTGCTCCACGCCCATCCGGTGCAGGTCATGAAGGCGCACGGCAGGATCACGGCGCTGCGGACCGAGCCCGCGCTCGCGGTGCCGGGCGTGGTCCGTGTCCTGACCGGCGCCGACGTGCCCGGTGTCAACGACGCCGGGATGAAGCACGACGAACCGCTCTTCCCCGACGTGGTGATGTTCCACGGCCACGCGGTCGCCTGGGTGCTCGGCGAGACGCTGGAGGCGGCCCGGCTCGGCGCGGCGGCCGTCGAGGTGGAGCTGGAGGAGCTGCCCTCCGTGATCACGCTGCGGGAGGCTATCGCGGCGGAGAGCTTCCACGGCGCCCGGCCCGTGATGGTGACCGGCGACGTGGACGCGGGCTTCGCCGACTCCGCGCACGTCTTCACCGGTGAGTTCCACTTCTCCGACCAGGAGCACTTCTATCTGGAGACGCACGCGGCGCTGGCCCACATCGACGAGGGCGGGCAGGTGTTCGTCCAGAGCAGCACCCAGCACCCTTCCGAGACGCAGGAGATCGTCGCGCACGTGCTCGGACTGCACAGTCACGAGGTGACGGTGCAGTGCCTGCGGATGGGCGGCGGCTTCGGCGGCAAGGAGATGCAGCCGCACGGGTTCGCGGCCGTCGCCGCGCTCGGCGCCCGGCTGACCGGCCGGCCCGTCCGGGTTCGGCTCAACCGCACCCAGGACCTCACCATGTCGGGGAAGCGGCACGGGTTCCACGCGTCCTGGCGGATCGGCTTCGACGCCGACGGACGGATCCGGGCGCTCGACGCCACCCTCACCGCGGACGGCGGCTGGAGCCTGGACCTGTCCGAGCCGGTGGTGGCGCGCGCCCTGTGCCACATCGACAACACGTACTGGCTCCCCAACGCCCGCGTGGCCGGGCGCGTCGCCAGGACGAACAAGGTCTCCAACACCGCCTTCCGCGGCTTCGGCGGACCACAGGGCATGCTGGTCATCGAGGACATCCTCGGTCGTTGCGCGCCCCTGCTCGGCCTGGACCCCATGGAGCTGCGGGAGCGCAACTTCTACCGGCGGGGCCAGTCCACGCCGTACGGGCAGCCGGTCCTGCACCCGGAGCGGATCTCCGCCGTGTGGGAGCAGGTGAAGGAGAACGCCGCCGTCGCCGAACGGCGGCGCGAGATCGCCGCGTTCAACACGGCGCACCCGCACACCAAGCGGGCGCTCGCGGTCACCGGCCTCAAGTTCGGCATCTCGTTCAACCTCACCGCCTTCAACCAGGGCGGTGCGCTGGTGCTGATCTACAAGGACGGCTCGGTCCTGATCAACCACGGCGGCACCGAGATGGGCCAGGGCCTGCACACGAAGATGCTGCAGGTGGCGGCGACCGCGCTGGGCGTCCCGCTGCACAAGGTGCGCCTGGCCCCCACGCGTACGGACAAGGTGCCCAACACCTCGGCCACGGCCGCGAGTGCCGGGGCGGACCTGAACGGCGCGGCGGTGAAGAACGCCTGCGAGCAGCTGCGCGAGCGGCTGTCGCAGGTCGCCGCCACCCGTCTGGGGGTGAACGCCGCGGACGTGCGCATCGTCGAGGGCGTCGCGCGGGCCCTGGGCGGTGAGGCGGAGCTGGCCTGGGACGACCTGGTGCGCACCGCCTACTTCCAGCGCGTGCAGCTGTCGGCGGCGGGTTTCTACCGCACGGAGGGGCTGCACTGGGACGCGAAGGCGTTCCGGGGCTCGCCGTTCAAGTACTTCGCCCACGGCGCGGCGGCGGCGGAGGTGGAGGTGGACGGCTTCACTGGGGCCTACCGCGTCCGGCGGGTGGACATCGTGCACGACGTCGGCGACAGCCTCTCGCCGCTGATCGACATCGGTCAGATCGAGGGCGGCTTCGTCCAGGGCGCGGGGTGGCTCACGCTGGAGGACATGCGCTGGGACGCGAGCGACGGGCCGCACCGCGGCCGGCTCCTCACCCAGGCCGCGAGCACCTACAAGCTGCCGAGCTTCTCGGAGATGCCCGAGGAGTTCCACGTCACGCTGCTCCGGAACGCCACGGAGGAGGGCGCGGTCTACGGCTCCAAGGCGGTGGGCGAGCCTCCGCTGATGCTGGCGTTCTCGGTGCGGGAGGCGCTGCGGGAGGCCGTGGCCGCGTTCGGGCCGGGCGGCGTCGCCGTCGAGCTGGCCTCGCCCGCGACGCCGGAGGCGGTGTACTGGGCGATCGAGGCGGTCCGGCGGGGCGGTGCGGGCCGGGGTGCCCTCCGTGAGGGGGGTACGGACGCGGGTGGTGCCGACCCGGGCGGTACGGTGCCGGGCGGCACGGCCCCGGGCGCGGTCCGCGGTGACGCGGAAGCGTTGAGCGGTGCCTGACATGACGTGGGTCGCCGCGGTCGCGCGGCTGCGGGCACGCCGGGAGTCCGGCGTGCTCGTGACCGTCGCGACCGTGCGCGGCCACGCCCCGCGCGACGCCGGCGCGAAGCTCGTGGTCGGGCGGACCGGGACCTGGGGCTCGATCGGCGGCGGCAACGTGGAGGCGGTGGCGATCGACCGGGCCCGCGAGATGATCGCCGCCGCCGAGGGCGCGCCGGAGCTCCTCGACTTCGCGCTCAACGACAAGGTGAGCAACCGGCACGGCGTGCAGTGCTGCGGCGGCACCGTCTCGGTGCTGCTCGAACCGCTGGCGGTCGTACCGGCGTTGGCGGTGTTCGGCGTCGGGCACGTCGGGCTCGAACTGGCGCGCATCATGGCGCGTCAGGACCTCGACCTCCATCTCGTCGACAGCCGCGCCGAGATGCTCACGGAGGAGCGGCTCGCCGTCCTGGCGGACGCGGTCGCGCAGGTGCACGTGCACCACACGCCGCTGCTGCCCGAGGAGGTGCTGGAGGAGCTGCCGCCGGGCACCCACGTCCTGATCATGACCCACGACCACGCCGAGGACGCCGCCCTGTGCGACGCCGCCCTGCGAACGCCGGGCCTCGGTCCGGTGGGGCTGATCGGTTCGGCGGCCAAGTGGGTGCGGTTCCGGAAGAGGCTCCTCACCGAGGGGGGCCACGACGCGGCGGCCGTCGACCGGATCAGGACGCCGATCGGGCTGGGCGACCTCACCGGGAAGGAACCGGCGACGATCGCCGTGAGCGTCGCCGCCGACGTGCTGCGCGCGTTCGAGGCCGAGGGCCGCTGAGCCCCCGGCCGCCGTGCCGGGCGGGGGCCGACCGGGCGCGTCGCGGGTGGCGTGCGGGTGGGGCGTCCGTCAGGCGTCCCAGGTGACCGGCAGACTCTTCACCCCGTAGATGTCCGCCGTCTCGGGACGCAGGGCCACCTCCTCGGCCGGCACGGCGAGGCGCAGCGTCGGGAAGCGGGCGAGGAGCGCGGAGAAGGCGACCCGCATCTCGACGCGGGCCAGCTGCGCCCCCAGGCACAGGTGGATGCCGTGCCCGAAGGCCAGGTGCCCGCCGGACTCCCGCCGGAGGTCGAGGGCGTGGGGATCGGTGTATCGGTCGGGGTCGCGGTTGGCGGTGTGGTACGAGAGGACGACGGTCGTCCCGGCCTCGATGGTCTGGCCGCCGATCTCGACGTCCTCCAGCGCGGTCCTCATGAAGGACTTGGCGACGGTCAGGTACCGCAGGAGTTCCTCGACGGCCCGGTCGATCAGCGTGGGATCGTCGCGCAGTGCGGTCAGTTGCGCGGGGTTCCGCAGCAGCGCGAACGTGCCGAGGGAGAGCATGTTGGCGGTGGTGTCGAATCCGGCCGCGAGGAGGATGAGGCTGATCCCCCGCAGCTCCTCGTCGGTCAGGTCGCTGTCGGTGAGTTCGCTCAGGATGTCGTCGGTGGGCTCGGCGCGCTTGGCGGCGACGAGTTCCGCGAGGTAGGTCTGGGTCGCGGTGTAGGCCGCGATCAGCTCCTCCTCGCTCGTCTCGCCGTTCATGAAGGTGTCGATCTGCTCCTGGAAGGAGTCCCGGTCCTCGTAGGGCACGCCGAGGATCTCGCAGATGACGATGGTGGGGATGGGCTTGGCGAACGCCGTCACCAGGTCGGCCGTCGGCCCGTTCGCCTCCATGGCGTCCAGGCAGTCGGCGGTGATCCGCTCGACGCGCTCGGTGAGCAGGCGCATCCGCCGCGCGGTGAACTTGCCCACGAGCGGCTTGCGGTAGCGGCTGTGGTCCGGCTCGTCCATGAGCAGGAACTCGCCGGGCGGCGCGGGCGGGAGCTCGAAGTCGACCACGTTCAGGAGGTCCTTGCGCGCGCTGAAGCGCGGGTCCGCGAGCACCGAGCGGACCAGGTCGTGACCGGTGATCAGCCAGCCGGGCTTGCCGCCGGGGTGGGTGTAGCGGCTGATGGGGCCGTGCTGCCGGGCCTCCGTCAGCTCGGCGGGCGGGTCGAAGGGGCAGCCCGGCGGGCGCTCCGTGGGCAGCGCCGTGACGGTGTGGACGGATGCGCTCATGGCCGTTCCTCGTCTCGCGACATCGGTTGTTCACGTCACTGGAAAGCTACGTTGCGTTCGCTGAACGGTCAATGCGCTTCTTCGCATAAGTGCTGGTAGGGCGCGCAATATTGGGGCAATGACGGTGGCAGTGAAGGCAATGACATGTTGCAATGAAACGTTAGACCCCGGGGCCGGCGAGCGAGGTCAGCCGCAGCGGTAGGTGAAGGCCGCCTCCGCGGCGGGCGCGCTCGGCGAGGTGATCACGAGGCGGGCCACGGCCTCGTGGGTGCCGACCCCCTGGAAGGTCCAGAGCAGGTGGAGCCGCGCCTCCCGCTGTCCGCGCGCCACCTTCTCGCGCAGGGTCGCGGACCGGGTGCCGTCGCTTCGCTCCCAGTGGTACGTCACGGTGCCGGGCCTGCCGTCGGTGCGCACGAGGCCCACCACGTCGGCGGTGCCGTCGCAGCCGGGCGGGCGCGCGGGCGCGGTGACGGTGACGTCCCGCACGGCCACCCCGGGGCCGTACTCCCGCCAGGCGAGGAAGACCAGGACGGCGGCCAGGATGAGGCCCGCGAGCGCGTACCGCCGCCGGGAGCGCGGACGGGCGGGGCGGGGCGGCGGGGCACCGGGCAGGGTGCCGTGCCAGATCTCCGCGGCGGTGGGGGTGTCGGCGGCTCGGCGGGCGGCGGCCCGGGTCACCCCCGGCCCGAAGCGCAGGACCTCGCCCTCCACGCGGTCGGGCGTCGGTGGCGGCACCGGCCCCTGGAACCAGTGGCTGCCCAGTTCGGTGGCGCTGTAGCCGTCGTCGTCGCTCATGTGATCACGCACCGTCGCGTCAGGATCTGCTGGAGGGAACCGCCGTTCGCGGCGGCCGGGTTCGTCGTCGCCCGCGCCGCCCAGGAGCAACCGGAGCCGCGGAACACATGCGGGAGCGTGAGGGTGTAGCGGGTGGCGCCCTCCCGCCGGACGGTCTCCGAGCCGTCCGGCGCACCGGGCGATCCCTGGTCGTCGCCGGTGAACCACTCGACGAGGAGCGTCACCGGCCCCGTCCCGTCCGTCGTGATCTCGACGGTCGCCTCGGCGGTGGCCGGCCCGGTCTGGCGCAGGCCGCTGACGGAGACCGCCTTCACGGAGACCGGCGGCGCGGTCGTCGGCGCGTCCGTCGTCGTCGGCGGGGCCGTGGGGGGCCGGGTCGTGGGGGCGGTCGGGGTGCCGGGGTACGGCGTGGTGGGCGGCGAGGTCGTCGTGGGGTCCGTCGGGGAGCCGCCGGGCTCGGTGGCCGGGCCGGGCGTGGAGGGCGGGTCGGTCGGCCCCGGTTCCGACGCCGTCGGCGGCGGTGTCGGTACCGCCGTCGGCGTCACCGTCGGCGTCGGGGCCGGGGTCTCGGGGACCGCGGCCGTCTCCGGTGAGGGCGTGCGTGGCGTGGTACTCGTCGTGGCGAAGGCCTCGGCGGCCCGGTCGCCTTCGTTCTCCTCTCCCCCGGCGCGGGCGGCGAGGGCGAGCAGCAGCGCCAGCACGAGCGCGGCCGCGCCCGCGGGCAGCCCACGGGGCCACCTCCACCAGGGGCGCGGGGGCAAGGACCCGGGCAGCGGGGGCCGGGGCTCCGGCAGCGGGGGCTCGGGCAGCCTCGTCGTGGCGAGGGCGGTGGTGCCCTCCGCCGTACCGCCGGAGGACGGGAAGAGCAGCGGCAGGAGCGCGGCCAGCGCCGCGAGCCGACCGCGCCCCCGCTCCTCCCAGTCCGGGCCGTACGCGGCGGCGGCGACGGTCTCCAGCTCGGTGACGAACGCGGCCGCGTTCCCGGGCCGCTCGTACGGGGCCTTGGCGAGCCCCCGGCGGATCAGCGGGCGCAGCGGTTCCGGCGCCTCCCCGTCGGGGACCGGCGCCTCCAGGTGCTGCAGGGCCAGTTCCGCGACGTTGTCCCCGGCGTACGGCTTGCGGCCGGTCAGGCACTCGAAGAAGGTCGCGGTCGCCGCGTAGACGTCGGCCGCCGGGGAGGCCGGGGCGCCGCTCCACTGCTCGGGCGCCATGTAGGCGGGCGTGCCCGCGACCCCGGGCCTGCTGTCCCGTCCCGCGGCGATCCCGAAGTCGACGAGCTTGGACGATCCGTCGGCGGCGACCAGGACGTTCTCGGGCTTGTAGTCGCGGTGGACGACGCCCGCCCGGTGCGCGGCGGCGAGGCCCAGGAGCGAGCCCTTGAGGACGACGAGGGCGGCCTCCGGGCCGGTCGAGCCCTCGCGGGCGAGCAGGGCGCGCAGGGCGACGCCGTCCACCAGCTCCATCACGATGGCCGCGCCCCCGGGAGCCTCGACGTACTCGTGGAAGCCCACGACGTGCGGGCTGTCGAGCGCCCCGAGCAGCCGGGCCTCGGACCGGAAGCCGCGCACGAACGCCTCGTCCGCGCGCAGCCGTTCGTTCAGGTACTTGACGGCCACCGGCACCCCGGTCGCGTCGTGCGTGGCGAGCGCCACGCGCCCGCTGCCGCCCGCGCCCAGCTCCCGGGACTCGGTGTACCCCGGGACCACCCATGCGCTCATCCCCGCCCCCTCGGCGTCCGGCCACCCTCCCCCAGAGGGACAGATTCTCGCCACGGCCGGTTCCCGGAAAGAGCCGACGTGGGCGGGGAGGGTGCGGGGCGCCCGGGAGAAGGCCTCAGGCGACCGTGAGGACGATCTTGCCCGTCGTACGGCCCTGCTCGCCGATCGTGTGGGCCTTCGCGGCCTCGGCGAGCGGCAGCACCGTCTCGACCACGGGGCGCAGCGCACCGCGCTCCACCAGGGCCGCGATCTCCCGCAGGCCGAGGTGGTCCGGCTCGACCAGGACCCAGGAGGCCCGCACCCCGTCCGGGGCGGCGGGCACGTCGTCCGGGCCCGGCAGGGTGATCAGCCGCCCGCCCTCGCGGAGCACCTTCAGGGACCGCTCGGCCGTCTCCCCGCCGAGGCCGTCCAGGACGACGTCCACCTCCGAGACCACGTCCTCGAAGCGCGCCCCGCGGTAGTCGACCACCTCGTCCGCCCCCAGCTCCCGCACCAGGTCGTGCTTGGCCGCGCTCGCCGTACCGATGACGTACGCCCCGCGGGCCTTGGCGATCTGCACGGCGAAGTGCCCCACGCCGCCGGCCGCCGCGTGGACGAGGACGCGCTCGCCGGGGCGGACGTCCGCCGTGTCGACGAGGGCCTGCCAGGCGGTGAGCGCGGCCAGCGGCAGCGCCGCGGCCTCGACGTGGCTCAGGGAGGCGGGCTTGGGGGCGAGGTGACGCGCCGGGGCCACCATGTACTCGGCGTACCCGCCGGCCTGGCGCGGGAACAGCGGCATGCCGAAGACCTCGTCGCCGGGGCGGAAGATCCCCACGCCGGGTCCGACGGCCTCGACCGTGCCGGAGACGTCCCAGCCGACGACCGGAACGGGCGCCCAGTCGATCAGGGCCCCGCTGGCGCGGGTCTTCCAGTCCACGGGGTTCACGCCCGCCGCGCGGACCCGCACCAGGACCTCGTTCAGGCCGGGCTCCGGGCGCTCCACCTCGCGCTCGACCAGCTCCTCCGGTCCGCCCCACTGCTCCACGACCACCGCACGCATCCGTCTGCCTCGTTTCCGTCTCGCTCGGTCGCGCCGCCGGAGGCTTCCGGCGGCGACGTGTCCACGATCCGGCACCCGGACCCTCCGCGGTATTGGCCGCCCGGCCACCATGTGACAGGATTTGGCCATGAACCGCACCGCAGCCGCGACACCGCACCGCGTCGCCGTGCTCGCGCTCCCCGGCGTCCCTCCCTTCGAACTCGGCATCCCGTCGCGGGTGTTCGGCAGCGCGAACGACTCCGACGGCCGCCCCTTGTACGAGGTCACCGTCTGTACGGCCGACGGAGCGCCGGTCCTCACCGACGCCGGGTTCGTCGTGCAGCCCGCCGCGGGCCCCGAGGCCCTCGCCGCCGCCGACACCGTGGTCCTGCCGCCCACGCACGCCATGCCCGAGCTGGGCCGGGGCGGCCCGCTCCCGCCCGAGGTCGCGGCGGCCATCGCCGGCGTCCGGCCGGGAGCCCGGCTGGTGTCGATCTGTTCCGGCTCGTACGTCCTGGCCGCCGCCGGGCTCCTCGACGGCCGGCCGGCCACCACGCACTGGCAGCTCGCGCCGGAGTTCCGCCGGGCCTACCCCCACGTGAAGGTCGACGAGGAGGTCCTCTTCGTCGACGACGGCGACGTGCTCACCTCCGCGGGCGTGGCGGCGGGCGTGGACCTGTGCCTGCACATCATCCGCCGGGACCACGGCGCGGCGACGGCCAACCGCGCCGCCCGCGTCTGCGTGGTTCCTCCCTGGCGGGACGGCGGGCAGGCCCAGTTCATCGACCGGCCGGTGCCGGAGCCGACCGTGGCCACCACCACCGACACCCGTGCCTGGGCCCTGGAGCACCTCGCGGAGCCGCTCACCCTGCCGCGGCTCGCCGAACACGCCCGGATGAGCCTGCGCTCCTTCACCCGCCGGTTCCGTGACGAGGTCGGCATGACGCCCGTGCAGTGGCTCACGGCACAGCGCCTGGAACTCGCCAAGCAGCTCCTGGAGACGACGGACCTGCCGGTCGACCTGGTGGCCCACCGGGCCGGGCTCGGCTCCGGGAACTCGCTGCGCGCCCACATGCGGACCGCGTTCGGCATTTCGCCGGCCGCCTACCGCCGCGCCTTCGGCGCCGGCGCCCGGCCGGACGGAGCCGCCCCGGCGACCGGTGCCACCCCGGGGGACGCCGGAGGCGGTCGGAGCGGCACGCGTGCGGCCCGCTCCTGAGGTCCCGGAGCCGTCCGCGCGGGCCCCGGAGCCGTACGCCCCTGGTCAGGGCAGGGGCTGGCCGCCCGTGGCGTTGACGATCTCGCCGGTGATGTAGCTGGAGGTCGGCGAGGCCAGGAAGACGTAGGCGGGCGCCATCTCCGCGGGCTGGGCCGCCCGCCCCAGGGGTGACTGGCTCCCGAAGTCCTCGACGTCGGGCATGGTCGAGGGGATGAGCGGCGTCCACACCGGCCCGGGCGCGACCGCGTTCACCCGGATGCCGCGCTCCGCCAGCATCTGCGCCAGGCTGTGCGTGAAGGAGACGATGGCCGCCTTCGTCATCGCGTAGTCGAGCAGCGGCGGGCTCGGCTGGTAGCCCTGGACGGAGGTCGTGTTGATGACGCAGCCGCCGCGCGGGATGTGGGCGAGGGCCGCGCGGGTGAGCCAGAACATGCCGTACAGGTTCGTCTTCATCACGCGGTCGAACTGCTCCGTGGTGATGGTCTCGATCCCGCCGGGCTGCGCCATCTGGTAGGCGGCGTTGTTCACGAGGACGTCGATCCGCCCCAGCTCGGACACCGCCGTCTTGACCAGCGCCTCGCACTGGCTCTCCTCGCGCAGGTCGCAGGCGACCGGCACGGCGGTGCGGCCCGCGTCGCGGACGAGGCGGGCGGTCTCCTCCGCGTCGTCCCGCTCCTCCGGCAGGTGGGTGAACACCACGTCGGCGCCCTCGCGGGCGAACGCCAGACAGACGGCCCTGCCGATGCCGGAGTCGCCGCCGGTCACGAGCGCCGCCCGGTCCGCGAGCACCCCGTGCCCGCGGTACGACTCCTCGCCGTGGTCGGGGCGCGGCCGCATCTCCTCGGTCGCGCCCGGAGGGTCCTGGCGCTGGTCGGGCTGCGGGGGGCGGGGGTGGAGCGTCTGCGGGTCGGGGACGCGGGGCTCTTCCTGAGAGGACATCCGGTGACTCCTGGGTTGCCGGTGAGGGGGTCGCGTCGGCGGTGCCCCCGGGATACGCCTACGGAGATCGACTACCCGGGGCCCGGCCCACCATCCGCCGCCGTTCGGGTCCTCCCCACCGGGCGGGCGGCCCGGCCCGGTGCGTAGGACGGGACGACGGGGGTACCCGCCCGGGCATGTCCGATCGCAACGCTCCCGCGAAGAACGGCGGGGAACGACACGGGGAACGACACGGGGAACGACACGGCGACCGACGCGGGGAGCGGTACGGGGAGCGGTACGAGGGACCCGGCGAGGAACGCCGACCCGCGGCCGACGAGCCACCGGAGCCCCGGGACGTGGGCCCGGGCCCCGCGATCGAGGAGCGCGCGCCCGACTCGCCCCTGCGGCTCCCCCGGCACGCCTGGGTCGCGGTCCTGAAGGGCTCCGTGCGGGAGTTCCGGTCCGACGAGCTGACGGACCGGGCCGCCGCCCTCACGTACTACGGCGTGCTGTCCCTCTTCCCCGGGATGCTGGTGCTCGTCTCGCTGCTCGGCCTCAGCGGGCGGTCGGCGACGGACCGGGTCCTCGACACCGTGCGCGACCTCGCACCCGGGCCCGCGCGGGACGTGCTCGGCCGGGCGCTGGAGAACGTCCAGGGAGGCACGGGCGCGGGCATCGTCATGGCGGTGGTCGGTCTCGCCCTGGCCCTGTGGTCGGCCTCCGGCTACGTCGGGGCTTTCATGCGCGCCGCCAACCAGGTGTACGACATGCCGGAGGGCCGTCCGGTCTGGAAGGTGCTGCCGATCCGGCTGGGGATGACGGCGGCGCTCATGCTCATGGCCACGGCGAGCGGTCTCATCATCGTCTTCACCGGGGACCTGGCGCGCCGCGCGGGGGACGTCCTGGGCGTCGGCGACACCGCGCTGACGGTCTGGTCGATCGCCAAGTGGCCGGTCCTGGTCCTGCTGGTGATCGTGATGATCGCGCTCCTGTACGGGGCGAGCCCGAACGTGAAGAGCAGGGGATGGCGGTGGGTCACCCCGGGCAGCGTCCTCGCGCTGCTGATCTGGATGGTGGCCTCGGCGGGGTTCGCGCTGTACGTGGCCGAGTTCGCCTCGTACAACAAGACCTACGGCACGATGGCCGGCGTCATCGTCTTCCTGGTGTGGCTGTGGATCAGCAACCTGGCCGTGCTCCTCGGTCTGGAGTTCGACGCCGAGGCGCTGCGCCAGCGGGCGGTCCTGGGTGGCCTGCCGCCCGACGTGGAGCCGTACGCCGAGCCGCGCGACACGCGCGCGTGGACCGAGGAGGACGTGCGGGCGGTGCGCGAGGGGGCGGAAGCGGACGGACAGCCCGCCCCCGGAACGGCCGGGCAGGAGCCGCGCACGCGTCGGGAGGAGTGACCGGGGAGCCGGTCGCGGGTTTCGGGGCGGTTGCCAGGGGCAGCCGCCCCGTTTTCGTACCGGAGGCGCCTCGTGCCCGGCACGCGCGACGCCCGGTCGTCCCGGACGCGTCCGGCCCGCGCGACGGGGGCGTCAGCCGAAGTCGGGGACGGGGTGGTCCGGGGCGAGGGCGGCGGCGACGCGCTGGACGATGAGGTGCGCCGAGTGGCCGCCGGGGGTGGTGGGGCCCTGGGTGGTCGAGACGGCGATCGCCAGGCGCCGGGACGGCAGGTAGGCCTGGGACGCGGAGTAGCCGAAGAACAGCGGGTGCTGGGCGATCCAGTCGCCGAGGACGAGTACGCCCATGCCGTAGTGGGTGGCCCGCGTGTTCGGGAGGCAGACCGTCGCGGGACACCGCTCGGTCGGTGTGCCGAGCCCCACCGTCCCCGGGTCGAGCAGCTCGCGCCGGGAGGCCGGGGAGAGCAGCTCGCCGGAGCCGATGCCCGCGGCCGACCGGTTCAGGTCGCAGATGTCCGTCGTCTCGACGGCGCCGGGCGCGGTGGTCCACGAGGGGTTCCAGAAGGTGGACTCCTCGTACGTCCCGCGGTCCGCCGTGAAGGCGTGCAGGACGGGCTCGGGGATGTCCGGCGTGAAGGCGTTCCGGGTCTCGCGCAGCCCGAGCGGGCGCAGGACCTGCTCCCGGAGCAGCACGTCGAGGCGGGTTCCGGTGATCTTCTCCAGGGCGGCGCCGAGGAGGACGAAGTTGGCGTGCGAGTAGTTCCAGTTGGTGCCCGCCTTGTACCAGCGCGGCTTGCCGGTCGCCAGGGCCACGAGCTCGTCGGCGGTCCACTGGCGGAACGGGTTCGCGACGACGGCCTTCTGGAACTCGGGCTCGCGGACGTAGTCGACGAGACCGGTGGTGGAGGCGGCCAGCATGCGCAGGGTGATCTTCTCGCCCTGCGGGAGGTCGGGCAGCCAGCGGGCGACGGTGTCGTCGAGGTCGACCCGGCCCTGGTCGACGAGGCGCAGGAGCGCGGTGCCCATGTAGCTGATGGCGATGTTCCCGTTCCGGAAGTGCATGGCGGGCGTGGCGGGCACGCCGGTCATGGACTCGCCGAGGGCGCTGGTCACGACCTCGCGGCCGTCGACGGTCACCCGCAGGATCACGGACGTGAGGCCCAGGTCCGCCTTGACCCGCTCGGCGATCCGGAGGACGTCCCGTGCGGGGCTGCCCCTCGGCGGCGGGGAGGCGACGCAGGGGCCGCGGTGGCCGCCGCCGTCGCCGGCCGGGGCCTCGGCCGGGGTGCCGGCCGGTTCGCCGACGGCCGTCACGGGGGCTCCGAGGGTGAGGAGCGCGGTGAGGGCGGCGATCGCGGCGCGGCGCGGCCGGGACGGGGAACGCGAAGGTCTCATGGCCGGAGTATCGGCCGGGGCCGGCCGCGCGGCGGCCGGGCCGCCGTCGACCCGCACGGACATCACCCGTCAGGCCCGGTGGCGCGGCCGTTCGGGGACGCGGGGGGGGATGGCGGGCCGTCAGAGGGGCGGCCGGAGTGTGGCGGCGCCCGCCTCTCCCGGGGACGGCGTCCCCGAGCGTTTCAGGGTGAGCGGCGAGGGGTGCCGGGCGGGTCGATCCGGGTCGCGATGCCGTCGAGGATCAGGTCGAGGCCGAGCGCGAAGTCGGCGTCGGAGGCCGAGGCGTCGGGCGCCTCCGGGCCGGGGACCACGGGATCGGGGACCACGGGGTGGGGGGCGTCCGCGTGGGAGGCCGAGGCGTCGGGCGTCTCGACCTCGGAGGCCGAGGCGTCGGACGCGCCCCGCGCGGGCGTCTCGAACACCGTCGAGGCGAACAACCGGGCCGTCTCGGGGAAGAGTCCGGGGTCCACGAGCCTCGCCAGCGCACGGCCGTAGGCCCCTTCGGCCTCGGCCTGGGCCTGCCCCTCGGCCCGGCTCCGGGCCAACTCCTGCTCCTGCCTGGCCGACTGGACGACATAGCCGCCGATCAGCGAGAGGGCGCCGAGCTTGTGGGCCCAGTCGAGCGGCGTCCGGGCGAGGATCGCGAGCGCCGCCTCCATCCAGGCGATCCGGCGGGGCCCCGAGGGCGGTCCGGCCAGGGGCAGACGGGCGAGCCACGGCCGCTGCCGGTACACGGCGCGCTGTGCCCCGGCCCAGGCACGGAGGCCCGCGCGCCAGTCGTCGTCGGCGGCCGCGGGGGGCGGGGCGCCGAGGGCGTGGTCGGCCATGAGGGCGAGGAGTTCGTCCTTGGACCCCACGTACCGGTAGAGGGACATCCCGGTGACACCGAGCCGCTCGGCGACCTTCGGGAGCGTCACGCCGTCGAGGCCGTCGCGGTCGGCGGTCTCCACCGCGGTGGAGACCACCCGGTCGACGTCGAGGGAGGCGGGGCGGCCGAGGCGTGCGGTCTCCGGGAGCCGCCACAGGCGGCGCAGCGCGGCCGGAACGGTGTCTTGGCTGGTCATGGCCCTCTCTCGACGCCCGGAGGATGCGCGCACATCATGCCGGAGCCCCCGGGGGTTCGCGTGATAGTTTCTCTGACAAATTAAAGACCTCTGCACCCCGGGAACGGAGTGTGACACGGTGATCGGAACGGTGTTCCGCAGCGAGGACGTCCCCGCCGCCGAGCGGCTCGACCGCTGGCGGGAGCTCATCGGCCGGACCAGGGCGACCGACGCGGCCACGAACCGGAGCGGCGGCTTCCGTGCCGACCTCCACCTCATGGAGCTGGGCCCGGTCACCGTGTGGCGGTCGTCCTCGTCCCCCGCGCGGCTGCGGCGCACCGCGCGTGGCGTCCGGCGCGCGGACGCGGACCTGTACCACTTAACCCTGATGGTCGAGGGCCGGCTGTCGGTGGTGCGGGAGGACGGCCGGTCCGTCGGCATCGGCCCCCGCGGACTCCTCGTGGACGACAACGCGCAGCCCTGCGAGGCCCGCGCCGCCGGGCTCCCCGCGGCCGACGGGCGCCCCGGCCTCGTCTCGGGGGTGGGGGTGGACTTCCCGAAGGCGCTGCTCCCCCTGCCGCCGGGGAAGGTCGAAGGCCTCCTGGGACGTGGGCTGCCGGTGGGCACGGGGCCGGGCGCCCTGCTCGCGGACTACCTGGCCGGCCTGGACCGGCAGGCCGAACACCTCCACGCCTCCGACGCGCCGCGGCTGGGAGCGGTCCTGCTCGACCTGGTGTCCGCCGCGTTCGCCCACACGCTGCGGGCCGAGGCCGCGCTGCCGCAGGAGACCCGGCAGGAGGTACTCGCCCGCCAGATCCGGTCCTTCATCAGGCGGAACCTGCACGACCCGGAGCTGACGCCGGGGGTCATCGCCGCCGCGCACCACATCTCCCTCAGCCATCTGCACCGCGTCTTCACCCGGCACGCGCACGGCGAGACGGTCGCCGCCTGGATCCGTTCGCAGCGGCTGGAGCGGGCCTTCCACGACCTGGCGGATCCGTCGCTGCGCGCGGTGCCGATCCACGTGGTGGCGGCCCGCCTGGGGATGCCGCGGGCCTCGGACTTCACCCGCGCGTTCCGGACGGCGTACGGGCTGTCGCCGAAGGAGCACCGGCTCGGGTCGGGGCGGCGCGGGACCGAGCCTGACACGCAGCGCCAAGGAAGCGCGGACGCTACGACAACACGGCCGGCCGGCGGCGCGGAAGGATGATCGGCATGGACCGACCGGACGTCATCGACACCTGCACCCGCATGGCCTGGTACGCCGACGCGCGCGACTGGGACCGCCTCGCCGAGGTCTTCGCCGACAAGGTGACCCTCGACTACACCAGCCTCAACGGCGGCGAGCCCGTCACCCTCGCCCCCGCGCAGATCGTCGAGGGCTGGCGGACCGGACTCGGCGCGTACGCCGCCACCCACCACCTCCTCGGCAACCACCTGGTCACCGTCGACGGCGACACCGCGGAGTGCACCGCCACCTTCCAGGCCACCCATCGCAAGACCGACGACACGCTGTGGACGCTGGGGGGCACCTACCGCTTCGGCCTGGTCCGCACCCGCGCCGGCTGGCGCATCGCCTCCGTGCTGATGACCGCGGTCTGGAGCGACGGCGAACGCTGACGCGGCCGACCGACGCGGCCGACCGTCACCGCCTCGCCCTCGCCCTCGCCCTCGCCCTCACCGACGGACCACCACCAGAACCGCTTGGGAGTACGCACATGACCCAGACACGCCGAGTGACCTTCGACAGCGCCGGCGTCACCCTCGTCGGCAACCTCTTCCTGCCGGACGACGCCGACGCGAAGGCCCCGCTGCCCGGCGTCGTGGTCGCCGGCACCTGGACCAGCGTCAAGGAGCTGATGGCCGACCGGTACGCCGAGCGGCTCGCCGCCCGGGGGTACGCCGCCCTCTCCTTCGACTTCGCCGGGTTCGGCGAGTCCGGGGGCGAGCCCCGGGACGTGGAGGACCCGGCCCGCAAGGTCCGCGACATCCACCACGCCGTGGGGTTCCTCGCCGCCGACCCCTCGGTCGACGCGGACCGGCTGGGCGCGCTCGGGATCTGCGCGGCCGCGATGTACATGGCCGACAACACCGCCCGGGACCCGCGGGTCCGCTCGCTCGCGCTCGTGGCGCCGTGGCTGCACGACGCCGGGATCTGCGAGGACGCCTACGGCGGCCCGGCGGCGGTCGCCGCGCTCGTGAAGGAGGGCCTGGACGCCCGGGCGCGCTTCGAGGCGACCGGTGAGGTCGCCTACGTGCCGGTGGTCTCGCCGACCGACGAGCGCGCCGCCATGCCGTACGACATCGACTTCTACCTCAACCCGGCGCGCGGCGGCATCCCCGCCTGGCCCAACCGCTTCGCCCTCATGGCGTGGGCCGACTGGCTCACCTACGACGCGCTCGCGCTCGCCCCCCGGATCGACCGGCCCACGCTGCTGGTGCACAGCGAGGACGCCGCGATCCCCGAGGGGGCGCGCCGCTTCCACGACGGGCTGGCCGGCCCCAAGGGCATCGTGTGGACGGAGGGCACCCAGTTCGACTTCTACGACACCGAGCCCCAGGTGACGAACGCCGTCGACGCCGTCGACGCCCACTTCGCGAGGACGCTGCGCTGAACCTGGCCCGCGGCGCCACCGGGCACGTCGGCGGCACCGGGCACGTCGGCGGCACGGACCTCTCTCCCGCGGCCGAGCGCGGCCGGATCCTGGTATGGACCTGACAAGCGGAGGGCGCTAGCGTGGCGGGCGGCGCTCGCTGAGAGCGCTCTCAGAGCGTTCGACTCCCCCACACCAGGAGGTCTCGTGAAACGCACCACCCCCCTGCGCGCCGCCGTCGCCGCCCTGCTCCTCGCGGTCGTCCCCGTCGCCGCCCACGTCGGCACGGCGAACGCCGCCCCGCTCCCCGACCCGGCCCCCGGCATGCCCAGCGCGTCCGCGGGACTGCTCGACGCCCTGCGGCGGGACCTGGGCCTCACCGCCGCCCAGGCCGAGGAGCGGCTGCGCGCCGAGAAGGCCGCGACCGCCGTGGAGCGGGCCGCCCGGCAGGCCACGGGCGGCGCGTACGGCGGCTCCTGGTTCGATCCGGCCACCGGCCGGCTCGTCGTCGCCGTCACCGACCGAGCCGAGGAGGCCGAGGTGCGGGCGCTGGGCGCGGACACCCGGCTCGTGCGGCACAGCGCCGCCGCCCTCGACCGCGCCAAGGCCCGTCTGGACGCGCTCCCGGCCCCGGCCGGGGTCGCCGGCTGGCACGTCGACCCGCGGGCGAACAGCGTCGTGGTCACGGTCGTGGGCGCCGAGCGCGAGGCCCCCGCCGTACGGGCCTTCGTCGACCGGGCCCGGGCCGGCGGGCCGGTCACCGTCGCCGAGACCGCCGAGGCGCCCCGTACGTACGCGGCGGGAACCGTGGGCGGCGACCCGTACTACACCGGCAACGTCCGCTGCTCGATCGGCTTCTCCGTGCACGGCGGCTTCGTGACGGCGGGACACTGCGGACGCGCCGGGGCCGCGGTGCGCGGCTGGGACGGGTCGGCCATGGGCACCTTCCAGGGCTCCTCGTTCCCCGGGGACGACTACGCGTACGTCAGCATCCACAGCGGCTGGTGGACGGTCCCCGTGGTGCTCGGCTGGGGCACGGTCCCGGACCGGCTCGTACGGGGCTCCGCCGAGGCGCCCGTCGGCGCGTCGATCTGCCGGTCGGGGTCGACGACGCGCTGGCACTGCGGCACCGTCCTCGCCAAGAACGAGACCGTCAACTACAGCCAGGGCGCCGTGTACCAGATGACGAAGACCAGCGTCTGCGCCGAGGGCGGCGACTCCGGCGGCTCGTTCATCAGTGGCGACCAGGCGCAGGGCGTCACCTCGGGCGGCTGGGGCAACTGCTCCTCCGGCGGTCAGACCTGGTTCCAGCCGGTCAACGAGATCCTCAACCGCTACGGTCTGCGGCTGCACACCGCCTGACCCGGCGCGGCCCTGCCGGCGACCGGCTCGCCGACAGGGCCGCGCCCACGGCGACGCGGACGCGCGTCCGTGACTACGCCGGTCGGCGTCGGGTAGGCGCCGGGCGTGAACGCGCAGGAGAACAGCCGCCTCGCGACCATCGACACCCTGGACGAGCTCGCCTCGCTGCTGGCCGGGCGGTCCGGCCTCTTCGTACGGTGGTCGCTGGGCCCCGACAGCGATCTGCCCGCTCCCGGCAGCCGGGACGACCTGACGGGCGTCCGGCTGCCCGGTCTGTCGGCGAACCCGCTCGACCCCGAACCGTGGTGGGGCGACCGGTCCCTGCGGACCTGGGCGGCGCGGCGCCTCTACGACTACTCCCACCTTCCCGGCGTCAAGGACAGACGTACGCGGCCGTGGGTGCTGCGGGCACGGGAGTGCGGGCGCGGCCCGGACAACGAGCCCCTGGTCACGGACGTGGAACCCGTCGGCTGGATCGGGCGGCGCGTCATCGAGGAGGCGACGGAGGAGATCGCCCGGCACAACGGGCGCTGGGGGACCCTCAACCGCGACCGGGAGCCGGGCGGGGAGCGGGACCCCCGGCGGTCCGGGCGCGGGCCGCCACCGCGACGGCGCGCATGAACGCGCGCCGCGTGGGCAGCGGCAGCCATGGCCGCCGTACGACGTCCCCGGCGCCCGGCGTCCCGGCACCTCCCGGGCCGAGCCGCCCGACACCACCAGCCAGGTCCACGTCCTGGGGAGGCGACCCATGGGTTTTCCGCTGCCGGACAGCGTCGACGCGCTGAAGGACATGATCGGACGGGAGATCTCCTCGCTCCGCGCCTCGGTGCGCAGGACCGCCACGGGCCCCGCCCCCGCCGCGGTCGGCCCGGACATCACCTCGCCGGTGCGCTCGATCGCCTCGGAGGCGCCGGCCGCCCGGGACGGCGCGAGCCCCTGTGCGTGCGGCACGCACGACCCCGGCGCCCCGGGTCTGTGCGGGGCGCTCACGGCCATCCCCGTCTCCGCCGCCCTCCTGGAGCCGGTGAGGGACGACGAGACCGGGGCCGTACGGGACTTCCGGCTGGTCGCCGGCAACCGCGTCCAGTCCGCCGACTGGCTGGAGAGCCCGGACCAGCAGGTCGGGCAGCGGCTCCTCGAAGCGCGGCCCGGAGCGGCGCAGAGCGGGCTCCTCGGCTCGCTCGTCGACCTGGTGGAGAACGGCACCGCCCTGCGGGGGCGCGTCGTCGACTACACCGAGCAGCGCCTCGGCCGGCTCCACCGCGCGTCGCTGCTGTACTCGGCGGCGCCCTGCGGTGAGCAGGTGCTGCTGACGTGGCGGCCGGTGCGGAGCCGGACGGAGCTGCTGACGATCGACGCCCAGTACCTGGCGTCGCTCGGCTGGGGCAACTGGGACCTGCTCTCCGGGAAGGTGACCTGGTCGGAGGGGCTGAGCCGGATATTCCACGCGGACGTGGGGATGCCGTGGTCGCTGGACCAGCTGTGCGACGCGCTGCTGCCGGACGATCTGACGGCGTTCTCGGAGTTCCTGACCTCGGTGCTCGCGGGTGAGGAACCGGCGTGGACGCGGATCCGGTTCCTCGTCGTCGGGGAGATCCGTACGCTCGACCTGCTCGGCCGCCCCGTCGCGGGGACGGACGGCCGCCCGTGGGCCGTGAACCTCGTCGCCCGTGACCTCACCCCGCAGATCCGCAGCCGGCGGCGCCTGGCCGAGACGGAGCGCGAGTCGGACCGGCTGCGGCGGCGGACGGAGGCGGAGCGGCGGGTGGCGGACGCCCTGCGGGAGGCGCTGCTGCCGACGCACTCGGAGGCGCTGGCCGCCGTGGGCCTGACGGTCGCCGCCTCGTACCGGCCGGCCGAGCCGGACGCGGCCGTCGGCGGTGACTGGTACAAGTGCCGGCTGCTGCCGGACGGCCGGGTGCTCGTGGCGATGGGCGACGCCTCGGGACACGGCCTGGAAGCCGTCGCGCGCATGGCCCAGCAGCGGCACGCGCTGGCGGGCCTCGCGCAGACGGGGGCGTCCGCCGGGGAGATCACGACCTGGCTCAACGAGCTGGTGTGCAGTGACCCGGACGGCCAGACGGCCACCGTCGTGACCGGGCACATCGACGACGACCATGTCCTGCACTGGGCGGACGCGGGCCACCCGGCGCCGCTGCTGCTCCGCGACGGCCGCTGCGAGCCCCTGGTCACCGGGCACCGCGGGCCGCTGCTCGGCGCCCTGCCCGGGTACGCGTACGAGACGTCGGCGACCCCGTTGCGCCGGGGCGACCTGCTCCTGCTCTACACCGACGGCATGGTGGAGCGGCGGGGCGAGGACGTGACGAAGGGCATCGAGCGCCTCGCCGACGCACTGACCCGCGCCCCGGACGTCACCCCCGGCCCCCTGATCGAGTTCCTGCTCGCCGACCCCGAGCAGACGGGCCACGAGGACGACGCCTGCATGCTCGCGATCCGCATCGACTGACCCACGCCGCCGTCGCCCGCCCCGGTCCCCCGTCCACAGCGACGTGGGGGAGCCGGGGGCCACGACGCGGCGCGGTCGGTTCCCTGTACGGTGCAGTGGTTTCCGTTGGAAGGGGACGGGACGCGACCGCGAGGAGACCCGCATGTTCATCCAGCCCTGGGACGCCGGCCTGGACGAAGCCGAGTGGCAGACCTGGATCGCCGAGGGGCACGACTTCGGCCTCCTCAGCGTCAACGGGCTGCCCGGCGAGGCGCCGGCCGCCGTCCCCACCCACTTCACCGCCGCCCCCGGGCACCTCCTGGTCCACCTCGCCCGGCCGAACCCCGTGTGGAAGGCGATCGAGCACGACCAGCACGTGCTCTTCACCGTCTTCGGGGACTACGCCTTCGTCCCCGGTCCCTGGCGCGCCAAGGCCGGTACGCCGCCCGCGGACGGCGTGCCCACCAGTTACTACACCGCCGTCCAGTTCACCTGCCGGGCCGTGATCGTCGACGACCCCGAGGGGAAGGCCGAGCTGCTGCGGCGCCAGCTCGCGCACTTCCAGCCGGACGGCGACCACGCGCCCGTCGCGGTCGGGCAGCCGCCGTACGGCCGCATGCTGTCCGGCATCCGCGGGCTTCGCCTCGACGTCACCGACGTACGGGCGAAGTTCAAGTACGACGACCACAAGCCCGTGGAGCACCGGGCGTCCGTCGCGGACCGGCTCGCCTCGCGCGGCGAGGGGCTCGACGCGTCGACGGCGCGGCAGCAGCTGCGGCGCCTGGACCGCATGGGCCCCTGGAACTCCTGACGCCCACGACGGGGACGCGCCGCCTCCGGAGTCATGGCGACGTCCGGAGGCGGCGCGCTGTACGGCAAGGGCCCTCACGGGCGGGCCGTCGCCGTCAGGAGGCGGACGGCACCGTGTCCTCGAAGGCCGTGCCCGCCGCGCGGTAGGCGCCGACCTTGGCGGCGACCTGGGCGGGGGTCAGGACCTGGTCCTTGACGTGCAGGACGTAGTCGACCTTCTGGTCGTAGGCGCGCGGGGTCGTCGAGGTCTGGCCGGCGAGGTCGATCAGCCACTGGTTGAAGTTGATCGACATCGGGCGTTCGGGGAGGTAGCGGGCGTCGTGGCGCCCGAACTCCTGGCCGTCGACGTAGTACACGATCGAGGTGTTGTCGATGGTCAGCACGAGGTCGTGCCAGCCGGCGTAGCTCGTCCGGACCTCGGAGTGCTGGTTGACGGCCTCCCAGGGGTCGGGCCGGTAGGTCTCCCACGAGGTGGTGTAGAGGATGTTGGCGGGCTCGCCCCAGCCGCCGTTGGGCAGGTACTCGAAGTCGTACTCGGCGTAGTCGTCGGCCATCGGCGCCTTGAGGTCGTTGATGGTGAAGAAGGTCTGGACGATCCGGTCCCCGTCGGGGCCGGAGAGCGGCGCGTCGGAGAAGCGGACGCGGGCCGCGTAGGTGCCGTTCTTGAACTTGACGGCCCGGGTGAGGATCTCGGTGTGGCGCGTGGACTCGCCGGTCCCGGCGGTCGAGGTCCGCAGGTTCATGATCGAGTTGGTGCCCTCCTTGGCGAAGGTGACGTTCTCCGGCGCCCAGGTGGCGCCGGGCACGCCGGGGCCGCCGGAGTTGGAGCGCACGCTCCACCCGTGGGCGCCGATCGCCGGGTCCGTGTGGCCGGTGTAGTCGAAGTCGTCGAAGAGCGCGGCGCCGGTCGGCGGAGGCGTCGTGGGGGGCGTGGTCGGGTCGGTGGGCGTCGGGGTGGGCTCGTTGCCGGCCGGGGCGGTGCCCCAGACCTGGACGCCGCCGACGGTGGCGGTGACCTTGGACCAGTTGGCGTACGTGGTCTGGGCCGGGCCGAAGGAGTAGTCGTCGTTCTGGTTCAGCGGCTGCCAGTTGGAGCGGTGGAAGCGGAGCTGCATGTCGCCGGTGTCCGCGCCGGGCGCGAGCGAACCGGCACCGGCGGTGAAGCCGACCTCCAGGTAGCGGTCGGCGGTCGCGGTGGGGTGGGCGAGGGTGCCGAAGGTGCCGGTGAGATGGGCGCAGCCCTTCACGGCCCAGGAGCAGGCGTAGGTGTACGAGGCGCCCGCCTCGGCCTTGAAGTAGTAGCGGACCTTGACCTGGCTCAACGGCACGCTGGAGGTACCGGTGTTGACGACCTTGAGCCAGGGCTCGACCTGGTCGCCGCCGGTGGCGCTCTGCCGGTACTGCACGGTGACGGCCTCGCCGGCCGCGGCCGCGGGCAGGGCGGTGAGGGCGGTGGCGCCGAGCCCGGTGACCGCGGCGACGGCGAGCGCGGCCCGCACGCGGAGGCTGCCGGTCCTGTTCCTGTCGCTCATGGGGATTCCTTTCCTCGGGTGGGGAGGGACGGGGACGGGGTGGAGAGGCGGCGCGGCACCCCGAGGGCGTCGAGCCGGGTCCTGTGGTGGCGGAGGCGTTGAAGGAAGCCGGGCCAGTCGTGGCGGCCGGTCCAGACGGCCTCCGCGAGGGCGCAGAGCCGGGGGAAGGTGAGGTACTCGGCGTGCGCGGCGGTGGGGACGTACTCGGTCCACAGCTGGGCCTGCGAGCCGAGCACCCGGGCGGTCTCCTCGGGGCTCCAGTGGGCGGGCGCCGGGTCGTTGCCGTGGACGGTCCGCAGGTCGACGATCCCGCCGGCCTGGCCGGGCGGTTCGGCCGGGTCCTCGGACTGGGGGTAGTCGAGGTAGGTGGAGCGGTGCGGGGTCATGACGACCTGGTGGCCGCGGCGGACGGCGGTGCGGCCGTGGTCGGCGTCGCGCCAGGGCATGACGGTGAAGTACGGGGGGAGGTCGGCGCCGTTCTCGGTCCAGCCGAGCGGTTGGCGCCCGGCGGCGAGGAGGTGGTCGCCGATCCGCTCCGTGAACCAGCGGTGCAGGCTCCCGGGGCCGTCGAGGCCCTCGTCGGCGATCCGGCGGAGCGCGGTCGGCGCGGTGTGCCATTCGGTGGTGGGGCACTCGTCGCCGCCGACGTGGACGTACGGGGAGGGGAAGACGTCCATGACCTCGTCGAGGACGTCGCGGCAGAAGGCGAGGGCCGTGTCGTGGACGCCGAGGACGGTGTCGCAGACGCCCCAGCGGTCCCAGACGTCATGGGTGCGGCCCGGGTGGTTGCCGAGTTCGGGGTAGGCGGCGAGGGCGGCGCGGACGTGGCCGGGCATCTCGATCTCGGGCACGACGGTGACGCCGCGCTCCGCCGCGTACGCGACGAGGCCGGTCAGTTCGGCGCGGGTGTAGGCGCCGCCGCGGGGTGCGCCGCCGATCTCGGTGAGGCGGGGGCGGGCGGCGACCGGCATGCGCCAGCCCTGGTCGTCGGTGAGGTGGAGGTGGAGGACGTTGAGCTTGTGGAGGGCGAGGAGGTCGACGTACCGCCGCAGGTAGGAGGCGGGGCGGAAGTGGCGGGCGACGTCGAGCATGGAGCCGCGCCAGGGGAAGCGGGGGACGTCGGTGACCTGGACGCAGGGCACGGACCAGTCGACTCCGGTGACGGGCGCGTCGCCGAGGGCGTCGACGGGCAGCAGCTGGCGGAGCGTCTGGACCCCGGCGAGGAGGCCCTGCGGCCGGGCGGCCCGCAGCAGCACGCCTTCGGGGCCGACGGTGAGGCCGTACCCCTCCGCGCCGAGGCCGGTGAGGGCGGGGTCGACGGCCAGCACGACGGAGCCGTCCGGGGCCGCGTGCAGCGGCAGTCCGGTGGCGGGGCGGAGCAGGGTGCGCAGCAGCCGGGCCGCGTCCTCCGCGCCGGGCGCGACCTTGAGGGTGGTGGCGGGGCCGAAGGTGAAGGTGCCGGGCAGCGGGGAGAGGTGGGTGGGCTGGGGGACGAGTCGGGGCAGGGGCATCGCGGGGCGTCATCCCTTCACGGCTCCGCCGGTCATGCCGGCGGCGACCCGGCCCTGCAGGACCAGGAAGAGGACGAGGACGGGCAGGGCGAAGAGCGTGGAGGCGGCCATGGTGGCGCCCCAGTCGGTGCCGAAGACGTTGGAGAAGGAGGAGAGCCAGACGGGCAGGGTGCGGTCGTCCTGGTTCTTGATGATGAGCATGTTGGCGAAGGCGAACTCGTTCCAGGCGGTGATGAAGCCGAAGAGCGAGGTCGCGAGCAGTCCGGGGGCGAGCAGCGGGAGGGTCACGCGGCGGAAGGCGGCGGCCCGGGTGCAGCCGTCGACCTGCGCGGCCTCTTCGAGTTCGGCGGGCACGGCGGCCAGGAAGGAGCGGAGGGTGACGATGGTGAACGGCAGGGTGATCATGAAGTAGACGAGGCTGAGGGTGGCGAGCCTGTCGAGCAGGTCGGCGTCCCGGGCGATGACGTACATCGGGATCAACAGCGCTTCCCAGGGCGCCACTTGGGCGATGAAGACCATGAGGACGAAGGCGCGCCGGCCGCGCCAGCGCAGGCGGGCGACGGCGAAGGCGGCGGCGAGGGCCACGACGAGGGCGAGCAGGACGCAGCCGGCGGTGACGAGCAGGCTGTTGCCCCAGAAGGTCCAGAACCCGTCGGCGGCGACGGCGCGTCGGAAGTGGTCGAGGGTGACGGAGACGGGCAGGAAGCGCGGGGTCTCGGACTGGATGTCGCGGGTGGGCCGGAAGGCGGTGAGGACCATCCAGTACACCGGGAAGACGGCCAGGAGGAAGACGAGCGCCGCCGCGGTGTTCAGGGGGAGTCGGCGCAGGGCGCGGCGCGGGGTCACCGGTCGGCCTCCGGTCGGAGCAGTTGGCGGAAGTAGGCGATGAGTACGGCCACGAGGAGCAGGACGGTGAGGGTGGAGACGGCCGCTCCGAGGTCGTAGCGGTGCAGGGACTGGGCGACGCGGTAGGCGTAGACGGGCAGGGTGGTGGTGGCCTCGCCGGGGCCGCCCTTGGTGACGGCCCAGATCTGGGCGAAGCAGCGGAAGACCCAGATGACTTCGAGGCAGAGGACGAGGCCGAAGACGGGCCGCAGGAGCGGCAGGGTGACCGAGCGGAAGATCCGCCAGGCGCCGGCTCCGTCGAGGCGGGCCGACTCGTACAGCTCGGCGGGGACGGTCAGCAGCGCCGAGTGGAGCGTGATGGCGGCGAACGGCACGGACTGCCAGACGACGAGCAGGACGAGGACGGTGAACGCGGCGGGTCCGTCGGCCAGCCACGAGTAGCCCTCGAAGGACGCGAAACCGAGGCGGACGAGCACCCAGTTGACCACGCCGAGACGGGAGGCGAAGAGCCACTGGAAGACGGTGGTGGTGGCGATGACGGGGCTGGCCCAGGCGAGGACGAGCCCGCTCGTCACCAGGACGCGCGCGGCGCGGCCGAGCCGCTGGAGCATCAGGGCGACCAGGGTGCCGATGACCATGATCAGGACGACGTTGACCAGGGTCCACCAGAAGGTGCGCCGTACGACCTCCCAGAACTCCGGGTCGGTCAGGACGGTCCGGTAGTTGCGGAGCCCCACGAACCCGGCGCCGCCGCGGATGAGTTCCCCCATGCCGTACTGCTGGAGGGAGATCAGCAGGTTGCGGACGAGCGGGTAGCCGAGGAGGAGGACTCCGCCGAGGACGGTCGGGGCGACGAGGAGGTAGGGCCACAGGGCGGCCCGGTCGGGACGTCTCACGAGCCGAGGGTCCTGGTGATGCTCTCGGAGGCGGTCGCGGCCGCCCGTGCGGGGTCGGTGCCGGTGAGGACGGCGGTCATGTACTGCTTGACGGGGTTGGTGGCCTCGACGGCCGCCCACTGCGGGGAGTTCGGGGTCGCCCGGCCCTGGGCGGCGCCGGCGGCCATGGCGGCGGTTCCGGCGTCGCCCTGGATGACGTGGGCGAGGGAGGTGCGGTTGGGGACGTAGCTCATCGTCCTGGCCATGTCCGTCTGCCACTTCTCGCCGGCGAGCGCCTTCACGACCTCGTAGGCGGCGTCGGGGCGGGTGGAGGCCTCGGGGACGATGAGGTCCGAGCCGCCGGTGAAGACGGCGCCGGGCTTCCGCGGGGACTTTCCGGGGACGGGGAAGAAGCCGAGCTTGCCCTTGAGCGCGGGGTTGAGCTCCTCGACGATCTTCGCGCCGCCGGGGACGGCGATGATCTGGGCGACGTCGCCCTTGGCGAAGACCTCGGCCTGCGGGGGCTTGGCCTCGTCGGAGTCCTTGGGGCCCTTGCCGAGGGCCTGGAGCCGCCGGTAGAAGTCCATGCCTGCGAGGGCCTGCGGGGTGTCGAGCGCCCCCTTCCAGCGGTCGCCCTCGCGGACGGCGAGGTCACCGCCCTCCTCCCAGACGAAGCCGGCGAGGGCGTACCAGTTCTGGCCGGGGAGGTAGATGCCCTGGGTTGCGCCCCGGTTGAGCTTCGCGGTGACGGAGAGCCACTCGTCCCGGGTCTTCGGCGGCGCGGTGACGCCCGCCCGGGCGAAGAGGTCCTTGTGGTAGATGACGACGCGGTTGGCGGCGTACCAGGGGATGCCGTACTGCCTGCCGTCGACCCTGCCGGGCTCGGCGAGGCCGGGGAGCCAGTCGGCGCCGCCCAGTTCGGCCACCTTGTCGCTGAGGTCGCGGACGCCGCCGCTGGCCGCGTACTGGGCGACCTGGGTGTTGCCGACCTCGATGACGTCCGGGGCGTCCTTGCTGGCGAGGGCGGCCGTGACCTTCTCGCCGATGCCGTCCCACTCCTGGATCTGGATGTCGAGGTCGAGGTCCGGGTGGTCCGCCTCGAAGCCGGTGCGGAAGCGGGTGAGGAAGGCGTCGGTGACGCTGTCCTTCATGATCCAGACGGTGACCTTGCGCGGTCCGTCGGAGGTGGCGGGGTCGCCGGGTCCGCCGCAGGCGGCCGTGGCGGCGAGGGCGAGCACCGCCGC
Organism: Streptomyces sp. NPDC003327; assembly: GCF_053589515.1. Lineage (NCBI taxonomy): Bacteria > Bacillati > Actinomycetota > Actinomycetes > Kitasatosporales > Streptomycetaceae > Streptomyces > Streptomyces sp. NPDC003327. Next base: position 25,466 of record NZ_JBSFSA010000020.1, on the reverse strand, counting down.
GAGGGCGACGCCCCCGGCGCGGCTTCCGGCGAGGGGGCGGCTTCCGGCGAGGGGGCGGGGACGGGCGAGGGGGCGGGGTGTGGGCTCCGGAAGTCTCGCCGGGGTCACGGGCTTCATGCGCACCTCGATGGATGGTTGACCAATTGGTCAGGTGGTCAGGTGTGTGACCAGAAGGTGGCATGGACCAATGGAGCCGTCAATCCCCTGGAATGCATGGGATGTTCACAGGACGTCCGGCGAACTCCTGGGGTTACCATCGGACTTACCAGTTGACCAGTCAGGGAGAGTGGCATGACGGACGGCTCCTCCACCGGAGTGCTGAAGCGGGAGCGGGTACGCGAGCACCTGCTCGGCCTGATCGAGGCGGGCGGCCCCGGCGACCCCGTCCCCTCGGAGCGGACGCTCTGCGCCGCCCTCGGCGTCTCCCGCCCCACCCTGCGCGCCGCCGTGGACGAACTGGTCGCCACCGGCCTGCTCGTACGGGAACACGGCCGCGGCATGTTCGTCGCACCCGCCAAGATCACCCAGCGCCTCGCCCCCGACGAGGCACCCTTCACCGTCCCGCGCGCCGCGGGCAGCTGGTCGAGCACCGTCCTGGAGTCGGCCACCGTCCGGGCCGGCGCGCGCATCGGCCGACGGCTTCGCCTCTCCCCCGCCGCCCCGCTGCTCTACGTCGCCCGTCTGCGCCTCGTCGACGGCGCGCCCATGGCCATCGAGCACCTGCACATCCCCGCGGACCTCGTCGGCGCGGCGCTCACCCCGGAGGAGCTGGAGGCGGGCGACCTCTACGACCATCTGCGGGAGCACCACGGAGTCCGGGTCCGGGAGGCGACCCAGTCCATCGAGCCCACGGTCGTCAGCGAGGACGAGGCCGCGCTCCTCGACGTGCCCGTCCTCTCGCCCGCGCTGCTGATCGAGCGCCTCACCCTCGACACCACGGGCCGCCCCGTCGAGTACGTGCACTCCGTCTACCGGGGCGACCGCTACCGCATCGTCTCCCGGCTCGACTTCACCCACGACGGCCTCGTGACCTCCTCGACCGAGGGAGATGCATACTGACCGGCAGCGGACGGCGCACCGGGGAGGAAGCAGCGTGGAGCTCAAGCGCGAACGGGTACGGGAGCACCTGCTGTCCGTGATCGACGGCCGCCGTCCGGGCGACGCCATCCCCTCGGAGCGGACGCTCTGCGCCGCCCTCGGCGTCTCCCGCCCCACCCTGCGCGCCGCCGTGGACGAACTGGTCGCCACCGGCCTGCTCGTACGGGAACACGGCCGCGGCATGTTCGTCGCACCCGCCAAGATCACCCAGCGCCTCGCCCCCGACGAGGCACCCTTCACCGTCCCGCGCGCCGCGGGCAGGTGGACGAGCACGGTGCTCGACCTCGGCCCGGTCCGGGCGGGCGCCCGCATCGGCCGCAGGCTGCGGCTCTCCCCCGCGGCGGAGCTCGTACGGGTCACCCGCCTCCGGCGGGTCGACGGCGCCCCGGTCGCCCTGGAGCACCTTCACGTGCCCGCCGAGCTGGTCCCGGGGCTGACCGCGGCCGACATGGAGGGCGGTTTCTACGCCCATCTGCGCGAGAAGCGGGGCATCCGGCCGGCGCGGGCGGTGCAGTCCATCGAACCGACCGTGCTGAGCGAGGAGGAGGCCGCGCTCCTCGACGTGCCGGTCCTCTCCCCCGCCCTGCTCTTCGACCGGACGACCACCGACGGCGACGGCCGTCCCGTCGAGTACGTCCGCTCCCTCTACCGGGGCGACCGCTACCGCATCGTCTCGCGGCTGACCCTGGGCGACGGCCCGTCCGGCGAGCCCGGGGAGCCCGCGGCGGACGGGGCCTGGTGGGGCGCCGTGGACTGAGCCGGGCCATGGGCGAGGACGGGGCCGAGGACGCGTACGACGTAGGAGGCGACGTCGGCGCGGTCGCCGCGAGGGGACCGGCGCCGGCCCGGGCGGGTCGGGCTAGCCGCGGTCGCCCGCGGTGACGGCGGGGGCGGGGGCGGTGGCCCGCGGCTCCTCCTGCACGGCGGAGTCGGTGAGGTCGCGGCCGCGGGTCTCGCGGGTGACCACCACGGTGATGGTGGTGACGACGGCGGCCAGACAGAGGTAGACGCTGACGGGGGTGGAGGAGTCGTACTCCTTGAGGAGTTCGACGGCGATGATCGGGGCGAGGGCTCCGGCGACGATGGAGGCGAGCTGGGAGCCCATCGAGGCACCGGAGTAGCGGACCCGGGTGTCGAACATCTCGGAGATGAACGCGGCCTGCGGCCCGTACATCGCGCCGTGCAGGAGCAGCCCCGCCGTGACGGCCAGGGTGATCACGGGGAACGAGGTCGAGTCGACGAGGCCGAAGAAGACGAACGCCCAGACCGCCATGCCCGCGGAGCCGATCAGGGTGACGGGCCGGCGTCCGACCCGGTCGGAGAGGGCGCCCCACAGCGGGATGGTGACGAAGTGGACGGCGGAGCCGATGAGGACGGCGTTGAGGGCGGTGCTCTTCGGCAGCTCCAGGTGGACGGTGACGTACACGAGGAGGAACGAGGTCAGGATGTAGTACGAGATGTTCTCGCCGAAGCGGGTGCCGATGGCCGACAGGACCTCGCGCCAGCTGCGCCGGAACACCTCGACGACCGGGGCCTTCTCCTTCACGCCCCGCGCGGCCTCCGCCTCAGCCCTCGCCTGGGCGGCGAGGAACACCGGGGACTCGGACACGGAGACGCGGATCCACAGGCCGATCACGACGAGGACGCCGGAGAGCAGGAACGGGACGCGCCAGCCCCAGGACTGGAACGCCTCCTCCGACTGGAAGGCGGCGAGCAGCGCGAGGACACCGGTGGCGAGGAGGTTGCCGCCGGGGGCGCCCGCCTGCGGCCAGGAGGCCCAGAAGCCGCGGTGCTTCTCGCCGCCGTGCTCGGAGACGATGAGCACGGCACCGCCCCACTCGCCGCCGAGCGCGAAGCCCTGGACGAGGCGCAGCAGGGTCAGCAGGACCGGCGCCCAGACGCCGATGGCGTCGTACGTGGGCAGCAGGCCCATCGCGAAGGTCGCGCCGCCCATCATCAGGAGGCTGAGCACGAGCAGCTTCTTGCGGCCGATCTTGTCGCCGTAGTGGCCGAAGACGATGCCGCCGAGGGGGCGGGCGGCGAACCCGATGGCGTACGTGATGAAGGCGATCAGCGTGCCCACCAGCGGGTCGGCGCTGGGGAAGAACAGCGTGTTGAACACGAGGGCGGCGGCCGAGCCGTACAGGAAGAAGTCGTACCACTCGATGGTCGTGCCGATGAGGCTGGCGGCGACGATGCGGCCGATGCCGCCTCTCGGCGTGGTGGTGGCGTCAGACATGGGTTCACCGGGTTTCACGAACGGAACGGGACGGATGGTACGGGAGGGGGGACAGGGGTTCGGGGGCCGTACGGGGACGGGGGGCGGGCGCGGGACGGTGCCGGCTCCGGCGTGGGCCGCCGGGTCCGGTCCGGGTCCGGTCCGGGTCCGGTCCGGGTCCGTCAGCCGGCGGTCCAGCCGCCGTCGAGCGGCAGGGAGGCGCCGGTCAGGTAGCCGGAGTGGGGGCCGCACAGCCACAGGACGGCGGCGGCGACCTCCTCGGCCTCCAGGAGCCGCTTGACGGGCGAGCGGGCCAGCATGACGTGGGCGAGGACGTCGCCCTCGCTGATGCCGTGGGCGGCGGCCTGGTCGCGGACCTGGCCCTCGACGAGCGGGGTCCTGACGTAGCCGGGGTTGACGCAGTTGCTGGTCACGCCGTGCGGGGCGCCTTCGATCGCGGCGACCTTGCTCAGCCCCTCCAGGGCGTGCTTGGCGGCGACGTAGGCCGACTTGTAGGCGCTGGCCCGCAGCCCGTGGACGCTGGAGACGTTGACGACGCGGCCCCAGCCCCGGGCGTACATGTGCGGCAGGACCCGGCGCATCAGCAGGAACGGCGCGGTGACCATCACCTTCTGGATCAGCTCGAAGCGCTCGGTGGGGAACTCGGTGAGCGGGGCGACGTGCTGCAGGCCGGCGTTGTTGACGAGGACGTCGACCTCGGCCGGGAGGCCGTCGATCGCCGCCCCGTCCGCGAGGTCGACCTGGTGGGCCTCGCCGCCGGCGGCCTCCGCGACGGCCTTGGCCGCCTCGCCGTCCCGGTCGACGACGTGGACGAGGGCTCCCGCCCGGGCCAGGGCGAGCACACAGGCCCGGCCGATGCCGCTTCCGCCGCCCGTCACGAGGACGGTGCGTCCGCTCAGGTCGACCGCGGCGGCGGGCGACGGCGGGGCGGCCGGGGTGGGAAATGTGTTCGTCATGGCCGGAAACAGTAGGGAGCGCGGAGGTCCGCTCCCATGGCGGTGGCCACCATAAAGACCTCTTGGGGAGTGGTGGCCCACACCATGGGTGCAGGGATGCGGTCAGGAGCGGGACGAGGGCCGGCCGGCGTCCGGTCCGTCCAGGGCGCAGCCGGTCACCAGGGCCGCGGGGTCGGCCCCCGCGGGCAGGGCGACGGTCCGCGAGGCGGGCGGCCGGTGGGACCCGGCGAGCCACCCTTCGAGGGCGGTGAACGCCGAGCGGTGGCAGGGCGTCAGCGGCCGCAGCCGGTCGGGGAAGGCGTCGAACAGCGCGTCGGCGTGGGTGCCGCCCTCGACGCGGTAGTAGCGGTGCAGGGCGCCGCGGCCCGCCTCGCGCACCATGCGGGCGTACACGTCGGAGTCACGGCCGATGGGCAGCAGGGCGTCGAGGGTGCCGTGCAGGGTGATCAGGGGCTTGCCGATGCGGCCGGTGAGCGCGATCCGCTCGACGGCCCGGTGGACCTCCTCGGGCCGGGACGCGTAGTCGTAGTCGGCGTCGCAGCCGGGGGTGCCGGTGGCGCAGTAGGGCGTGCCCGCCTCGGTCGCCCCGTCGTAACCGGGGTCGAGTTCCTCGCGGTAGATGCGCTGCGTCAGGTCCCAGTAGACCTGGTGGTGGTACGGCCACAGGAACTCCGACCCGGCCGGGAACCCGGCGGCGTGCATCTCCTCCCGGGCCCGCGCCGCGCCCTCGCCGCCGGCAGCGTACACGGGGTAGGCGCGCAGGGCGCGCGGCAGGAAGTCCAGCAGGGTGGGGCCGTCGGCGCGCCAGAGGGTGCCTTCCCAGTCGACTCCGCCGTCGTAGAGCTCGGGGTGGTTCTCCAGCTGCCAGCGGACGAGGTAGCCGCCGTTGGAGATGCCGGTCACGAGGGTGCGGGTGGGCGGGCGGTGGTAGCGCTGGGCGATCGTGGCGCGGGCGGCCCTGGTGAGCTGGGTGAGCCGGTCGTTCCACTCGGCGACGGCGTCGCCGGGGGCCTCGCCGTCCCGGTGGAAGGCCAGGCCCGTGTTGCCCTTGTCGGTGGCGGCGTAGGCGTAGCCGCGGGCCAGCACCCAGTCGGCGACGGCCCGGTCGTTGGCGTACTGCTCGCGGTTGCCGGGGGTGCCCGCGACGACGAGGCCGCCGTTCCAGCGGTCGGGCATGCGGATGACGAACTGGGCGTCGTGGCGCCAGCCGTGGTTGGAGTTGGTGGTCGAGGTGTCGGGGAAGTAGCCGTCGAGCTGGATGCCGGGGACTCCGGTGGGGACGGGTAGGTCCCTCGGGGTGAGACCGGCCCAGTCGGCCGGGTCGGTGTGGCCGGAGGCGACCGTGCCCGCGGTGGTCAGTTCGTCGAGGCAGGCGGCCTGTTGGTGGGCGGCGCCCGGCACCCGCAGCTGGGTCAGCCGGGCGCAGTGGCCGCCCGCGCCGTCGGGGGTGCCGGGGGCGGCCGGGCTCGCGGCGGTGGCGGGCGCCGAGGTGAACACCAGGGCCGCCAGGGCGAGGGCGGTCGACGCCCTGCGCGGCCAGGCGCGGGGTGCGGGGCCGGGGGTCGGGCCGGGGGTCGGTCGTGGGGTGGGACGCATGGGTGTGCCTCCGGGTGTGGCGAACAAGGACGCGCGGGAGGCTATGGCGCCGCGTCGGCCGCGTGACATGGGTGCGGCACCCACCGTCGCGACTCCGGTGGTGGTTCGGCCCACCACCTGGTCTCCGCCGGTGCCCTGCGGTCGGAGGGCGTCCCGTCGGTGACCGGCCGTCATACCGAGTCGGGGGCGGGCCGGGCCATGGCCCGCCGTCACACAGGCCCTCCGGCAAGGCTGGCTGTCCCGCCCATGTCAGCGCGGTGGCAGGCGCCTTGATGATGCACGTCACACCGACGCACGTCCCGCCGACCCACGTCACACCGACCCACGCCCCACCTCCGCACGTCCCCACCGTGCGCCTCCCACCCGTGCCCGGACCCCGCCGCTTCCTCGGTCCCGGGTGCGTCCGTACGTCTCGACAGAAGGCACCCGTCATGACAGAGCCGCAACCGCCCGCTCCGTTCCGCCCCGCCCCGCGGGCCCGCCGCCCCTTCGCGGGTCTCCGCCGCTGGGTCACCGCCGCCGCGGGGGCGCTCGCCCTCACGGCCGGCCTGGTGGTCGCCGCGGGCCCGCAGGCGTCCGCCGCGGGCCTGACCCAGGTCACCTCGTTCGGTTCCAACCCCGGCAACCTCACCATGCACACGTACGCCCCCGACACCCTGGCCCCCGGCGCGCCGCTGGTCGTCGCCCTGCACGGCTGTACGCAGAGCGCGGGCGACTACTACGCGCACTCCGGATGGCCCAAGGTCGCCGACCGCTACGGCTTCGCCCTGGTCTTCCCGCAGACGAGCGGCGCCAACAACGCCAACTCCTGCTTCAACTGGTTCGAGTCGGCGGACAGCGGGCGCGGGCGCGGCGAGGCGCTGTCGATCAGGCAGATGGTCGACACCGCCGTCGCCCGCTACGGCAGCGACACCCGGCGCGTCTACATCACCGGCCTCTCCGCGGGCGGTGGCATGACCGCGAACATGCTCGGCGCCTATCCCGACGTCTTCGCCGGCGGCGCCGTCGCCTCCGGCCTGCCGGCGTTCTGCGCGACGAGCGTCTCGGCGGCCTACACCTGCATGTACAGCCCGCCGAACAGGACGCCCGCCCAGTGGGGCGACCTCGTGCGCGCCGCCGCGCCCGCCGGTACCACCTCCTGGCCGCGCGTGGCGATCTGGCAGGGCACCGCGGACACCACGGTCGTGCCCGCCAACGCCACCGAGCTGCGCGACCAGTGGACGAACGTCCTGGGCCTCGGCCAGTCGCCGTCGCGCACCGAGAGCCTCTCCGGCGGCACGACGCTGACCGCGTACGACGACGCCTCCGGACGGCCCGCCGTGGCGGTCTACTCGGTTGCCGGGATGGCGCACGGCCTCGCCGTCGACCCGGGCAGCGGGGCCGAGCAGTGCGGCACCGCCGGAACGTACTACCTCGACACCCTCTGCTCCAGCCTCCACACCGCCCGCTTCTGGGGCCTCGACGGCCAGGGCGGCGGCCCCGGCCCGGGCACCCTGCCCGCCCCCGCGGGACTCGCGGTCACCCGCACCACCGACACCAGCGTCTCCCTGAGCTGGCAGGCGGTCGCCGGCGCGGCCTCGTACCAGGTGTACCGCGGCGGTACGAAGGTGGGCACCGTCGCCTCGACGGCGCACACCGACACGGGTCTCGCCCCCGGCACGGCGTACGGCTACACGGTGGCGGCCGTGGACGCGGCGGGGGCGGTCGGCGCGGTCTCCTCCGCCGTGACCGCGACGACCACCGGCGCCACGCCCACCTGCCACACGGCGAGCAACTACGACCACACGGTCGCGGGCCGGGCCCACCAGAGCGGGGGCTACACCTACGCCGCGGGCTCCGGCCAGGCGATGGGGCTGTGGAACACGTTCACCGTGCGGACCCTGAAGCAGACGGCCCCCGGCTACTACGTCCTCGCGGACGCGGGCTGCGCGGTCTGATCCACCCCGCGGCTGATCCGCCCCGGAAGCCGGGGGGCGCCGGGGACCGGGGGGCCGGGGACCGGGGGGCCGGGGGGCCGGGGGGGTGCCTCGGCCCCCGAAGCCCGGCGGCCGCCGGATGCCCGGCCTCCCGGTGCATGAAGTGCGCGGATGGGGTGAGACGCCGGGGCATGAGCACACGCCGCACGGACCCGGTTCGGGGCAAGGTCGTCGTGGTCACCGGCGCGTCCAGCGGCATCGGGCGCGCCGTCGGGCTCGCGTTCGCCCGGCGCGGGGCCCGGGTCGTGCTCGCGGCGCGCAGCGCGGACGTGCTGTGCGCCGTGGCCCGCCGCTGCGCGGACGCCCATCCAGCCGCCGACGCGCTCGCCGTGCCCACCGACGTCACCGACGAGAGAGCTGTGGAGGCGCTGGCGGCCGCGGCGCTCGCGCGGAACGGCCGGATCGACGTCTGGGTGAACGTGGCGGGCGTCGGCATCCTCGGCGCCGCCGACCGGGCGCCCGCGGAGGACGTTCGCCGGCTGTTCGACGTGAACGTGATGGGCGTGGTCCACGGGGCCCGTGCCGCCCTGCCCGTGATGCGCCGCCAGGGAAGCGGCGTCCTCGTCGACGTCTCCTCCGTGCTGGGCGGCGTCGTCCGGGCGCCGTACATGTCGGCGTACGCGATGTCGAAGGCCGCGCTGGTCACGTTCGACGACGTGCTCCGGCAGGAGCTGGCCCTCGCCGGGGCCCGGGGCATCCACGTGTGCAGCGTCCTGCCCGGCGGGGTGGACACGCCGTTCTTCCTCCACGCCGCCAACCACACCGGTCGCCGGGTGCGGGCGCTGCCCCCTCTCGTCTCCCCCGAGCGGGTGGCGCGGGCCGTGGTCCGCGCGGCGCGGACGCACCCCCGCAGGGTGGTCGTCGGCGTCTCCGCGCACCTTCTCGCCCGGGCGTACCGCCTGGCGCCGGGCCCCGTCCGGGCGCTCCTCGCCCGCGCGACCGAGTACCACTTCCTCTCGCCGGCCGACGGAACCCCCGTCACCACCGGCATCCTCCACGCGCCGTCCGGCGCCGCCGCCGCGGCGCGCGCCAATGATCGCGGCGGCGGGTGAACGGAACATCCCCACGAGTCCCGAGGAGGCCGTCATGGCCGTGCGCCACCAGCTCATCCGCAAACCCCCGGCCGCGGTGTGGTCGGTGCTGTCCGACGGCGCGCTCTACGCGCGCTGGGTGGTCGGCACCGACGAGTCGTGGAACCGGGACGGACAGTGGCCCGCCGAGGGGTCGGAGATCGGGTACGCCCTGCGGTTCGGGCCGCTGGAGTACCAGGGCCGGACCGTCTCGCGCATCTACGAGCCGGGGCGCCGCCTCGAACTGGAGTCGATGGCCGGCCGGTCGGGCAGCGCGAGGATCGCGATCACCGTCGAGGCCTGGGGCGAGGACACGCTGGTGATCGTCGACGAACACCCCCTGGCGGGCCCGGCGGGGCGCTGGCACAACGCGGTCCTGGACGTCGCCCTCCAGCTCCGCCACCGCGCCATGCTGGCCCGGCTGGCCGAGCTCGTGGAGTCGGAGCCCGAGACCGACCCACCGTCCGGGGACGCGGCGGCTGAGGCGTCGGGCGCGTCCGGTCCGCGGCGGTCCGGCCCCGAGACGGGCGGCCCCCGTGTCGGCGCCTGACGCGGTGGTCGTGGGCGCCGGTCCCAACGGGCTCGTCGCGGCCAACGTCCTCGCGGACGCCGGCTGGCGGGTCGTCGTCCTGGAGGCGCAGGACGAGCCGGGCGGCGCGGTGCGCAGCGACCGGGGCGTCCACCCCGACTACGTCCACGACCTGTTCAGCGCGTTCTACCCGCTGGCGGCCGCCTCGCCGGTGCTCCGCGCCCTGCGGCTCGAGGACCAGGGACTGCGCTGGGCGCACGCGCCGGCGGTCGTCGCCCATCCGCTCTCCGACGGCCGCTGCGCGGTGCTCTCCCGTGACCCGCGGGAGACGGCCGCGTCCCTGGCGGGCTTCGCGGGGCCCGACGGGGAGGCCTGGGAGCGGCTGTACGAGCGATGGGGCCGCATCGGCGACGACCTGGTGGGGTGTCTGTTCGCACCGTTCCCGCCGGTCCGGTCCGGGCTGCGGCTCGTCGCGCGCACCGGCCCCGCCGAGGGCCTGCGCCTCGCGCGGACCATGCTGCTGCCGGCCCGGCGGTTCGGTGAGGAGCACTTCGTGGGCGAGGGCGGCAGGCTGCTGATCGCGGGCAACGCGCTGCACGCGGACCTCGGCCCGGAGTCCGCGCTCGGGGGCGGCTTCGGGTGGCTGATGTCGATGCTCGGGCAGGCGCACGGTTTCCCCGTGCCGGTCGGCGGGGCGGCCGCGCTCACCCGGGCCCTGGTCCGGCGGCTCCAGGCGCGCGGCGGGGCGGTGCACTGCCGTCGTACGGTGAGTGAGGTCGTCGTACGGGGCGGCCGCGCGGTGGCGGTCCGCACCGAGGACGGCGGGGAGGTGCCCGCGCTGCGCGCGGTGTTCGCCGACGTGCCGGCGACCGTGCTGTACGGGCGGCTGGTGGCGCCCGAGCACCTGCCGGGGCGGCTTCTGGAGGACCTGCGGCGCTTCCACTGGGACCTCGCCACGGTCAAGATCGACTGGGCGCTGTCGCGTCCGATCCCGTGGACCGCGGAGGGCGCCCGTGGCGCCGGGACGGTGCATGTGACCGAGGGCGTCGACGAGCTGACCCGGTTCTCCGCCCAGCTGGCGACGGGGCGGGTCCCCGACGTGCCGTTCACGGTCCTCGGCCAGATGACGACGGCCGACGCGACGCGTTCCCCGCTGGGTACGGAGTCGGCCTGGGGCTACACCCACGTGCCGCAGGAGATCCGGGGCGACGCGGGGGACGACGGGCTGCGGGGGCGCTGGGACGAGCGGGAGAAGGACGTCGTCGCCGCGCGCGTGGAGGCGGGCATCGAGCGCCTCGCCCCGGGGTTCCGGGCCTCGGTCCTGGACCGCCGGGTGCTGGCGCCGCCCGACCTGGAACGCATGAACGCCGCGCTGGTCGGGGGCGCCGTCAACCAGGGCACCACGAGCCTGCACCAGCAGCTTGTCTTCCGTCCCGTACCCGGCACGGGGCGCCCGGGGACCCCGGTCCGCGGGCTCTACCTCGCCTCGGCGGCCGCCCACCCCGGTGGCGGGGTCCACGGCGCTCCCGGGGCCAACGCCGCCCGCGCCGCCCTGCGGCTGCCGCGCCCGCCCCGGTCGATGCGGCGCGTCCGGCCCCGGCCGTACCGCTGAACGGCTCCGCGCGATGTTCGACGCGCGGACGACCGGGCAGACGTGGAGAAACCCTTTCCCACAGGAAACATCCGACCAGTCCGGAAACATGCGACCCATTCAGAAACACCCGATCGGTCCAGGAACACCCGACGAGTCCGAGAACAGCCGAGCAGTTCAGGAACACCCGACCCCCGCGAAGGAGCGCCCTGTGACAGCGAACCCCACCCCGGACGCGGCCGCCGAGTCCGGCGGCCCCGGTCGGCCCGGCGTGCAGCCCCCGTCCCTGGAGGAGCCCACGCGTCCCCACGGCCCGCTGCCGCCCAAGCCGGACCAGGACGGTCCGGAGACCGTCAGCCCCACGGGCCAGGCCACCGGGGAGGATCCCGCGCGGTCGGCCCAGAGCGGTGCGTACCTGACGACCGCCCAGGGGGCCCGGCTGTACGACACCGATCACTCGCTCAAGGCCGGCAGCCGTGGGCCCGTACTCCTCCAGGACCACCACCTGCGGGAGAAGATCACCCACTTCGACCACGAGCGCATTCCGGAGCGGGTGGTGCACGCGCGCGGGGCGGCGGCCCACGGCGTGTTCAGGAGTTACGGGACGGCGAGCCGGCTGACGAAGGCGGCGTTCCTCGCGGAGGACGTCGAGACGCCGGTGTTCGTACGGTTCTCCACGGTCCTCGGCTCGCGCGGCTCGGCCGACACGGTCCGCGACACGCGCGGGTTCGCGACGAAGTTCTACACCGAGGAGGGGACGTTCGACCTCGTCGGGAACAACATCCCGGTCTTCTTCATTCAGGACGCCATCAAGTTCCCCGACATCATCCACGCGGGCAAGCCGCATCCCGACCGGGAGATCCCGCAGGCGCAGAGCGCCCACGACACGTTCTGGGACTTCGTCTCGCTGCACACCGAGGCCACGCACCACACGCTGTGGAACATGTCCGACCGGGGCATCCCCCGTTCGTACCGGATGATGGAGGGCTTCGGCGTCCACACCTTCCGCCTCGTCGCGCAGGACGGCGGGACGACGCTGGTCAAGTTCCACTGGAAGCCCAGGCTCGGCGTGCACTCGCTCGTCTGGGAGGAGGCCCAGCTCGTCGCGGGCATGGACCCGGACTTCCACCGCAGGGACCTGTTCGACGCCATCGAGTCGGGCGCCTTCCCGGAGTGGGAGCTGGGTGTCCAGACGTTCCCGGACACGCCTGACCAGACCTTCGAGGGGATCGACCTGCTCGACCCGACGAAGATCGTGCCGGAGGAACTCGCCCCGGTGCAGCCGGTGGGGCTGCTGACGCTGAACGCCAACACCAAGAACTTCTTCGCCGAGACGGAGCAGGTCGCCTTCCACCCCGGTCACCTCGTGCCCGGCATCGACATCACCGACGACCCGCTCCTCGCCGGCCGCCTCTTCTCGTACCTGGACACGCAGATCAGCCGGCTCGGCGGCCCCAACTTCGCCCAGCTGCCGATCAACCGGCCGCACGCGCCGGTCAACGACATGCTGCGCGACGGCATGCACCAGACGGCCGTCCACACGGGCGTCGCCCCGTACCGCCCCAACTCCCTGGACGGCGGCTGCCCGTTCCTCGCGGGCGCGGACACCGGCGCGTACATCGAGGCGCCCGTCCCGGTCCCCGCGTCGACGAAGGTGCGCGAGGCGCCCCAGTCGTTCGCGGACCACTTCTCGCAGCCCCGCCTCTTCTGGCTGAGCATGACGCCGACGGAGCGGGAGCACATCATCGCGGCCTACACGTTCGAGCTGGGCAAGTGCTACGAACAGGCGGTGAAGGAACGGGTCCTGGCGGTCCTCGCCAACATCGACCCCGTCCTCTGCGAGGGCGTCGCCACCGGGCTGGGCCTGCCCGTGCCCCCGGCGACCGTGCCCTTCGACGACGTCACGCCGAGCCCCGCCCTGTCCCAGCTGGGCCGGACCTGGCCCACGGACGGCCGGATGATCGGGATCGTCGCCGACGAGGCCGACGCCGACGGCCTTGCGGCCGCGCGCGCGTTCCGCGAGGCGGCGCTCGCGGCGGGCGCGATGCCGCTGGTGATCGCCGCGACCGGCGGGGTCCTCGACGCCGACGGCGAGCCGCTCACGGTGGACCGGACGTTCGCCACCGCGCGGTCGACGGAGTTCGACGCGCTGTACGTCGCCGCCAGCCCCGCGCCGGGTCTGGACGCGCAGGGGGCACGGGACGCCAAGGCCGGTCACGTCGCGGCCGACGCCCCGCTGGTCGATCCCCGGGTGGTGCTCCTGCTCACGGAGGCCTACCGCCACGGCAAGGCCATCGGCGGGACGAGCGCGGCGGCGGGGGCGGCCCTGCAGGCCGCCGGGCTGTCCGCGGACGCCGCCGGGATCGTCCTCGGTGACGACACGGGTCAGGTGCTGTCCGAGCTCACCGACCTGCTCGGCGGGCACCGGGTGTGGCAGCGCTTCCCCGCCTCGATCTGACTCCGGTGGAAGGACCGCGCGCGATGCACACCGCACACGACACGAACGGACAGGCCACGGACCGGCAGGACACGGAGCGACCCGACACGGACCGGCAGGACACGGGGCGGCGCGACGCGGACCGGCAGGACACGGAGCAACCCGACACGGACCGGCAGGACACGGGGCAGCCCGACACGGACCGGCAGGACGCGGACGGGCGCGAGGCCGCTCCGGCGCCGCGGTACGCCGTCCCGGAGGCGCTCGCGTTCCGGCCGCGCACGGCCGTGGTGACGGGCGCCGACTCCGGCATCGGCAGGGCGGTCGCCGTGCTGCTCGCCCGGCAGGGCCTGGACGTCGGCATCACCTGGCACCGGGACGAGGAGGGCGCCCGTGCCACCGCGGAGGAGGTGCGGCGGCACGGCCGCCGGGCCGTGGTGGAGCAGCTCGACCTCTCCGCGCTCCCGGACGCCGCGGACGTCGTCGACCGGCTCGCCGACGCGCTCGGCGGGGTCGACGTCCTGGTGAACAACGCCGGAACCGGCACGGCCACGCCCTTCCTCGACCTGGACCTCGCGACCGTGCGGCACGTCCTCGACGTGGACCTCGTCGGGCCGCTGCTCTGTTCCCAGCGGGCTGCCCGGCGCATGATCGCCGGGGGCGGCGGGGGCCGGATCGTGAACGTGACCTCCGTCCACGAGCACCAGCCGCGCGTCGGCTCGGGACCGTACTGCGCCGCCAAGGGCGGCCTCGGGCTGCTCACCCAGGTCATGGCCCTGGAGCTGGCGGAGCACGGCATCACGGTCAACGCGGTCGCCCCCGGGGAGATCGCCACGCCGATGACGGGCCAGGAGGACACCGACGTACGGGAGGAGTCGCGGCCCGGCGTCCCGCTGGGGCGCCCCGGCGACGCGCGGGAGGTCGCGGCCGTGATCGGCTTCCTGGCCGGTCCCGACTCCTCGTACGTCACGGGGGCGTCGTGGGCCGTGGACGGCGGCATGCTCCGGATGGGGCCGATGGCCGGCTCCCATCTCCGGGAGGACGACTGGCGCCGTCCCTGAACCGGCGGGCCCCGCGCCGGGCGCCCGGGCTTGTGGCCCGGCGCCCGGCGCGGGCGCGTTCGGGGGGTGCGTCGGGCTGGCGCCGGGGGGCGTTGGGGGGCGTCGGGCTGGTGCCGGGTTGGCGACGTCACGGGGGCGCAGGGGTGTCTGGGTGGCGCCGTCGTGGCACTTACGGCCATCAGGGTGAAGCCGTCGGCACGGCCGAAGCCCTCGCACGGGCCGCGGCGTCGGCGCTGTCGCGGGCTCCCGGCCCGGGTCACGGAACGCTCACGCGGGGTTCTTTTACGGACATGTCCGTATTCGAGGAGTAGCGCTTCTCGGCGTGGGTAACCGCCGTCCGGGCTTCGGGTGGACCGCTTCCGGAGCCGCGGACGAGTCCGGGAAATCCCCGGCACGCGCCCGGCGGCCACCCCCCTCCCGCCTCCCCCGCACCGGGGCGGGCGTGCCGGCCGACACCGGAAAGGTCCCCCATGCGCGTTCTCGGCATCAACGCCCTCTTCCACGACCCCGCCGCCGCCCTGATCGTCGACGGCGTCACCGTCGCGGCCGCCGAGGAGGAACGTTTCTCCAGGCGCAAGCACGGCAAACGGCCCGTTCCCTTCTCCGCCTGGGAACTCCCCGAACAGGCCGCGCGATGGTGCCTGGAACGGGCCGGGCTGCGCCCCGAGGACCTGGACCTCGTCGCCTACTCGTACGACCCCGGGCTCGCCCGCCCCGCCGCCGATCTGGGGCTCGACGACCCCTGGGACAGCCTCCGCCAGGCCTACGCCGAGCACGCGCCCGGCTTCCTCGCGACCGCCCTGCCCGGTCTCGACCCGTCGGCCGTCCGCTTCGTCCCCCACCACATGGCGCACGCGGCGTCCGGAGCGTTCGGCGCGGAGGCGGCGGAGACCTCCTCGGTCCTCGTCCTCGACGGACGCGGGGAAGCGGCCTCGCACCTCGCCGCGCGCAGGCTCGGCAACCGCCTCGAACCGCTGCGCGCCCAGACGCTGCCCCACTCGCTGGGCCTCGTCTACGAGGAGCTGACGGAGCACCTCGGGTTCCTGCGCTCCTCGGACGAGTTCAAGGTGATGGCGCTCGCCTCGCACGGCACGCCCCGGATGCTCGGGGAGCTGCGCCGGTACGTCCGGCCGACGGGCGACGGCGGGTTCCTCGCCCACGGCGTGCCCTGGTCGGAGCTGTGCCCCCCGCGCGCGGCCGACGAGCCCTGGACCCAGGCGCACGCGGACGTCGCCGCCAGCGCACAGGCCGTCCTGGAGGAGACGCTGCTCGACCTCGCGCGCTGGCTGCACGGACGCACCCACGACAGCGTGCTGACGCTGGCCGGCGGGGTGGCCCTGAACTGCGTGGCGAATGCCCGGATCGCGCGCGAGGGCCCGTTCTCCCGCGTCTGGGTGCAGCCCGCCGCCGGTGACGCGGGCACCGCCCTGGGCGGGGCGCTGCTGCTGTCGGCGGAGGCCGGCGTGGACCCGGCGCCGATGCCGGGCGCCGCGCTCGGCCGGGAGTGGACGGACGCGGAGCTCGCCGGGCGCCTCAAGACGGCGGCCGTGCCCTTCGAGCGCCCGCCCGACATCGCCGCCACCGTGGCCGAGGCGCTGGCCAACAACGCGGTCGTGGCCTGGTTCCAGGGACGCTCCGAGTTCGGCCCCCGGGCCCTCGGGCACCGCTCGCTGCTCGCCCACCCGGGGCACGCAGGGAACCTGGAGCGGCTCAACGACATCAAGGGGCGCGAGCAGTTCCGCCCGGTCGCGCCGATGGTCCTCACGGAGCGGTCCGCGGAGATCTTCCGGGGGCAGTTGCCCTCCCCGTACATGCTCTTCGTCCACGACGTCGCACCGGAGTGGCGCGAGCGGATCCCCGCGGTCGTCCACGTCGACGGCACCGCGCGGATCCAGACGGTGGACCGGCTGCAGGAGCCGCTGGTGGCGCGGATGCTGGAGGAGTTCGAGCGCCGCACGGGCCTGCCCGTCGTCGTCAACACGAGCCTCAACACCGCGGGACGCCCCATGGTCGACGACCCCAGGGACGCGCTGGAGTGCTTCGGCTCCACCCCGGTCGACCTGCTCGCCATCGGCCCCTTCGCGGTCCGCAGGGGCGAGATGTTCCGTGCCGGGCACCAGGGCTGGAACGCCGGGACCGGCGAGGGCGGTGCCCGGTGACCGGCCGCAGCCCCCGCCACCACGTGGACCTCGGCCACGCGGAAGCCGTCGACTACGCGGTGGTCGTCCCGACCACGGGTCGCCCGAGCCTCGCCCGGTGCCTGGAGGCCCTCGCCCGCACCACCGGCCCGCTGCCGTCCCGGGTGGTCCTCGTCCACGACCGGCCGCGCGCCGACGGCACCGTGCCCCCGCTGCCCGTGCCCGAGGCGCTGCGCGCGATCACCACGGTCGTGCCGGGCCGTGCCCGGGGACCGGCGGCGGCGCGGAACACCGGCGCCCGCCGGGCCGGGGACGTGCCCTGGGTCGTCTTCCTCGACGACGACGTCGTGCCGTCGGCCACGTGGGGCGAGGACCTCGCCCGCGACCTGGCGGCCGCGTCCGCGACGACGGCCGCCGTCGCGGCCCGGATCGAGGTGCCGCTGCCCGCCGACCGGCGGCCGACCGACGGGGAGCGCAACACCGCCGCCCTCGCGACGGCCCGCTGGATCACCGCCGACATGGCGGTGCGGCGCCAGGCCCTGGAGGCCTCCGACGGCTTCGACGAACGCTTCCGCCGCGCTTTCCGGGAGGACTCCGACCTCGCCCTGCGGCTGCTCGGCAGCGGCTGGGAGCTGCGCCAGGGGACGCGCAGGACCGCCCATCCCCCGCGCCGGGCCGACCGGTGGATCTCGGTCCGCCAGCAGGCGGGCAACGGTGACGACGTCCTGATGCGCCGCCTCCACGGCCCGCACTGGCGCGTCCTCGCCGGAGCGCACCGGGGCCGGCTGCCCCGGCACCAGGCGGTCACGGCCGCCGCGTGCGCCGCGCTGGCCTGCGCCGTCACCGGACGACGGCGGGCGGCCGCGTGGTGCGGCGCCTTCTGGTTCGCCGGTACGGCCGAGTTCGCGCTCGCCCGCGTCCTGCCGGGCCCCCGCACCCCCGCCGAGGTCGTCGACATGCTCCTCACCAGCGCCGTCATCCCGCCGGTCGCCACCTGGCACTGGCTGCGCGGCTCCCTCGCGCACCGGGCCGAGCGGCCCCGCGGCCCGGCCCGTCCCCCGGTCCCGGCGCCCGTGCCCACGCCCGCGCCCCGGGACGAACGGCCGGAGGCCGTCTCGTGAGCCCCGGCCGGACGGTGCCCGTGACGCTCCGCGCGGGGACGGCGGGCGACGGCCCCTGGCTGTACCCGGCCACGGGCCGCCTCCGACCCCGTCCGCAGGCCCGTGCCCGTGCCCGGTCCGCGGACGGGCGGGGCGCGGGTCCCGACGCCGTGCTGTTCGACCGGGACGGGACGCTCGTCGCGGACGTGCCGTACAACGGGGACCCGTCCCGGGTGCTGCCGCTCCCCGGTGCCGTCGAGGCCGTGGCGCTGCTGCGCGCGGCGGGCGTCCCCGTCGGAGTGGTGAGCAACCAGTCCGGGGTGGCGCGCGGCCTGCTCACACCGGACCAGGTCGCGGCGGTACGGGACCGGGTGGACCGGCTCGTCGGCCCGTTCGCGGTGTGGGCGGTCTGCCCGCACGGGCCCGACGACGGCTGCGGCTGCCGCAAGCCCGCGCCGGGGCTGGTCCTCGCCGCCTGCGCCCGCCTGGGCGCGCGGCCCTCGCGCTCCGTGGTGATCGGCGACATCGGCAGCGACGTCGAGGCGGCCGAGGCCGCCGGAGCACTCGGCATCCTCGTACCGACGCGGGAGACCCTCTCCGCCGAGGTCGCCTCGGCGCCCCGCACCGCACCCGACCTGCTGACCGCCGTACGGATGGCACTCGACGTCCATCGGCCGCGCGGCCGGGACGGCGGCCCGTGAGCGCCGCGCCGCGCACGCTGGTCGTGCGCCTCGACAGCGCCGGTGACGTGCTGCTCGCCGGGCCGGCCGTGCGCGCCGCGGCGGCGGGCTCCTCGTGGACCGCGATGCTCTGCGGCCCGGCGGGCGCCCCGGCGGCGCGGCTGCTGCCCGGCGTCGACGAGGTCCTCGTGCACGAGGCGCCGTGGGTGGGTCTGGAGCCGCCGCCGGTCTCGCCGCGCGCCTGCCGCGAGCTGGTCGAGGCGGTGGCCGCCCGCCGCTTCGACCGGGCGCTCGTCCTCGTGTCGTACCACCAGAGCCCGCTGCCCGCCGCCCTGCTGCTCCGCATGGCGGAGGTGCCGTGGATCGGGGCCGACAGCGAGGACTACCCGGGCGCGCTGCTCGACCTGCGGCACCGCCGCGAGGACGGGCGGCACGAGGCGGAGGCGGCGCTCGACCTGGCGCGGGCGGCCGGGTTCCCGCCGCCGGCCGGCGACGACGGCGGGCTCCGTGTCGTACCGCCGCCGGACACGACGGCGCTGACGGGGCCCGGACCGTACGTCGTGGTGCACCCCGGGGCCGCCGTTCCCGCCCGGGCGTGGAGCCCCGGGCGCGCCGCGCGGGCGGTGGCCGCCCTTGCGGCCGCCGGCCACCGGGTGGTGGTGACGGGGGCCGCGGCGGAACGGGACCTGACGGCGCGCGTGGCGGGCCGTCACGCCCTCGACCTCGGGGGCGCGACCGCCGGGCTCGGCGCCCTGGCGGGCGTGCTCGCCCGGGCCGGCGCCGTGGTCGTCGGGAACACCGGCCCCGCGCACCTGGCCGCCGCCGTGCGGACCCCGGTGGTCTGCCTCTTCGCACCGGTCGTCCCGGCCGGCCGCTGGCGGCCGTACGGGGTCCCCCACGTCCTGCTCGGAGACCAACGGGCCCCGTGCGCGGACACCCGGGCCCGGGTCTGCCCGGTGCCGGGTCACCCCTGCCTCGACGGCGTGGGCGACGGGGAGGTCGTGGCGGCGGTCGACGCGCTGCTCGGCCGCCCGTCCCCCTCCCCCGACGTGCCGGGCGGAGACGGCAGGGCCCGGAACGACGCCCGGACCCGCTCCCGTCCCCGTACGGACGACGTGTCCGACGCGAGAGGGGGCGTCCCCGCGTGAACGAGCCGCTTCGACCCCCCGCCGACGCCGTCCCTTCCGCGTGCGGAACGCGCCCGATTCATCAAGCCGATCCAGCCCACCGGGCCCACAGAGCCCACCGAGCCCACCGAGCACCGTCGACGCACGCGCATCGCCGCACGTCACGGCGGTTCGCACCGCTTCCCGGGACCCCCGGGGGGCGCCTCATCAGGGAGGCCCGCTCATGACATCCCTCGCTCCGCGTCCCCTCTCCGTAGCCCTCGTCTCCGAGCACGCGAGCCCGCTCGCGACGCTCGGCGGCGTCGACGCCGGGGGCCAGAACGTGCACGTCGCCCAGCTCGCGGGTGCCCTCGCCGACCGGGGCCACCGCGTGACGGTGTACACCCGGCGGGACGACGCCGACCTGCCGGTGGTCGCGCCGCTGCGCGACGGGGTCAGGGTGCACCACGTGCCCGCGGGCCCGCCCGTGCCCGTACCCAAGGACGAACTGCTTCCGCACATGAGGGAGTTCAGCCGATACCTGGCCGGGCAGTGGCGGACGGAGACGCCCCACGTGGTCCACTCGCACTTCTGGATGTCGGGCCTCGCCACCCTGTGGGCCACGCGGGAGGTGCCCGTCCCGTTCCTGCACACCTACCACGCGCTCGGCACGGTGAAGCGGCGCCATCAGGGCGCGGCCGACAGCAGCCCGCCGACCCGCGTCGCGCACGAGACCGAGGTGGGCACCGGCTGCGACCGGGTGCTCGCCACCTGCCGGGACGAGGTCGAGGAGCTGGCCGCCATGGGGATCGCGCGCGCCGCCTGTGACATCGTGCCCTGCGGCGTGGACCCGGTCGCCTTCCGGCCGGACGGCCCCGCCGTCGCCCGCGGCCCCTTCCGCTACCGGCTCCTGCACCTGGGGCGGCTCGTTCCCCGCAAGGGCGCCGCGGTCTCCGTCGCCGCGCTCGGCAGGCTCCCGGGCACCGAACTCGTCGTCGCGGGCGGGCCGCCGCCCGCCGGCCTCGACGCCGACCCGGAGGTGCGGAGGCTGCGCGCGCTCGCCGAGGAGCTGGGCGTGGCGGACCGGGTCCGGTTCACCGGCGCCGTGCCGCCGTCGGTGGTCCCCGCGCTGATGCGGGGCGCGGACGTCGTGCTGTGCCCGGCGGACTACGAGCCGTTCGGCATCGTGCCGCTGGAGGCGATGGCCTGCGGGCGGCCCGTGGTGGCCAGCGCCGTGGGAGGCCAGCTGGACTCGGTCGCGGACCGGGTGAACGGCCGCCTCGTGCCGCCCCGCGACCCGGCGCTCCTCGCCGCGACGGTACGGGTCCTGCTGGCCGACCCGGTCCTGCGCGCGGAGTACGGGAGGGCGGGCCGGCGGCGCGTCCTGGAACGGTTCACCTGGGCGCGGGTCGCCGCCGCCACGGAGGAGTCCTACCGGGCGGTGCTCGCCGCCCACGCCCCGCTGGCGGCGGCGCTTTGAGCGGCCGCGCGATGAACTCCCGCGCCGGGCGGGGCCCGTGGGGCGCGAACGCGTCCGCGCACGATGCGTACCGAGGAGGTGGTGCGTCATGAACCCCAGCACCGCACGACAGGTGCCCGGAGGCCGGCGGAGGCGCCGCGCGACGCCGGGCGCCCTCGTGGCCCTGGGCGCGGCGACCGCGCTCGCCCTGGCGGGCTGCGGGGACGACGGCGACGGCGACGGGGGCTCCGCGGACCCGACGAACGCCACCACGGCCGTCTGCGAGGAGCTGGCGGGCCTGCGGAGCCACAGCGAGGAGCTGCGGAACAAGGACTCGTCGGCGACCGTCCAGGGCATCCAGGACGTCAGGGCCGACATGAGCGACGACATGGGGAAGATCCAGGAGGCGGCCGGGGACGCCGGGGTGGACGTCACGGCGCTCCGGGCCGCCTTCCGGGAGCTGGACGTCACCATGGACCACCTCGACCGGAACATGAACGCCGCCGCCGCGCTCGACCAGGTGACGCCCCCTCTGGACAAGCTCGACAAGGCGCTCGTGAGCACGGAGGACGCGGCCGGATGCGTCCGGCAGTGAGGCCCCCCGCCGAGCACGCCTCGACCCGATCGGATCTCCCGACCCGATCGGGTGCCCCGCCCCGGCCCGGGGCACCGCCCCGGTCCCGCGCCCCGGCCCGGCCCGGGGCACCGAGGCTCCCGGCGAGGCATGCCGTGCCACGTCGTGGGTACCGGCAGGAGGCGTCAGGAGACGTAGCTCCGCGTGAGCGGTCTCCGGAAGGCCCCCGCCCGTGCGGTGTCCCGGGACGGCGGGGCCGAGTCCCGCGCAGGTGCCCGCACCCGCGGCCCCGCTCCCTCTCTCCGTCGGAGGAGACCACCATGGCAACGTCCTTCCCGACCCGCGTCCGGCACGCGGTCGTCACCGGCGGCGCCGGATTCGTCGGCTCCCATCTGTGCGGCGCGCTGCTCGACGCGGGCGCCGCGGTGACCTGTGTCGACGACTTCAGCACCGGACGCGTGGCGAACATCGCCGCGTTCCTCCCCCACCCGGACTTCCGCCTCCACGAGGCGAACGTCTCCGCACCCTTCCGGATCGACCCGCCGCCCGATCTCGTCCTCCACTTCGCCTCCCCCGCCTCGCCCGCGGACTACCTGCGGCTTCCGCTGCACACCCTGGAGGCCGGCAGCCTGGGCACGCGCAACGCCCTCGCCGTGGCCCGCGCCGCGCGCGCCCGGTTCGTGCTCGCCTCGACGTCCGAGGTGTACGGCGACCCGCTGGAGCACCCGCAGAGCGAGCGCTACTGGGGCAACGTCAACCCGGTGGGCCCGCGCAGCGTGTACGACGAGGCGAAGCGCTTCGGCGAGGCGCTCACCATGGCGGAGGCGGCGGAACACGGCACGGACACCTGTGTCGTACGCCTCTTCAACACGTACGGGCCCCGGATGCGGGGCTACGACGGCCGGGCCGTACCGACCTTCGTCCGGCAGGCGCTCGCGGGCGAGCCGTTGACGGTCACCGGCGACGGGCTGCAGACCCGGTCCCTGTGCTACGTCGACGACACGGTGCGCGGCATCCTCGCGGCGGCGGCGCACGGGATGAGGGGACCCGTGAACCTCGGCAACCCGACGGAGATCACGATGCTCGAACTGGCCCGCTGGATCGTGGAGCTGACGGGCTCGCGCTCGGAGATCCGGTTCATCGAGCGGCCCACGGACGATCCGGCGGTGCGCTGTCCTGACATCACCCTGGCCAGGGGCAAGCTCCAGTGGGAACCGGTGGTGCCGACCGAGGAGGGCCTGCGGCGCACGATCGCCTGGTTCCGCGCGTCGGCGGACGCGAACACGTCGGCTCCGGACCCGTCCTCGCCCCCGGCCGCGCCGGCCCCGGCTCCTCGGGAGGGCTGACCCGTGAACATCCTTCTGTGGCACGTGCACGGCTCCTGGACCACCGCCTTCGTGCAGGGCCCGCACACCTACCTGGTGCCGGTCGACGCCGAACGGGGCCCCGACGGACGCGGCCGCGCCGAGACGTTCGTCTGGCCGTCCTCCGTCCGTGAGGTGACGCCCGAGGTGCTCGCGCGGACGCAGGTGGACCTCGTCGTCCTCCAGCGGCCGCACGAGGAGGAGCTGGCCACCCGGTGGATGGGCGGCCGGCGGCCGGGGCGTGACGTGCCCGCGGTCTACCTGGAGCACAACACACCGCGCGGAGACGTCCCGGACACCCGTCACCCGGTGGCGGACCGGCCGGACCTGACGCTCGTTCACGTCACGCACTTCAACCGGCTGTTCTGGGACAACGGCTCGACCCGCACCGTCGTCATCGAGCACGGCGTCGTCGACCCCGGCCACCTGTACACGGGCCGGCTGGCCCGCGCCGCCGTCGTCGTCAACGAGCCGGTCCGGCGCCGCCGTTACGTCGGTACGGACCTGCTGCCGGGGCTCTCGGAGGCCGTACCGCTCGACGTCTTCGGGATGCGGACGGAAGGGCTGGCCGAGGAGCTGGGCGTGCCCGCCGACCGGTGCCGCTCGGCCGACCTGCCCCAGCGGCACCTGCACGCCGCCATGGCCGAGCGCCGCCTCTACCTCCACCCGGTGCGGTGGACGTCCCTGGGACTGTCCCTGATCGAGGCCATGCACCTGGGGATGCCCGTGGTGGTGCTCGCCTCCACCGAGGCGGTCGAGGCGGTCCCGCCCGGCACCGGAACGCTCTCCACCCGTCCCGAGGTCCTGGCCGAGGCCGCCCGGCGCTATCTCGACGACCCGGAGGCCGCCGCCCGGGACGGGGCGAGGGCTCGGCAGGCGGCCCTCGAACGGTACGGCCTCAAGCGCTTCCTCGACGACTGGGAGCGGCTCCTCGCGGAGGTGAGCCCGTAGCGGACGTGAGCACCCAGCGGGGGTGAGCGCCTCACGGTCGTCACCCCCCACCGGCGTCCGGCCGGCCACAGGCCGACGAACGGACGCGCACCTGGTCACCGAGATCGGAAGGAGGTGGGCCGGGCCAGTCAGCGGATGCCCGACCCGCGCACCATGAGCGAATCCCTCACGTACGAGAGCGCCGAGCGCCACTGCCGGATGCTCCAGCTCGCCCTGGAGCACCTGCGGGGCCACGGTCTCGGTCGGCTGGAGCGATGGGGCGGCCGGCTCGCCGAACTGCTGCCTCCCGGCGCCCGTCTCCTCGCCGCGGGCAACGGCGGCAGCGCCGCCCAGGCCCAGCACCTCACCGCCGAACTCGTCGGGCGGTACCTGCACGAGCGGCCCGCCTACTCGGCGATCTCGCTGCACGCCGAGACGTCGAGCCTCACCGCGATCGGGAACGACTACGGATTCGAGCAGGTCTTCGCCCGTCAGGTCGCCGCGCACGGCCGCGCCGGAGACGTGCTCCTGCTGCTCTCGACGTCGGGACGCAGTGCCAACCTCCTCTCCGCCGCCATGACGGCGCGCTCCGCCGGCCTCGCCGTCTGGGCCCTCACGGGCCCCTCGCCGAACCCGCTGGCCGAGGCCGCGGACGAGGCCCTGTGCGTGGACGGCGACACGACGGCGACCGTCCAGGAGACCCATCTGGTCGCCGTCCACCTGCTGTGCGAGTTCTTCGACGCGGCGGTCGCCGAGCGCCCGGCGGCCACGGACCGGAACGCCCCGGTGGACCGGTCCGCGCCGGTGGACCATCACCCGGGCGCCCCCGCGGGCCTACCGGCGCGGCCCTCGGCCAACGGCGCTCCGCATCCGGCGCCGCTGCCCACCGTCCGACTCCTGAGGAGGCCCTCGTGACCGCGAACGGACCGCTCGTCGTGGTGGGGGACCTGCTGCTCGACCGGGACGTCACGGGTGAGGTCACCCGGCTGGCGCCGGACGCCCCCGTCCCCGTGGTGGACGTCGGGGAGGAACGGGCCCGGCCGGGCGGCGCGGGGCTCGCCGCCGTCCTGGCGGCGCGGCACGGCTGCGACGTCGTCCTCGTCACGGCGCTCGGCGAGGACGAGGCGAGCGCGGCCGCCCGCCGGCTCCTGCGCGACCGGGTGCGCCTGGCGCCGATCCCGCTGGAGGGGACGCTGCCGGTGAAGACCCGGGTCCTGGCGGGCGGCCGTCCGGTGGTGCGGCTGGACCGGGGCGGCGGCATCCCGGGCCGGGCGGACCCGCGGAGCCTCGCGGCGCTCGCCGGGGCCCGCGCCGTCCTGGTCGCGGACTACGGACGGGGCACGGCGGACGCGCTGCGGGAGGCGCTCGCGGCGGCCGCCGGGCGGGTGCCGGTCGTGTGGGACCCGCATCCGAAGGGCGGCCCGCCCGTGGCCGGGGCGCGGCTCGTCACCCCGAACGCCGCCGAGGCCTTCGTGACCCTGCACGACGCCTTCTCGACCGGCTCGTCGATCATGCCGCAGAAGAAGAACCCGGACATCGCCGAGCTGGCCCGGGGCAAGTCC
>NZ_JBSFSA010000019.1:0-100395 GCF_053589515.1 Streptomyces sp. NPDC003327 | reverse complement strand
GTGACGGGTGCGGGAGGGGCGGAACCAGGTGCCGATGGAGCCGGTGAGGCGGCGGAGCCGGGCGGCGGGTGGGGCGGTCTCGGGTACGGCCGCGGCTCCGGGCACGGGACGGCCGGTCGCCCGCGAGGACGCGGCGCCCGGCGCCGAGGGCGGCGCGTCCTCGGCGCCGGGGGTTCCCTCCGCGTCGGGCGCGGCCGAGTCCCCGGCCACGGGCGGTGCCCCGCCTGCGGCCCCGGGCACGGCACGGCCCGTCGGCGGTGCGGCCTCATCGGTCGCGGGCCCGTCCGGCACCGTGCGCCCTGTCGGCGGGGAGCGCGCGGCGGCTGCCGGGCCGGGCGGCTCGCCCTCGCCGGCGGGGCACACCGCTGCCGCGTCGGCTCCCCGGGCCACCCCGGCCGACACCGTACGGGCGGTCGGCCGCGAGGCCGTGGCCTCGACCGTCACGGACCCGTCCGGAGGCGCCGGGGCGGCCGGGCTCGGGGCTGCGCCGGTCGCCGGGGCGGCCGCGCCCCGCGTCGCGGGAGGTGCGGTGCCGCCGCTCGCCGGTGCGGCCGCGTCCCGCGCCACCGAGGGCTCGCCCGCGTCGGGGCGGGCGGTGCCGTCGGCCGGGGCGGCCGGGGCGTCGCCCGGCTCCGGCGCTGCCGCTTCCCAGGCCCCGGCGACCCCGGCGGCCCCCGCCGCCGCGTCCGACACCGTACGGCCGGTCGGCCGCGAGGCCGTGGCCTCGCCTGTGACGGACCCGTCCGGAGGCGCCGGGGCGGCCGCACCCCGCGTCGCGGGAGGTTCGGTGACCCCGCTCGCCGGTGCGGCTTCGGCCCCGCTCGCCGGTACGGCCAACGCGGCGCCGGTCAACGGGGCGGCCGCGCCCCACGCGGCGGGGGCCTCGGCCTCGGCGGCACCAACCCTCTCGCCCGCCTCCGCGCCGGACGCCCCCGGCACCGTACGGCCCGCGACGGCCGGGGGTGCCGCGGGAGGGGGGTTCCGGGTGGCGTTCGGGGAGAAGCCCGACTTCCGGGTGATCACGACGGCACGCATCGGCGCCCTCGCCGAACCCGTCGCCGGCGTCGTCCGCGTCGTACGGCGCAAGAACGTGATCGGCACCGAGACCACCGGCTCCATCCCCGTCCACCTGCTGTTCCGCGACGAGCCGCACACCGCGCCCAAGGGCGACGCCGACGACGGCGGCCCCGACACCGTCGCCATGGACGCGCCCGGCGCGAAGCCGCGCAGGACCGTGATCCCGTCCCCCGGGGCCGTCCAGGCACAGGGCAGGAAGACCGCCCGGCACGCCGCCGCCGTCTCGCGGCCGGCGCCGACCGCCGACCCGGATCTCGTGGAGCGGCCGGGACGGGCGCTGCCCGGCTGGGTCGGCGTCGTGGGGGGCGCGCTGGCCGTCGCCGGATCGGCGGCGGTCGTGTGGTGGGCGGGGGCCGTGCCCGCCGAGCTCGCGCGGATGCTGCGGCTGCCGGTCCGCCCGTACCACGGCATCCACCTCGGCCAGTGGGCGCTGCTCGCGCTCGGCGTGGTCGCCACCCTCTTCGCGCTCGGCGGCCTCGGCCGCGGCCGGGTCGGCTACGCCTGGGTCCTGACGCTGTTCGGCGACTACCGGGGCACGGTCCGCCGCACCGGTCTCGTCTGGATCAGCCCGCTGCTGCTGCGCCGCAGGGTCGACGTACGGCTGCGGCACTGGCGCAGCGAGCCGCTGCCCGCCGTCGACGCGAAGGGCACCGCGCTCGACGTCGTGGTCCTGGTGGTGTGGCGGGTGCGGGACACCGTCCGGGCGGCGCTCGGGGTGGACGGTCACGAGGACTACCTGCGGGAGCAGGTGGAGGCGGCGATGGCCCGGGTGCTGTCGCAGCTCCCGGCGGACGCGTTCCACGAGGACGCGCCGACGCTCCGGGACGCGGAGGCGGTGGGGGAGGCGCTCACCCGGATGCTGTCGGCGGAGTGCGCCCCGGTCGGTGTGGACGTGTTCTCGGCGCAGCCGACCCGCATCGAGTACGCCCCTGCGGTGGCGGCCGCGATGCAGCGGCGCCGGATCGCGGCGATCGACGCCAAGCACCGGGACAGCGTGCTGACGTCGGTGGTGGACGCGGTGGACGACGTGGTCCACCGGCTGACCAGTCGTGGTCTGGTGGAGCTGGACGACTACGAGCGCAAGGCGCTGGTGAAGGACCTGACGGTGGCGTTCTACACGGGCCGCACGGCTCCGGCGGAAGGTGCGTGACGGCCGTGTGACGGGGATGGACAGCGCGAACTTCCGTCCATACCTTGTTACTTGGTCCAGACCAAAGCAGTGACATCCGTACGCGCGCGCACGGCCCCACGGAACTCCCCCACGTTCTCCAGGAGCGTCAGCATGCGCAAAAAGTCAGTCGGAGCGGGACTGGTGGCGCTCGGCGTCGCCGGTGCCACCCTCCTCGCCACCGGCAGCGCCGGAAGCCACGGCTACACCGACGCGCCGATCAGCCGCCAGAAGCTCTGCGCCAACGGCACCGTGACCAACTGCGGCTCCATCCAGTGGGAGCCGCAGTCGGTCGAGGGGCCGAAGGGCTTCCCGTCCGCCGGCCCCGCCGACGGCCGGATCTGTTCGGGCGGGCTCTCGCAGTTCGCCCAGCTCGACGACCCCCGGGGCGGCACCTGGCCGGCGACCAGACTCACGGCGGGGCAGAGCTACAGCTTCCGCTGGCAGTTCACCGCCCGCCACCGCACCACCGACTTCCGGTACTACATCACCAGGAACGGCTGGGACCCGAGCCAGAAGCTCACCCGGGCCGCGCTCGACCCCCAGCCGTTCCTGACCGTCCCCTACAACAGCCAGCAGCCGCCGTCGACCCTCTCGCACTCCGGGACGATCCCGGCGGGCAAGACGGGCCGGCACCTCATCCTGGCGGTGTGGACGATCGCGGACACCGCGAACGCCTTCTACGCCTGCTCGGACGTCCAGTTCTGACGGAGCACCAGCCGCCGTCCGCCCCATGAGGGCAGGGCCACGGCGGCCCCTCGCGGGGGGCCGCCGTGGCCGCGACCACCCGGTGGGGCACCCGCCCCGCCCGGTAGGGCGGGCACCACCTCCGGTACGCCCCCCAGGCCCATGGTCCCGGCCCCCGCCGCCGCCTAGCGTGGGGGCCATGGACGCCCGAAACCTCTGGCAGGCACTCGCCCGGTCCCGCTACCCCCGCGGCTCCTGGCCCTGGCGCGCCGCCGGGTACCTGGCGAGCGGGGCCGTCGCCGGAGCCACCGCCTGCGCGGTGCTCGTGGTGCTCGCCGCGTTCTCGCTGGTCCTCGTCGGGCTTCCGCTGCTCCTCCTCGCCGGGGTCGCCCTCGGCGGCGCCGAACGCCGCCGCCTCCGGCTCGTCGACCGGGGCCCGGCCCACGACCCGCACCGCGTCCCCGGCGCGCCCGGCCTCGCCGCCTGGCTTCGGCTGCGCGCGGGGGAGCAGGCGACCTGGCGGGAGCTGGCGTACGCGCTCCTCTTCGCCACCGTCCTGTGGCCGCTCGACGCCCTCGCGCTCGCCGTCGGCGTCGGACTGCCCGCGGCCCTGCTGAGCGCCCCGCTCCAGCTGGCGGCCGACGGCCGGGAGGCCAAGGTCGTCAAGGCCTATCTGGTCACCTCGTACCCCGAGGCCCTCGCCGCCGCCCTCCTCGGCGCACTGCTCCTCGTCGTCCTCGCCTATCCGCTGGGCGCCGTCGCCGGGTCCCGCGCCGCCCTCGCCCGCGCCCTCCTCACCCCGCGCGAGGCGGAGGAGGACGGCATCGGCGAGGTCATCGCCTCCCGGGCGCGTCTCGTCGACGCCTTCGAGGCCGAGCGCCGCCGCATCGAGCGCGACCTGCACGACGGGGCGCAGCAGCGGCTCGTCGCGCTCACGATGACCCTGGGTCTCGCCAGGCTCGACGCCCCGCCCGGCGGCCCGCTCGCCGAGCAGCTGGCGAAGGCCCACGCCGAGGCCGGTCGGGTCCTGACCGAGCTGCGGGAGCTGATCCACGGCATCCGGCCGCAGGTCCTCGCCGACTACGGGCTCGGCGCGGCCCTCGCGGACGCCGCCGACCGCTCGGCCGTGCCCGTCGACACGGACGTCGACCTGCCCCGGCTGCCGGACGCCGTCGAGAGCGCCGGGTACTTCGCCGGCTGCGAGGCGCTCGCCAACGTCGCCCGCCACAGCGGCGCCTCCCGGGCCCGGATCACCGCCCGCCTCACGGACGGGGTGCTCCGCATCGAGGTCACGGACGACGGCCGGGGCGGCGCCGATCCCGCGCGGGGCTCGGGTCTCACCGGACTCGCCGACCGGCTCGCCGTCCTCGATGGCACACTGAAGATCATCAGCCCGCCGGGCGGGCCGACCGTCCTCCGAGTGGAGATCCCGTGCAGCGCTCTCTCCGTGTCGTCCTCGCCGAGGACAGCGTCCTCCTCAGGGAAGGCCTGATCGGACTCCTGGCGCGTTTCGGCCACGAGGTGGTGGCCGCGGTGGGGGACGCCGACGCCCTCCGGGAGGCCGTCGCCGCCCACGACCCGGACATCGTGGTCACCGACGTCCGGATGCCGCCCGGCTTCCAGGACGAGGGGCTGCGCGCCGCCGTCGCCCTGCGCGCCGAGCGCCCGCGCCTGCCGGTCCTGGTCCTCAGCCAGTACGTGCAGCGCAGCTACGCCGCCGACCTGCTCGACGCGGGCGACGGCACGGGCGTCGGCTACCTCCTGAAGGACCGGGTCGGCCAGGTCGAGGAGTTCGTCGAGGCCCTGGCCCGGGTCGCCCGCGGGGGCACGGTCGTCGACCCCGAGGTCGTACGCCAGCTGCTGCGGCGCCACCGCGACCCGCTGGAGGCGCTGACCCCGCGCGAGCGGGAGGTGCTGGCCCTGGTCGCGGAGGGGCACTCGAACGCGGAGATCGCCCGCCGTCTGGTCGTGACGGAGGCGGCGGTCGGCAAGCACATCGGCAACATCCTGGCCAAGCTGCGCCTGCCGCCGGCCGAGGACACCCACCGCCGGGTCCTCGCCGTCCTCACCTACCTCCGGGCCTGAGGCGCGGGAGGGCAGGGGGGCGAAGGCGAGGGGAGACGAAACAAGGGAGCCCCTCGCTTCCGCGAGGGGCTCCCTCTGTCTGTGCGCCGCCAGGGACTCGAACCCCGGACCCGCTGATTAAGAGTCAGCTGCTCTAACCAACTGAGCTAGCGGCGCCTGCTGACAGAGAAAATACTACCCGGTCCCGCGAGGTGCTCGTGACCACCCCGCCGGGACCGGGTTTCCGGTGCGGCTCCCCTCCGCTCCGGTACGGCTCAGATCGCCAGCGACAGCACCACCGGAGCCGCCCTGCGGTTCAGCGTGTCGGCCGCCGCGCGCAGCCGGTGGGCGTGCTCGATCGGCAGGGACAGGGCCAGACAGCCCACCGCCGAGCCCGCCGTCAGCGGGACGGCGGCGCAGACCGTGCCGACCGCGTACTCCTGGAGGTCCAGGACGGGGACGGTCGCCGGCTGGCTGTCGAGCTTGGAGAAGAGGATCTTCTCGTTGGTGATCGTCCGGGAGGTCAGCCGGGCGATCTTGTGCCGGGCGAGGTGGTCGCGGCGGCCGTTCTGGTCGAGCTGGGTGAGCAGGCACTTGCCGACGGCGCTCGCGTGCGCGGCCGAGCGGAAGTCCACCCATTCGTTGACCTTGGGCGTGCGCGGGCCGTCGGCGAACTGGGTGATCTTCACCTCGCCGTCGATGTACCGGCTGATGTAGACGGCGGCTCCCACGGAGTCGCGGAGTTCGGTCAGGGTCTCCTGGAGCTTGGCCTCCAGGGCTTCGCGGCGGGTCAGGCCGGAACCGAGGAGGACGAGGGAGTCCCCGATCACATAGGCGCCGTCGGCGACCTGCTCGACGTACCCCTCGCGGCGGAGCATGAGCAGCAGCGACGACAGGTGGGCGACGGGCAGTCCGGTCTCACGCGCGATCTGGACGTCCGTCACCCCGCCACCGTGCCGCGAGACCGTCTCGAGGACGCGCAGGGCGTATTGCACCGAGTGGAACGGTGCGGTGGGCTCGGGCTTCAGCGCCACGGTTTCCCCCTACCAGGTTGTGACCGCAAGCTTCCGTACCACGATAGCCGCCAAGGGCCGTTTGCGGGGCGGCTGTTGGCGAGAATGATGCGCCGGATCCGGGCCGTACGCTGGGCCGCGCCCCCTTGGCATATGCCCCTGTCACGCGTGCTCCGTAGAGGCTCAGGTCAGCGGGGTGAGCGACGGGCCGGAGCACCTGTGGCCGACCCGTGGAGGGCGCGGGATTTTTTTCGGAGAACCCGGCCTCCGGGGGCCTCGGCGACGTCCCGGGAACAAACGGAGTCACCCTCCTGTTGTGTTCCGGATGTATTCCCACAGGTGCCGAGGAGGGTCCAGACGGTGAGCGACAGCGTGCGAGGGGACAGCGTCCCGAGCGAGGCCGTCCGGGGCGAGGTCGTCCCGGACGAGAGCGTCCGGGGCGAGGCCCCCCGCGACAGCGTCCGGGGCGAGGCGCGGGGGACCGCCCCCGTGCCCCTGTCCGTACTCGACCTGGTGACCGTCGGCAGCGGGCGCACCGCGTCCCAGGCGCTCGCCACGAGCGTCGCGCTCAGCCGGCTCGCCGAGCGGCGCGGCTTCCACCGGCACTGGGTGGCCGAACACCACTCCATGCCCGGCGTCGCCTCCAGCTCCCCCGCGGTGATCCTCGCCCACCTCGCCGCCCACACCCGCCGCATCCGGCTCGGCTCCGGCGGCGTCATGCTGCCCAACCACGCGCCCCTCGTCGTCGCCGAGCAGTTCGGCACCCTGGAGGCCCTCGCGCCCGGCCGGATCGACCTCGGCCTCGGGCGCGCCCCCGGCACCGACGGGGCCACGGCCGCCGCGCTGCGCCGCTCCGACTCCCTGAACGAGGGCGCCGACGACTTCCCCGAGCAGCTCTCCGAGCTGACCCGGTTCCTCGACGACGACTTCCCCGACGGCCATCCGTACGCCCGGATCCACGCCGTCCCCGGCCCGGTGCAGGGGCCGAAGGGCCGTCCGCCGATCTGGCTGCTCGGCTCCTCCGGTTTCAGCGCGCGGCTCGCCGGACTGCTCGGGCTGCCCTTCGCCTTCGCCCACCACTTCTCGGCCAGGAACACGATCCCGGCGCTCGACCTCTACCGCGACTCCTTCCGGCCCTCCGCCGTCCTCGACGAGCCGTACGCGCTGATCGGCGTGGCCGCGCTCGCCGCGGACGACCCGAAGGAGGCGTACCGGCAGGTCCTCACCGGTGCGCTGTCGATGCTGCGGCTGCGCACCGGCCGGCCCGGGCTCATCCCGACGCCGGAGGAGGCGGAGGCGTACGGATTCAGCCAGGCCGAGCGGGAGTTCGTGGACGGCTGGCTCGCCAACGTCGTCCACGGCACGCCGGACGAGGTCCGGACCGGCCTGGACGACCTGCGGAAGCGGACCGGGGCCGACGAGCTGATGATCACGGCGAACGCGCACGGCGGGGACGCCCGGCTGCGGAGCTACGAACTGATCGCCGACGCCTACGACCTGCCGGACCTCCCCGCGTAGGACCGCAGCAGCACCGCAGCACGCGCGGGACCCGCAGAACACGGACACCCCGCACGCCCGCGGGAGCCCGAGGAGGCGCGGCCGCGACCGTGGAACCGCGGATTCGTGGGCGGTTGGTTCATCCTCGAACGAACCGCAGCCGCACCCTAAGCGAACCTTAAACCGCTCGTCACCGATGGTGGCGGGCGGTTCCGCTTTGTGCTGCGCGCCTCTGACAAGGGCTTTCTTCCGCGAATTGGTCTAGTCCTCAATCTGGTTCAGACCATTGACGCGCTGTTCGTGCGCCGGTTATCACTTCTCCAACTCCTGTACGGCACATCCCAGTACCCCCCCATCGGAGGCCGCACGTGCACCCCCGTAAGCCCCTGCTCGCCGCGCTGCTCAGCTCGGCCCTCGCCGCCGGCGCGCTCGCCGCGACCGCCGGTCTCGGATCCGCCCAGGCTGCCGACTCGACGACCACCGCCGCTGCGGGCAACGTGCGCATCGCGTACTACGACCAGTGGAGCGTGTACGGCAACGCGTTCTACCCCAAGCACCTCGACACCCGGGGCATCGCGAGCCAGCTGGACGTCATCAACTACTCGTTCGGCAACATCCACCCCACCAACCTCACCTGTTTCATGGCCAACAAGGCCGCGGGCGACGACAACAACCCCAACGCGGGTGACGGCGCGGGCGACTCGTACGCCGACTACCAGAAGTCCTTCTCCGCGGCCGACTCCGTCGACGGCGTCGCCGACAAGTGGGACCAGCCGATCGTGGGCGTCTTCAACCAGTTCAAGGAGCTGAAGGCGAAGTACCCCCACCTGAAGATCAACATCTCGCTCGGCGGCTGGACCTACTCCAAGTACTTCCACGACGCGGCGAAGACGGACGCGAGCCGCAAGAAGCTCGTCTCCTCCTGCATCGACCAGTACCTGAAGGGCAACCTGCCCGTCGAGGGCGGCTTCGGCGGCCCCGGCACGGCGGCCGGCATCTTCGACGGCATCGACATCGACTGGGAGTACCCCGGCTCCTCCGGCGGCCACCTCGGCAACCACTACGGCCCCGAGGACAAGCAGAACTTCACCCTCCTGCTCGCCGAGTTCCGCAAGCAGCTCGACGCGTACGGCGCCGCCAACGGCGGCAAGAAGTACCTGCTGACCGCGGCCCTTCCGGCCGGCCAGGACAAGATCAAGTACATCGAGACGGACAAGATCGGCGCGTACCTCGACTACGCGAACATCATGACGTACGACATGCACGGCGCCTGGGACGGCGACGGGCCGACGTACCACCAGTCCCCGCTGTACCCCTCCCCGAACGACCCGACCGACGTCATCGCGCCGGGCACCGAGAAGTACTCGATCGACGCGGCCATCGACTCCTGGATCGACGGCAACCCGGCGTACGGCATCGCGGGCGGCTTCCCGGCGGGCAAGCTGACCCTCGGCTACGAGTTCTACTACCGCGGCTGGAAGGGCGTCCCCGCCGGCACCACCAACGGCCTCGCCCAGACCGCGACCGGCGGCTCCGGCGCCCGTCCGCTCAGCCAGCAGGCCGGCATCGCCCACTACAAGGAGCTGGGCGGCATCGTCGACAACGCGGCGACCACCTTCTGGGACGACCAGTCGAAGTCCTCGTACTTCTACAAGGACGGCGAGTTCTTCACCGGCCTCAACCAGCGCTCCATCCAGGCGCGGGTGGACTACGGCAAGCAGCGCGGCCTGGCCGGCGCGATGATGTACTCGCTCCTCGGCCTGGACGAGAACGCCACCCTGCTGAAGCAGATCAACACCGCGCTCGGCACTCCCACCACCCCGCCGACCACGCCTCCGACCACTCCGCCCACCACCCCGCCGACGACTCCCCCGACCACGCCCCCGACGACGCCGCCCACCACGGGCTGCACCGCCCCGGCGTACGTGGCCGGCACCGTCTACACCGGCGGCAGCCTTGTCTCGCACAAGGGCCGCACCTGGAAGGCCCAGTGGTGGACGCAGAACGAGGAGCCCGGCACCACCGGCGAGTGGGGCGTCTGGAAGGACCAGGGCGCCTGCTGACGCCGAGGCCCTGATCCGCACGACCCCCTCATGAGCGCTGCCCCCGCCCGGAATGTCCCTCCGGCCGGGGGCAGTTCCATGCCCGGGCGTACGTCCCCGGGTACGCTCGCACCGCCCCGGCTCAGACCCGCAGCGGCTCGGTGCCGATCAGCGCGGCGATGCGGTCCGGGGCGACGGCCCGCGAGTACAGCCAGCCCTGCCCCGTGTCGCAGCCGATCCGCCGCAGCCGGCTCGCCTGGCCCGAGGTCTCCACGCACTCGGCGGTGACCGTGAGCCCCAGCCGGTGCGCGAGCTGGACCAGCGCCTCCACGATCAGCTCGTCCGCCGGGTTGGCGTGCTCCTCGTCCTGGAAGCCGCGGACGAAGGAACCGTCCAGCTTCAGGACCGAGACCGGCAGCCGGCTCAGATAGGCGAGGTTCGAGTAGCCCGTGCCGAAGTCGTCGATCGCGATCCGCACGCCCATGTCGCTGAGGGCCTGGAGCGCCTGGAGCGGGCGGCCCGCCGAGCCCATCACTGCCGACTCGGTCAGCTCCAGCTGGAGGAGGTGCGGCGCGAGACCCGTCTCGGAGAGGATCCCGGCCACGTCCGCGACCAGGTCGGAGTCCCACACCTGGCGGACCGCCACGTTGACGCTCACGAAGAGCGGGCGCTCGCGCGGATGGTCCTTCTGCCACTGCCGGGCCTGCCGGCACGCGGTCCGCAGCACCCACCGCCCCAGCTCGACGATGGTGCCGTCCTCCTCGGCGATCCCGACGAACCGATTCGGCGCCAGCGTGCCGAACTGCGGGTGGTTCCAGCGCACCAGCGCCTCCACCCCGCGCACGGCCCCGTCCGCCAGATCGACCAGCGGCTGGTACTCCAGGGCGAACTCCCCGCGCTCCAGCGCCGGCCGCAGCGTGGAGGAGAGCGCCTGCCGGGTCATGCGGTGCGCGTTGCGCTCCGGGTCGAAGAGCGTCCAGCGGGCCTTGCCGTCGGCCTTCGCCCAGTACAGCGTGGTGTCGGCGGCCTGCATGAGGCCGGTCGCCGTCGTCCCGGTCGCCCCGCGCTCGACGACCCCGATCGAGGCCGAGACCGAGAGCCGCTGCCCGGCCAGGTCGAAGGGCCGCTGGAGTGCGTCGAGCACCGAGCGCGCCAGGTCGGCCAGTTGTTCCGTACCGGTGGAGTCCTCGACCAGGATGGCGAACTCGTCGCCGCCGAGCCGCGCCACGAGGTGCCCGCCGCTGCGGGTGTAGCCGTCGCTGTCCGCGCACTCCGTGAGCCGGGCGGCGACGGCGGCGAGCAGCCGGTCGCCGACGCGGTGGCCGAGCGTGTCGTTGACGGCCTTGAACCCGTCGAGGTCGAGGTAGCAGATGCCGATCCGCCCTGTTCTGCCATACCCGTACGACTGGTGCGACCGGTACGGGTGGGGGGCGGCGTGCTCCCGTCCGGCGCCGTCGCGGGGACCGCCGTCCCGGGAGGCGGGGCCGCCGCCGCGCCGCTCCTCCGCCAGGGCGGCGGCGTCCTGGACCGCGGAGTCCAGGGCGGCGGAGAGGCGCTCGAAGAACAGGGCGCGGTTGGGCAGCCGGGTCACCGGGTCGTGCATCTGCAGGTGGCGCAGGCGGGCCTGGAGCTCGCGGCGGTCGCTGATGTCCGCGACCGAGAGGAGGACGCGCCGGCTCTCCGGCATGGGCGCGACGGTGACCTCGGCCCACAGGGAGCGGCCGTCGGGGTGCTTGAGCCGGCGGGTGCAGCGGAAGCGGGAGCGGTGGCCGCGCAGCACCTCGTGGTACGCGTGCCAGGTGCGGCCGTCGGCGGCGAGGTCGACGAGGTCGGCGGCGGCCTGCTCGCGGAACGAGGCGGCCTCGGCCCCCAGGAGGGAGCCGAAGGAGTCGTTGGCGTCGACGACGACGCCGTCCTCGTCGACGAGGGCCATCGCGAGGCGGGCGGCCATGAACGCGGCCCGGTGGTCGCGGAGTTCGGCCTCCCGGCGGGCGTCGGCTCCGGTGGAAGCTCCGGGGTGTGGTCCGGCGAGGCGTCCGGCTCCGGCTCCGGCGGAAGCTCCGGGGTCCGCGTGACGCTCCGTGAGCGCCCGTTCGGCGGGGGTCGTGCCCGGCGGCTCTGGGTGCACCGGTCCTTCGGGGGTTCCGCTCACCGCTCGCTCCCGTAGTGCAGTCGGGCCGTTCACATGTGGTCGGGATGGTCGGCCAAGGAAAGTGAGCCGATCATAGAGCCAGGCCGGGGGGCCGTTCCAGCTCCGGAGCCGCCGCCGGGGGCGTGCGGGACTGTGAGGCTCCCCACCGCCCGCTCCCGCCCGATCGTTTCTGCGCGGGTCTGACGGGGGTCGACGCCCCCTGACCGAATGTGACTTTCCGTGAGCTGATGCCCGCTCGTGTCGCGTCGACCCAGCGCCACGCCCTCACCCGACCGGGGCAGCGGAAATATGCGAAACCCGGCGAATCATCACAAGGTGGGTGGGGTGTCCCGCATTCGCGAACCGGAGGTCCACGTGAGGGGTCAGCAGCCACCCGGGGGAGTGGAGCGCCCGCGTCTGCGTGCCGGTGCGGCGGCCTTCACCGCCCTCGCCGCGCTCGCCGCGACCGGGCTCGTCGCGGGCCCCGCCGTCGGCGCGCCGACGGCCGGACCCTGCGCCCTGCCGCGTACGGCCGCCCACCACTCGCTGGGACTCGACACCTGGAACAGCTCCTACCCCCGGCCGACCCGCTCGCTCGACGCGATCATGGTCTTCCTGTCGTTCCCGGACGCGACCCCGCTCACCACCCCGGCCGAGCTGGCCGCCGACCACTTCCCGGCCACCAGCGAGTTCTTCGACCGCGCCTCGTACGGGCGCTTCACGCTCCGCCCGCACCCCCGGGCCGCGTGGACGCCGATGCCGCGCCCGTCGACCGCGTACGACATACGGCGTGACTGGGACCCGGGGCAGCGCGCCGCCTATCTGCGGGACGCGATCGCCGCCGCCGACGACGGCGTGGACTTCTCCCGGTACGACATCGTCTATCTGGTCGCCGACCCCGACGCGCCCGGCGTGGACTCGGACGCGACGAAGGTCGTCAACCTGGAGCGGCCGCTGGAGGTCGACGGCGCCCGGATCAAGCGGGTCGTCACCGTCTTCGAGCGGCACCCGCCCGACCGGAACGTCCTCGCCCACGAGACCGGCCACGTCTTCGACCTGCCCGACCTCTACCGCCGCCCGGTGGACGGCAAGGGCGACTGGGACACGCACGTGGGGGACTGGGACGTCATGGGCAGCCAGTTCGGCCTCGCCCCGGACCTCTTCGCCTGGCACAAGTGGAAGCTCGGCTGGCTCGCCCGCGGCCAGGTGGCCTGCGTCCAGGGCGCAGCGCCCGAGGTCCTGAGCCTGGAGCCCGTCGCCGCCGCGGCCGCCGCCGGGTCGACGCCCGGCACCCGCCTCGCCGTGGTCCGTACGGGCCGGGACAGCGTCCTCGCGATCGAGGCGCGCGCCGCGACCGGCAACGACGCCGACACCTGCACCGAGGGGGTCCTCGTCTACCACGTACGGGGCGGGGCGGCGTCCGGCGACGGCCCGGTGGAGGTGGTCGACGCCCACCCCGAGACGGAGGCCTGCTGGGAGCGCTCGGTCTACCCTCCGCTCGCCGACGCGCCCCTGGAGGAGGGCGAGACGCTGACCGTGCCCGGCACCGGCGTGCGGGTGGAGGTCGTGGAGCGCACGGGGACCGGCGTGTGGACGGTGAAGGTCACGCCCCCGCCCCCGGGCGACTGAGCGCCGCGGCGGGAGCGGTGCCGGGAACACGAAGAAGCCCCCCGCTTCCGCGAAGGGCTTCTTCCGTCTGTGCGCCGCCAGGGACTCGAACCCCGGACCCGCTGATTAAGAGTCAGCTGCTCTAACCAACTGAGCTAGCGGCGCCTGCTGACGTCGTAGACATTAGCATCCGAATCGGCGGGAGCAAAAATCGATACCCGCACGTCGGCCGCCGAAACCGCCCGGGCGGCCCGGACGCAGGCCCAGAGCATCACCTCGGGTCCCGGAAGCCAGGGGCTCCGCGTGTCGGGGGCGACCAGCCAGCGCGGACCCGACGCCCCGGAGGGCAGCAGCGGCGGTACGGTCACGGCGTCCCCGACGCCGTGACAGAGCGGGCGCGGCACGGCCTCGCTCCACTCCTCCCAGTCGAGCAGCGCGGGCAGCCGCTGGGCGGTACCCGGGGCGGCGAACAGCATCATCCGGCCCCGGTGCACGGCCACGGGGCCGGAGCCCGGGCCCTCCTCCCACAGCCGGTCCAGCATCCGGCGCCCGAAGACCGGGTCCACGTTGACGACGTCGAAGAGCGTCCCGCAGGGCAGGGCCGCCGGCGCGGCGGGCCTGGCCTCCCAGCGGGCGAGCGCCGCGCCGCCCCCGGCGGCGGAGGCCAGCCAGGCGGCGCCGTCGGAGGTCACCCGTGCGGTCTGGTGCCGTTCGTCACCGCCCTCGGCGAGGAAGCGGAAGACGTCGTGGGCGGTCTGGTCGCGGAGCCAGGTCGTCGTCGTCATGCGTCCAGGTGTACCGGCGGTGACGGACCGGTTTCCGAGAGTTCCCGGAATCCCGGACAGGAGGGGTGCGGGCGCAGTATCGTGCGCACCGCATATGCCAGGGGTGGCGTCCGGCGGACTACTCCCGAGGCCGCTCCCCGCCCCGCTTCCGGGGGCTACTCCTCGGCGTGGCGGCCGCTCGTACGGATCAGGTCGCGGCCGAACTCGATCATCTTGTGCGCGTAGTCCTCGGTCCAGTCGGCCCGCTCGGCGACGTCCGCCGCCGTCAGCCGGTCGAACCGCCGCGGGTCGGCGAGCCGGGCCGCCGCGATCGCCTGGAACTCCACCGCCCGGTCCGTCGCGGCCCGGAAGGCGTGCGTCAGTTCCGTCGCGCGGGCGAGCAGCTCGCGCGGGTCCTCCATCGACTCCAGGTCGAAGAAGTGCTCCGGGTCGGCGGTCGCCTCGGCAGGCTCGAAGATCAGCTGGGCCGGCCTGAGCCGCCGCTGTCCGCTCCGCTCCGCGGGTTCCGCCATCGCTCGTCTCCTCTTCGCGCACGTGCCCGCGGCACACGGGCGGCCCGGACACCCGGGCCGCTTCTCATTGTCCCGCGCCCCGCAAGGGGGTGCCCTGGCCAGGGGTGGACGGTCGGTCGTCGAGCCCGCGCAGGAGCAGACGCAGCCCGCCGAGGAACTCCTCGTCGGGGCCGACCCCGCCGGCGGTCCGCGCCGTCTCCGCGAGGAGCGGGAACCGGTCCCCGGGCAGGGCCGCGATGGCCGCCGTGCCGTCCCCGGCGAGCGGCCCGAGGTGTCCGAGCTGGATCGCCCCGGTGACGTACGCGTGGAGCGCGCGCAGGGCCACGACCCGCCGGGCGCCCGTGACGCCCGCCTCGGTGAGGATGCCGAGCACCGTCTCGGACCAGCGCAGCCCGGCGGGCGCGCGGTGCCGGTGGGCGACGGTCAGCGGGATCGCGCCCGGGTGCCGGACGACGGCGTCGCGCAGCCGTCCGGCCATCGTCTCGACGCGCTCCCGCCAGGGGGCGCCGGGGGCGGGCGGGGTGGTGTCGACGGCGGCGAGGACGCGGTCGACGACGAGTCCCTCCAGCTCCTCGCGGTCGGCGACGTACCGGTAGAGCCCCATCGGGCTCATGCCGAGTTCCGCGGCGACCGAGCGCATGGAGAGGGCGGCGAGCCCGTCGCGGTCGATGACGGCGAGGGCGGCGGCGGCCAGGGCGTCGGGGGTGAGGGAGCGTGGTCGAGGCATGGCGGTTGACAGCGTACGCCTTACGCCTACGCTGATGGGAGTACGCCGTACGCCTACACCTCCCGTGAAGGAAGGCGCCCCATGCGCACGCCCCTGACCCGCACCCGTCTCGCACCCGGGGCCGTCGTCCCGGCCCGGCGGCTGGACCCCGTGATCGGAACGCCGCTGACGGTTCCCGACCCCGAACGCCTCACCCACGTGCAGTTCCGGCGCTTCGCCGGCTGCCCCGTCTGCAACCTCCACCTGCGGTCGGTGGTCCGGCGCCACCAGGAGATCGAACGGGCCGGGATCCGCGAGGTGGTCCTCTTCCACTCACCCGCGCCGGAACTCCGCGCGCACGTGGCGGACCTGCCGTTCGCCGTCGTCGCCGACCCGGACAAGCTGCTGTACGCGGAGTTCGGCGTGGAGGCCCACCGCAGGGCCCTGCTCGACCCGCGCGCCTGGCCCGCGATCGTCCGGTCCGTCGCGAGCGGCGCCCGGGAACTCGACGCGGGCCGGGGCCGGCTGCCCGCCGCCGCCCAGCCCGCGGGCAGGCTGGGCCTCCCCGCGGACTTCCTGCTCACCCCGGACGGCCGCGTCGCCGCCGCCGGGTACGGCGAGCACGTCTACGACCAGTGGTCGGTCGACGAACTCCTCGCCCTGGCCGCCGCCACCGGCCGCTGACGCCTCAGGGCGTCCAGCGCACGCGGTGTTCCGCCAGGTGGGAGAGGACCGCGTGGTTGGCCTCCCAGCCGTCCGGGAACTTCACCGTGACCCCGAGCTGCACCGGCTCCGTCGAGGGGTGTTCGTCGAGGAGTTCGGCGACGCCCGCGCGGCAGACCACGACGCACGCGTGGCGGTGGCGGGAGGCGAGCACGCAGAGGCGGCCCGTCTCCAGGTGGAAGGCGGTCGCGTCCGGACGGCCCGACAACGGGTGGAGGACCACCGTCACGTCGTACTCGCGGCCCTGGAGGCGGTTCGCGGTGTCCACCGTCACGCCCGCGACGCCGAGGTCCGCGAGCGCCGCGCGGACCGCCGCCGCCTGGTCGCGGTGGGCGGTCCCGACCGCGATCCGGTCGGGGGTCAGCGGCACCGGGTGCTCCGAGCGCTCCGAGACCGCCGCCCCGCCCCGGTCGAGGAGGCGCCGCACGACCAGGGCGATCGCGCCGACCGCCTCGGGGTCGGTGCGCGGCGTGTGGCGGGCCGGCAGTTCGAGCAGGCCCCAGCCGGAGGCGGCGGCCTCGTCGAGGACCCGGTCGGGGCCCGAGCCGTCCGACGGCACCCCGAACGCCAGCCGCCGGTCCCCGTGCCCCGTACCGCTGCGGAACGGGGTGTACGGGTAGAAGGCGTCGGACACCAGCGGCGCCGCCGAGGCGGGCAGCCGCCACGACACCGGGAGGCGGTGCTGCGGCAGCTCCGGGTTGTGGGCGAGCAGCGTGGAGACGGCGCTCGCCGACGGGTCGTACGACAGGCCCGCCCACTGCTCGGCGCCCACCACCGAGAACGGGTCGAGCTGGCCCGGGTCGCCCACGAACAGGGCCCGCTCGAAGAGCCCGGCCACGGCGAGCAGCGCGTCGGAGCGCATCTGGTACGCCTCGTCGACGATCGCGTGCGACCACGGCTCGACGTTCTTCACGTGCGCCCACTTCGCGGCCGTCGAGACGACCACGGGAAGCCCCACCAGATCACCCGCCTTCGCCGACTTC
This sequence comes from Streptomyces sp. NPDC003327, assembly GCF_053589515.1. Taxonomy (NCBI): domain Bacteria; kingdom Bacillati; phylum Actinomycetota; class Actinomycetes; order Kitasatosporales; family Streptomycetaceae; genus Streptomyces; species Streptomyces sp. NPDC003327. The sequence goes on along the minus strand of NZ_JBSFSA010000019.1, from coordinate 83,399 downwards.
CGTACCTGCGCGAGGTCGTCGAGCGCCTTGTCGTAGGCGTCGCTGTCGCTGGAGTGCAGCCGGCCCACCTCCAGGTCCGGCTCCTTCTCGGCGAGCCGCAGCACCAGGTCGTCGACCTGCGCGTTCGTCTGGGCGACCACCATCAACGGCCGCCCGGCAGCGGCCAGTTCGAGGGCGGCCCGCACCACGAGGGTCGACTTGCCGGCGCCGGGCGGGGAGTCGACGACCACGCCGCGGGAGGTGCCGTGCAGGGTGTCGGCCAGGATCGCGGCCGTGGCCCGCGCCGCCTCGGCGGAAGGATCGAACTCGGTCACAGCAGGTCCTCGGGGGTCACGGCGTCGGGCAGTTCGGGGGCGTCCGTGCGCGGCGGTCCGCCGTGCGTCCAGGGCGTCTCCTCCGGGTCCGGCAGCTTCGGCCCGACCCGCTGGTCGTGCTCGAAGAGCGTCCAGGAGATCCGCTCGCCCTTCTCCGGCACCGAGCCCTCGGCCGGCTCCTTCGACCGGCCCATCCGGTCGAGGAGCCGCAGCACCAGCGCGCCGTCGTCCTCGTACCGCACGAACTCCGCCGCCTGCGGCTTGCCGTCGAGCGAGCGGAACACCCGCACCTTCTCGGCCAGGTGCGGCCGGTCGTCGGTGCGGACCGTGAGCAGCGGGCGCGGCGCCGGGCGCTTCGACTCGGTCCACGCCATCGTCACCTCGACGACCTCCGCCGCGAACGCCTCCCCGGCGAGCCGCCGCCCGGCCAGCACGAGCGGATCGTCGAGGGCCTCGTGCGCCTCCAGCTGGCCCTGCGCCTGCTCGCGCGCGGCGAGCTTCGCGGCCGCCGTCACGGCGTCGTCCCGGCGCGGCTGAGGCGGCTCCCCGGCCGTGATCCGGTCCCGGTGGGCGGTGAACGACCAGCGGTCCCGGGTCCAGCGGTCGGCGACCCTGGACCCCTCGGGCAGCGCCCGCAGCAGCCCGAGGGCCCGCCACACGGCGTCCCAGGTCGGCTTCAGCTGGGAGGCGACCAGACGCCGCAGCTCCCCCTCGGCCCGGTGCAGCTCGGCGAGGCCGCTGTCGGCGGCCTCCCCGTCCTCGGCCGCGCCGAGCGCCTGCCGGGCCCGGTCGTACCGCTCGATCGCGGGCGCCAGGAGCGTGTTGTCGAACGCCGGGTCGGTCGCGGGACCGGCCGGCGGGCAGAGCAGCCGGCCCTGCGCGTCCCGGCCCAGCTCGGCCCGGAGCGCCCCCTCGGCGCCCGGCTCGCCGTCGGCCGGGTCGATCCAGGCGAGCAGGGCGCCCAGGTGCTGGTCCTCCAGGGACGACTGGCCGGTCGCCCAGTGCCGGTTCAGCAGGTCGGTCGCCGCGAGCAGGAGCGAGGAGCCCGGCACCCGGGCCCGCTCCCCGTAGTGCGTCAGCCAGCGGCCGAGCAGCGGCACCCGGGGCGGCGCGGGGAACGGCGTCTCCGGGTCCTGCTCGGCCGTGCGCCGGAACCGCATCGAGCGCCCGAGGAGCCGTACGTACTCCACGCCCGCCCGGCTGGGCACGATCAGCTGCGGCGCGTCCGCGCACAGCTCGACCTCGACCTTCACCTTCTTGCCGGTCTCGGGGTCCGTCTCGCTGCGCTCGGCCGGCCCGACGACGTCCGCGTACGCGTCGATGTACGGCAGGACCTCCTCCGCCAGGTCGGCGAGGAACGCGAACCGCAGGTCCCGGTCGCGGGGCTGGGCGACCACCAGGAGCCGCGGCTCCGCCGGGTCGGTGCCGACGAGGGCGCCCAGCGGGGCGCCCGCCTCGCCGGCGGTGGTCAGCGGGACGAGGACGAGCGGCCGGGACGACAGGTGCCGGTGCCGGACGGTGGCCAGCGGCTGCGCGCGGCCCGACTCGACGGCCTCCAGCCGGGCCAGGGTGGCGATCAGTGACACGCCGCCACCCCCGCGGACCCGGCGGCCTCCGTCAGGGCCTCGTCCCGCAGGGCGCGCGCCCGCCGCAGTGCCGCGACCGCCGGGTCCTCGGGGTCGCCCTCCTCGCCGCGCGCCGCGGCCAGGACCGAGCCGACCGTCGTCAGGCCGCCCAGCTCGCCCCGCACCGAACGGCCCAGGGTCTCGACGGCGCCCGCCTCGCGGGCCCGCGCCCGGCAGTGGAAGGCCAGCTCGCAGGCGGCCAGGCACTCCGGCGCGTACGCGTGGGGCACGCACTCCACGGACCGGGCAAGCTCCTGCGGGGTCCGCTCCGACACGTCGAAGCTGGTGCCCTCCGGCAGGGCGTCCGCGATCTCCTCGATGCGGGTCAGCCGGGCCAGCTGGCGGCGGGTGACCGAGCGCTGTTTGCGGACGTCGACCGGGGTGGCCGTCGGCACGTTCGAGAAGTCCTTCGGGCAGACGAGGAGCACCGTGTGCGCCACCTCCGCGCCCTCGGTCCTGGCGGCGACCCGCTCCAGGGCGAGGACGTAGACGGCCGCCTGGCGGGCCGCCGCCCCCACCTTCGCGGCGTCGGCGGCGCCGTCGACCGTCGGGAAGGACTTGATCTCCACAACCGTCCACCGGCCGTCGGGGTGCACGACGACCGCGTCCGGCTCCAGGTAGACGGGCGAGCCCGCCACGTCGAGGGCGAGCAGCGGATGGTCGAGGAGCGTCCACGCCCCCGCCGCGGTCGCCTCGCGCAGCGCGAGCGCGGTGCGGGCCGTGCGTCCCTCGGGTCCCGAGGCCGCCAGGTCGGGCACGGCGACCGCGTCGGGCTCCGGGGCGCCGAGCAGCCGGACCAGCTCGCGGCCGCCGTCCGCCTTGACCTTGGCCTCGAAGGAGTTCCCCCGGACGATCGCGAACTGCGACTGGCCGAACGGCGCGGGCGAGCCGAGCTTCGACGCCAGCGCCGCCTTGTCGACCCCGGCGCCGTCGAGCAGGGCCCGCCGCTTGCAGCCGGGGTTGGCGGCGAGCGCCGCGAGCGCCCGCGCGTCCAGGGGACGCGGGGCGACGGCCGGTCCGCGCAGCTCAGCGAGCAGATGCCGGAGTGTCGTCTGCGGCGGTCGTGGCAGACCGCCGCCCAGGGATGTGCTCACCCGTGGAAGTCTCGCATCCGCCACTGACAACCGGGGCGGGTTCCGGGCTTCCCCCACCCCGTCCGGCGATCCCGCCCCGTCCGGTGACCCTGTCCCGTCCGGCGATCCGGTCCGCGTACCGCAGCACGTGCGGGGCGAGCAGCAGCCCGGCGCCCATCACGGCCGCCCCGGCGACCGCGTCGAGCAGGTAGTGGTTGGCGGTGCCCATCACCACGAACGTGGTGACCAGCGGATAGGCCACGCCCAGGGCGCGCGGGAGCGGAGTCCGCCCGTACCGCCAGAGCAGCACCCCGCACCACAGCGCCCAGCCGACGTGGAGGCTGGGCATCGCCGCGTACTGGTTCGTCATCCCGCCGAGCCCCCGCGGCGCGCTGGCCTCGCCGCCCCACCAGCCGTACGAGGCGAAGTGGGCCATCGTGTCGGTGAAGCCGTGCACCGGGTCGAGCAACCGGGGCGGGCAGGTGGGCAGCAGGGTGAAGCCGACCAGGCCGAGGAGGGTGGAGACCATCAGCCAGGTGCGGGCGGACCGGTAGGCGGCGGGCCGCCGCCGGAAGAGCCAGACGAGGACCGCCGGGGTGACCAGGTAGTGGAGCGAGGCGTACGCGAAGTCCGCCGGGACGCCGAACGCGGCGACGTCCGTGAAGAGGCGGTTCAGCGGGCGCTCGGCGTCGATGCCGAGGTTCCCCTCCAGGCGCAGGATCGCGAGGCCGTGCTCGACGGCGGTCGCCTCCCCGCCGCGCACCAGGAGCCGGGCCCCGGTGTAGGCCGCGTACACGGCCGCGAGCAGCAGAAGTTCGGCCCACCAGCGTGGCTTGCGCATGACACGGTCCCCCGGATGATGTCGATCGCCCCGGAGGGGGGACGCGCCACGACGCCGCGGGGTTGCCCGCCGGTCGCCCGCGGCTCGCCGCCGGCTTGCCCGTCATTCACCTGGGCGATGATGGAGGGGCACCACGCACCGCACCCGTGAACCCCAGGAGAGCCCTTCCCATGGCACCGCGCATCCTGCTCGCCCGGCACGGCCAGACCGAGTGGTCCCTGCTCGGCCGGCACACCGGCAGGACCGACATACCGCTGCTCGACGAGGGCCGGCGCGGCGCCAAGCTGCTCGGCGAGCGCCTGCACCGCGGCCCCTGGCAGGCCCTGCCCGACGTCGAGGTGCGCACCAGCCCGCTGGTCCGCGCGAGCGAGACCTGCGGGCTCGCGGGCTTCGGCGACCGGGCCGAGCCGTGGGACGCGCTCATGGAGTGGGACTACGGGGCGTACGAGGGGCTGACCCCGGCCCAGATCCACGCGCGGCGGCCGGGCTGGCTGATCTGGCGCGACGGCGTCGAGGAGGGCGAGACGCTGGCGCAGCTCTCCGCGCGGGCGGACGAGGTCGTGGAGTGGGCCCGTTCGGCCGACCGTGACGTGCTGGTCTTCGCGCACGGCCACATCCTGCGGTCGATCGGCGCGCGCTGGCTCGGCGAGGACGTCTCCTTCGCCTCCCGCATCCGCCTGGACCCGACGAGCCTGTCCGTCCTCGGCTGGGCGTACGGCGCCCCGGCGCTCGAACGCTGGAACGACACGGGCCACCTGGAGCAGTAGCCCCCCGGGCCGCCCGCCTCGGCCCGGACCGCGCCCCTCCCTCACCCCCCGGCCTCAGGTCGACGCGGCGAGGACCCGCCGGGTGTCGGCGAGGAGGTGCTCGACGCGGGCCGAGCCGATGTCCGCGAGGGAGTCTTCGACGCGCCGGGCCTCGGCGGCGGCCTCGTCGAGGCGCCCGGCGCGGGCGAGGTTCCCGGCGAACTGCGCGCGGTAGAGCGCGAGGTTCCGGGCGAAGTGCGGGTTCTGCAGGACGGTGGCCCGGTGCGCGTGGCGGGCCGCGCGGCCCCACTCGCCCAGCGCCGACCAGCAGTGCGCCTCCAGGGCCTCCAGTTCGGGCTCGCCGAAGAACGACATCCACTCGGGGTCGTCCTCGTGCGCGCCCCGGTCGAAGTGGCCGTGGGCGCGGCCGAGGGCCTCCTCGCACGCCGAGCGGTCGCCGAGCCCGGCCCAGGCGGCGGCCTCGCGCAGCGAGAGCAGCGCGAGGAGCCGGGACGAGCCGAGCGGCCGGGCGGCGCGCAGGCCGGCCTGCGCGGCCCGGACCGCCTCGCGGAACCGACCGGTGTCCTTGGCGAGGAAGGACGTGTTGCAGAAGGCGTGCGCCTCCAGGGCCGCGTTCCCGGCGACCCGGGCGGTGGCGAGGGCCTCGGCGTAGTGGGAGCGGGCGTCCTCGTGGCGGCCCGAGTCGTGGGCCAGCCAGCCCACCGAGAGGGACAGTTCGCCCGCGCCGGCGTGCAGCCGGTCCTCGGTGGAGCGGCGGGCCGCGGTCCCGGCGTCGAGCAGGGCGTAGGCGGTGCGGAGCGGCTGGGCGGCGACCTTGTAGAGCCCGTCGCCGCCGTGCCGGTCGTCGAGCAGCCGGATCCGTCGTACGGCCTCCTCGACGGCCCGCACCTCGGTCTCGCCGATCCGGTGCGTGCCCCGGGGGGCGGGGATCGCGACGGCCGTGCCGCCGAGTCCCAGAGAGGCCGCCGCCAGGGTGGCGGTGCCGCTCGTCATGAATGCGCGACGCAGCACGTCGCTCTCCTCATCGTTCCGGGTTGTGACGGCGGGGGGCGCCGGTGATCCGGCCGGGACGCCGTGTCTCCGGCCGCGCACCGCCTCCCGCGCGGAGAAGCCCAGGTCGGCGAGGGTGAGACCGGGGAACATGTGCAGGAAGACCCGCTCGTACGCGTAGTTGGGACAGCGGATCTCGCCCGCCTCCACGCGCCCGATGTAGCGGGCGTCGCACGCGACCTGTTCGCCGATCTCCCGTGCCGCCCGGCGGACCGTGGCGGCGAACTCCGCGGGGGAGTGCTGTCCGCGGAGCCGTCGGAAGGCGAGATTGGGAACTGCCCGTGACATGGCCATGGCCGAGCCCTCTCCTGGTGCTGCCGGGTGGTCCGGCGGCAAGAACGTACCTGCTGTGACCGGATGCCTACGCAGAGTTTGGCTACAAACCGGATATCTCGCCTGCGATCTGCCATGAACTGCCATCCTTTGCGGCGGCGTGCCGCCGTAGCCGTTGACGCGCACGGGCGTTGAACCGTAGGGGAGACGGAACGCGTCTCCTCCCGAGCGAGGAGGGGTCCCCATGACGGAGATCGGATCGCAGACGGCCACCCGGGCCGTGACCGCCCCGGACACCGGAGCGGGCCTGCCCCCCGCGGGCCCCTGCGACCTGGTGACCGTGCCGGCCCGCCAGGGTCTGGAGGCCGTCGACATCCTGCGCCGCGGCGGCGCCCCCGCGGTCGGCCCCGTCCTGCACGACGGCGCCTGCGACACCCTCGGCTTCCTCGTGCCGCCCGGCACGGCGGCGGCCTGGGACATGCCGGGCAGCGCCTGTACGCAGACCAGCGGGCGCGGTCTGCGCCTGCCGGAACTCCCCGAACTGCCCGAACCGGCGGGCGACGCGCCCCGCCCCGCCGGCTGGCTCCTGCCCCCCGACGACACCGGGGCGGTCACCGACCCGGCCGTCCTGCGCGAGGCCCTCGGCGAGGCCGCCCGCCTCATCGAGGCCGCCGACGGCTGCCACTGAGCCCCGCCCCGGCGCGGTGGGCCGCTCCGGTGCGGCCGCCCCGATAATGGGGACGTGGCCAGGAACAAGCAGCGTGAGCGGGGTGCGGGGGACGCCTCCGTCGTCGAGACCGTCGACGGGGGGCTCGCCGAGCTGATACCCGACCGGGAACGGCCCCGCGCCTGGACGCTGCTCATCGACGGCGCCCCGCAGTCGCACGTCGACCTTGACGACCCGGCGCGCCTCACCTTCGAGTACCAGCGGCGCCTCGGGCACGTCGCCGACCTCGCCGCCCCGCCGAACCGGCCGCTCCAGGCCGTCCACCTCGGCGGCGGCGCCTTCACCCTCGCCCGGTACGTCGCCGCGACCCGGCCCCGCTCCACCCAGCAGGTCGTCGAGGTCGACACGCCCCTCGTCCAGCTGGTCCGCAGGGAACTGCCGCTCGACCCCGGGGCCCGCGTCCGGGTCCGCTCCACCGACGCCCGCGCCGGACTCGCCAAGGTCCAGGACGGCTGGGCCGACCTGATCATCGCCGACGTCTTCAGCGGGGCCCGCACCCCGGCACACCTCACCAGCACCGAGTTCCTCGCCGAGGTGCGGCGGGCGCTGCGGCCCGGCGGGTTCTACGCGGCGAACCTCGCCGACGGCCCGCCCCTGGCCCACCTCCGCGGCCAGATCGCCACCGCCGCCACCGTCTTCCCCGAACTGGCCCTCGTCGCCGACCCGACCGTGCTGCGCGGCCGCCGCTTCGGCAACGCGGTGCTGCTCGCCTCGGACCGTGCCCTGCCCGTCGCCGAGCTGACCCGGCGGGTCGCCACCGACCCGCACCCCGGCCGCCTCGAACACGGCCGGGCCCTCGCCGACTTCACCGGCGGCGCCGCGCCCGTCACCGACGCGAGCGCCAAGCCCTCGCCCGTACCGCCCGCGTCCGCCTTCCGCTGAGCGCGGCCCGCCGCCGGACGTCAGATCCGGCGGTCGTCGATCTCCACCCGGGGCGCGGTGTCGTGCCAGACGCAGAAGACGGACAGTTCGCGGCCGTCCTGCGTGAACGTCACCCGGATCCAGGACGGCTGCTTCCACACCTGCATCCGCCAGCCGGACGCCGGGGTCGCGGAGACCAGCTCCGCCGAGGTCTCGCCCAGGTCGAAGGCGACCCGGCCGCCGTCCACGGAGTAGCTCTTCACCCCGGACGGGTCGTCACCGGCGGCGGTCGTCGCCCCGGCCGCCGGGAGCTCCGGGCCGGGCGAGGGCGTCGCCGTCCGGGACGGCGCGGCCGTGGGCGCGGTCGGCGTGGCCGCGGACGGGGTGCGGCTCGTGGCGGGGGCGGCCGGCGGCGACCCGCCGGCCGTGTCCGGGCGGTGGGTCGAGGAGGTCAGCGGGGTGCCGCCCGCACCGGCCGTGCCTCCGTCGGCTCCCGTGCCGGTTCCGGCGTCCGTGCCGGCGTCCGCGCCGGTTCCGGCGGGCAGGGGCAGCGCGCGCGGCGGGTCGTACACCGTGCCGGACAGCACCGTGTGCACCCCCCACCAGGAGAGCGTGACCGCCGCGCCGGTGGCGAGCGACCAGGCCAGGGCGTGAACGAGTCCTCTTCGCACGCGGGTCATACTGCACCACCCCGGCCGGGGACGTACCGGAGGGTGGACCCTGCCGACGGGCTCACCCGAATGGCGTACGGTGCCGCCCATGGCAAGTGTGCTCGTGGTCGAGGACGACCAGTTCGTGCGCTCCGCCCTCATCAGGCACCTGTCCGACGCCTCCCACACCGTACGGAGCGTCGGCACGGCCCTGGAGGCGCTGCGCGAGGTCGCCCACGTCCGCTTCGACGTCGTGATCCTGGACCTGGGGCTGCCCGATCTCGACGGGTCCGAGGCGCTCAAGATGCTGCGCGGCATCACCGACGTACCGGTGATCATCGCGACGGCCAGGGACGACGAGGCCGAGATCGTACGGCTGCTGCACGCGGGCGCCGACGACTACCTCGTCAAGCCCTTCTCGGTCGACCACCTCTCCGCCCGGATGGCCGCGGTCCTGCGCCGGGCGCGGTCCGCGGGCGGTGACGCGCCCGCCTCGACCGTGATCCGGGTCGGCGGGCTCACCGTCGACCCGCTGCGGCGGCAGGCGGAACTCGACGGCGCCCGGCTCGACCTGACCCGGCGCGAGTTCGACCTGCTGGCCTTCCTCGCCGGGCGGCCCGGGGTCGTGGTCCCGCGCAAGGAGCTGCTCGCCGAGGTGTGGCAGCAGTCCTACGGCGACGACCAGACGATCGACGTCCATCTGTCGTGGCTGCGGCGGAAGCTGGGCGAGACGGCCGCGCGGCCCCGCTACCTCCACACCCTGCGCGGTGTCGGCGTGAAGCTCGAACCGCCGGCGGAGTCCCCGGCGGAGACCCCCGCGGAGCCCTGGCGCCAGGAGCCGCGGCCGTGAGATGGGCCCTCGTCAAGGTGGCGCTCGCCGTCACCGCCATGGTCGTCGTCGCCTTCGCCGTCCCCCTCGGGCTCGTCGTCAAGGAGATGGCCCGCGACCGGGCCTTCTCCAACGCCGAGCGGCGGGCCGCCGGGCTCGCCCCGGTCCTCGCCATCACCACCGACCGCGCCGAGCTCGACAAGGCCGTCGCCACCACCGAGGACGGCGCCGCCGGTCGCCTCGCCGTCCACGTGCCCGCCGCCGGACCCGGGGGCACGGACCTGGAGATCGGCACCCGCAGGGCCGGTGCCCGGTCCGTCGCCGCCACCCGGGAACTCGGCCGCGCCTCGATCGCCGCCGTCCCCGGCGGCTTCGCGCTGCTCCAGCCCACCGCGCTCAGCAGCGGAAAGGTCGCCGTCGTCGAACTCTTCGTCCCCGAGGGCGAGGTGAGCAACGGCGTCGCCACCGCCTGGCTCGTGCTCGCCGGGGTCGGCGTCGCCCTGATCGTCGGCTCCGTCGCCGTCGCCGACCGGCTCGGCGTCCGCATGGTCCGGCCCGCCCAGCGGCTCGCGGGCGCCGCCCACGACCTGGGCGAGGGCAGGCTCGGCGCACGCGTCCCCGAGGAGGGGCCGCCCGAGCTCAAGTCGGCGGCCGTCGCCTTCAACTCGATGGCCGACCAGGTCGTCCAGCTCCTCGCCAACGAGCGGGAACTGGCCGCCGACCTCTCCCACCGGCTGCGCACCCCGCTCACCGTGCTGCGCCTCAACGCCGCCTCGCTCGGCGGCTCCCCGGCCGCCGAGCAGACCAGGACCGCCGTCGAGCAGCTGGAGCGGGAGGTCGACATCATCATCCGTACGGCCAGGGAGGCGAAGCCGCAGACCCAGGGCCCCGGACCGGGCGCGGGTTGCGACGCCGCCGAGGTGGTGCGCGAGCGGATGGGCTTCTGGTCCGCGCTCGCCGAGGACGAGGGGCGGCGCGTACGCGTCGCGGGCGTGGAGCGTCCCGTACGCATCCCGGTCGCCCGGCCCGAACTCGTCGCCGCGCTCGACGCCCTGCTCGGCAACGTCTTCCGGCACACCCCTGAGGGCACCGCCTTCTCCGTCGACGTCCACAACGGGGAGGACGCCGTCATCGTCCTCGTCTCCGACGCCGGACAGGGCATCGCCGACCCGGCCGCCGCCCTGGCGCGCGGCAACCGCGGCGACCGGGCCGGTTCGACCGGGCTCGGCCTGGACATCGTGCGGCGCATGGCCGAGTCCACCGGCGGGGACGTCCGCATCGGCCACTCGGTCCTCGGCGGCACCGAGGTCCGCGTCTGGATCGGCCTCGACGGCCGGGCCGGGGCCGGCGCCCCGGCCCGCCGCGGCCACCGTCCGGCCCGCCGCCGCCTCGGTGCCACCGGCTCCCGGCGGGCCGACGCGTCCTGAACCTTTGCTGGTTCCGATGGCTTCCTTAAGCGGAGCCTAAGGATCCCGGCCCCCGTCCGTGCCGGGGCTTTTGTCCGGTTCGGCGGCGCTAGCGTGCTGCCGCACCCCCACCCCACCCCGGCACGCAGAGGCAGGCACCCGATGGGCACGAGATCGCACCGGCGCACGGCGAGCACCAGGACCAAGGTGGTCGGTGCGGTCGTCGCGGCGGCCGTCGTCGGCGGGACCGTTCTCGCCCTCACCGGCACGGCGCAGGCCGCCGCCGTCGGAGCCGCCTACACCCGCACCAGCTCCTGGACCGGCGGCTACACCGGGCAGTACGTCGTCACCAACGAGACCAGCACCGCCCAGTCCGACTGGACCCTGGAGTTCGACCTGCCCGCGGGGACCACCATCGGCTCCCTCTGGAACGGCGAGCACACCGTCTCCGGCCGCCACGTCACCGTGCGGCCCGCGAGCTGGAACCGGCAGCTGGCCCCCGGCCAGTCCGTCACCGTCGGCTTCGTCACCTCCGCCGGCGGCCAGGCCGGCGACCCCACCGGCTGCCTCATCAACAAGACCGTCTGTTCGGCCGGAGGCCCCGCCCCCACCCCCAGCGGCCGCCCCACCGAGCAGCCCACCGCGACCGCGAGCCCGCGGCCGACCGCCACCGCCACGCCGACCGCCACCGCGAGCCCGCGGCCGACCGCCACCGCCACCGCGACGGCGAGCCCGAAGCCGACGGCCACCACCACCGCAACCCCCGCCGCCGGAGCCGCGAAGTACGCCCCGTACGTCGACACCTCGCTCTACCCGGCGTACGACCTCCTCGCCACCGCCGACGCCACCGGTGTGAAGGAGTTCAACCTCGCCTTCATCACCTCCGGCGGCGGCTGCGCACCCCTGTGGGGCGGCGTCACCGACCTGGCCAACGACAAGGTGGCCGCCCAGATCGGCGCCCTGCGCGCCAGGGGCGGTGACGTCCGCGTCTCCTTCGGCGGCGCCGCCGGCCGCGAACTGGCCCTCAACTGCGCGACCTCCGCCGACCTCGCGACGGCGTACGGCAAGGTGATCGACCACTACGGGCTCACCAAGGTCGACTTCGACGTCGAGGGCGCCGCCCTCCCCGACACGGCCGCGAACACCCGCCGATCCCAGGCCATCGCCCAGCTCCAGAGGACCCACCCCGGCCTGAACGTCTCCTTCACGCTGCCGGTCATGCCCGAGGGCCTCACGCAGCCGGGCGTCGACCTGCTCGCCGACGCCCGCCGCAACGGCGTCCGCGTCGACGCCGTCAACATCATGGCGATGGACTACGGACCGGCCTACAGCGCCGACATGGGCACCTACGCCGTGCAGGCCGCCACCGCGACCCAGGCCCAGATCAAGGGCGTGCTCGGCCTCTCCGACGCCGCCGCCTGGAAGACCGTCGCCGTCACCCCCATGATCGGAGTGAACGACGTGGCCAGCGAGGTCTTCCGGGTCGACGACGCCACCCAGCTCGTCGAGTTCGCACGGTCGAAGGGCATCGGCTGGCTCTCCATGTGGTCCTCGACCCGCGACAAGCAGTGCGCGGCCGGGGCCGTCTCCTACGCCGACGCCACCTGCTCCTCGATCCTCCAGCAGCCGCTGGCCTTCACGAAGGCCTTCGCCGCCTACAAGTAGCCGGACCCCCGAGTCCCCCCACACCGCGCGCCCCGGCCGGCACCACCCCACCCCGGCCGGGGCGCGCACCCGTCCCCGTACGTCAGCCGGCGGCCCGGGCGGCCTTCCACTCCTCCGCGTAGTCGGTGAAGATCGCCCGCAGGTGGTGGCCGATCTTCAGGTAGTCGAGGTCGTCGAGATTGGCGAGGGAGACCCGGACCGACCACTGGGGGCCGTCGAAGCCGCCGCCGTTGAGGAGGACGACGCGGGTCTGCTCGGCCAGCCGGAAGAGCGGGTCCACCGGCTCGTAGTTCTTCTCCAGGAACTCCGCGAAGTCCTTGCCGTGGACCCGCTCGGCCTCCGCGAGGAGGTCCAGTTCGACGTAGTACCCGGCCCGCTGCGGGTCGTCCGCGATCTTCATCCGGGCGCCTTCGAGGAGCAGGTCGAGCCGCCGGCGCACGATGCCGCGGATCCGCCGCTTGTACGCCTGCCCCTCCTCCAGCATGTCGAAGAGGGAGAAGAGCACCATCATCGTCTGCTGCGGCAGCGAGAGCCCGGCGGTGTGGTTGAGGGCGACCTGACGGGAGTCGGCGACTAGGCGGTCGATGAACCGGATCTTCTCCGGCTCCAGGGACAGCGAGCCGTACCGCTTGTTCAGGCGGTCCTTCTCGGCCTGCGGCAGCGCGGCGATCATGTCGTCGACGACGTTGTCGTCGTGGAGGCCGATGACGCCGAGCCGGTGGCCGGTGCAGCCGTAGTGCTTGGAGTACGAGTACACGAGCAGCGTGTTGCGCGGGAGGTCGGCGGCGAGCGAGCGGAAGCCCTCCACGAACGTGCCGTAGACGTCGTCCGTGACGATCAGCAGGTTCGGGTTCCGCGTCGCGACGATGTCCCCGATCTGGCGCGCCACGCGCTCGCTCATCGCGAGCGACGGCGGGTTGGAGGGGTTGACGACGCAGACCAGCTTCACCGACGGGTCGGCCAGCTTCTCCACCTCCTCCGCCGGGTAGCGCCACTCGCGCACACCGGTCTCGGCGAACAGCGAGGCCTCGACGTGGACGACGTCGAACTCGTACGTGTCCAGCTCGGGGATCTCGATGTACGGCGTGAAGACCGGGACCATCAGGGCGATCCGGTCGCCCTTGCGCAGGATCCCGTTCTTCACGAGGGAGTCGAAGACGTAGCACATGGCGGCGGTGCCGCCCTCGGTCGCGAAGTACGAGATGTTCCCGGCGGGCGGGCGGCCGGCGAACAGCTCGTCGCTGACGTAGCCGCGGACGACCTCCTCGGTGTGGGCGAGGATCCGGTCCGGCACCGGGTAGTTGTCGCCGATGGAGCTGTCGGTCAGCTCGTGGACGAACGCGTCCCGGTCGAAGCCGAAGCGCTCGACGGCGTACGCGACGCATTTCTGGAGCAGGTCGATGCCGGGCAGGTCCGGGTGGCGCCGCACGAACGTGTCGAAGCGGTCGCCGGAGCCGACCAGCTCCGGCATCCCGCCGAGGTCGTCGGCGGTCCAGACGCGGCGCGACTCGGAGAGGGCGAAGTAGCCGAGCGCGTGGAAGGCCTCGCGGGGGCCGGTGGCAACCCAGTTCGGGTTGCCGCGGCCCGCGTTCAGCATCTGCGTCTGCGACTTCTCCTTCTGGCCCGGCTCGTCCGCCTGCGTCGCCTGCGCGAGCTGGATGAACTTGTCCTTCAGCTCGAACGGCGACAGCTGCGCGAAGGACTTGATTTCCTCACGGGTGAACGTGGTCTTGGGCACGGCATGTCCTCTGGGTGCGTCGGGTCAGTCGGGTCAGTGGGGTCAGTGGGCCAGTGGGCCAGCGGGATCAGTGGGGTCAGTGGGGTCAGTGGTGGAGGATGACGATGACGGCGCCCCAGATCGTCAGCAGGACGTTGCCCACCGCGTAGGGGATCGTGTAGCCGAGCGTCGGGATCTGCGACCTGGCCTGTTCGTTGATCGCGCCGATGGCCGCGGTCGTCGTCTGGCCGCCCGCGAGGACGCCCATCAGGATCGGGAAGCGGATCCGCTGGACGTAGTGGCCGACGAGGAAGCCGACGAGCAGCGGGACCAGGGTGGCGACCGCGCCCCAGAGCAGCAGGCCCCAGCCGGCCGTGGACAGGCCGCTGGTGAAACTGGGCCCCGCGTTGATGCCGACGACCGCGACGAAGGCGCACAGCCCGAAGGTGTCCATGAACCACTGGGCTCCCGGCGGCACGTTGCCGTACGTGGGGTACTTGCCCCGGATCCAGCCGAAGACCAGGCCCATGATGAGCGCGCCGCCCGAGGTCGACAGCGAGATCGGCACCCCGGAGACGGTGAGCGCCGGGATCCCGACGCAGCCGCCGAGGAAGACGCCGAGGCCCACCCAGAGCATGTCGGTGGCGAAGGAGGTCGGCACGGGCTTGCCGATCGCCCGGCCCGCCGGGTCCACGAGCCGCTTCGGCCCGGTCAGGACGACGGTGTCGCCGCGCTCCAGCTTCGTGGAGAGCCGGTAGGGGAACGCGGCGCCGGAGCGGTAGATCCGGTCGACGTACACACCGACCATGAAGGGTTCGCGGCGCAGCTCCGCCACCGTCTTCCCGAGCTGCTCCTTCTCCGACGCGACGACGTGCAGCGTCTCGGTCCGGTAGCCGAGCAGCTCGACGTCGTCGGTCTCGGCGCCGATGTGGGTGCGGGCGTCGAACGCGACGAGCGAGCCGCGCAGGGCCGAGACGGCGACGGTGTCGCCCGCGCGGAGCACGGTCTCCTGGTCGTGGTCGAGGATCGCCCCGTCCCGCCGTACCCGGGTGAGGTAGACGCGGTGCCCGAGCTCCTGCTGCTGCTTCTCGAAGTCGCCGATGGTGCGGCCGACGAGGTCGGGACGGTCGATGCGGTACGCGCGGGGCACCACCTCGTAGTAGCCCTCGCCGAGGTCCGGGTCGTCGCCGGGCGCGTCCAGCTCCTCCGCGAGCCGCGCCGACTCGGCGGCCAGGTCCCGCCGGTAGAGCCGGGGCAGGACGTTGGCGAGGAGGATCGCGCAGAGAATGGTGCCGAGCGGGTACGTGACGGCGTAGCCGATCGCGACGAGGTTCTCCTCGGTCTTGATCTGGTCGGCGGAGAGCCCCGGCAGGTTGCCGATGGCGTCCTGCGCCACGCCGATGACCGCGGACTGGGTGAGGGCGCCGCCGAGGAGGCCGGCCGAGAGGCCGGGGCCGTACCCGAGCATCGCGGCGAAGCCCCAGGAGACGAGGAGTCCGGTCACGCAGACCACGAGCGCGTTGACGACCTGCGGCAGGCCGTCCTTGCGCAGGCCCCGGAAGAACTGCGGGCCGACCTTGTAGCCGAGGGCGAAGAGGAAGAGGGTGAAGAAGAGGTTCTTCACCGTGCCGTCGATCGTGACCTCGAACTGGGCGCCGAGCAGCAGTCCCGCCACCAGGCAGCCGGTGACCGCGCCGAGCGCGATGGCCCGGTAGCGCAGCTTCCCGAAGAGGAAGCCGAGGGCGACGGTGAGGAAGACGAGCAGCTCGGGGTGGGGCTGGAAGATGTTCCGGTTGAGGAAGTCGGTCATGTCGTCGGGGTCGCCTCTCAGGCTCCGAGGATGCCGACGAGCAGCGGGCCCGTCAGCGGGAGCAGGAAGTTGGAGAGGGTGTAGGTGATCGTGTAGCCGAGCATCGGGACCGAGCTCTGGGCCACCTGGGTGATGGAGGTGATCGCCGGGGTGGAGCACTGCTGACCCGCGATGGCGCCGATCAGCAGCGGTTTCTCGATCTTCAGGAGCTTGCGGCCGACGATCAGCGAGAGGGTCGCGGGGACGAGGACCATCGCGATCCCGGCGAACGGCAGCAGCGCCCCGTACTCCTTCAGGAGCGGCCAGGCCTGCGGGCCCGACACCAGACCGGTGCAGGCGATGAAGATCGCGAGGCCCATGTCCTTCAGGGTCGTCGCGGCCTGCGGCGGGAAGGCGCCGAACGTCTGCGTGCGGGAGCGGAACCAGCCGAAGAGCAGCCCTGAGATCAGGCAGCCTCCGCCGGTGCCGAGCGACATCGGGACGTCGCCGAACTCCACCACGACCTGGCCGAGGAGCGAGCCGGCCGCGATGCCGAGGCCCAGGTAGATGAAGTCGGTGGCGTCGTTCCT
Organism: Streptomyces sp. NPDC003327; assembly: GCF_053589515.1. Taxonomy (NCBI): domain Bacteria; kingdom Bacillati; phylum Actinomycetota; class Actinomycetes; order Kitasatosporales; family Streptomycetaceae; genus Streptomyces; species Streptomyces sp. NPDC003327. The sequence continues at coordinate 67,222 of NZ_JBSFSA010000019.1, read as the reverse complement.
GACCGTCGCCCCGATCTTCGACGCCAGCCTGCCGAGGCCCGAGCGGGAGCCGACCAGGGTGAGGACGTCGCCGCGCTGCACCACGGTCTCCGGGGTGGCGGGCAGGTTCTGGTCGCCGCGCAGGACGTCCGTCACGTACACGCCGCCGGAGGCGAACTCCGGGTGCTCCTCGGTGAGCGTGTCGATCGACTTGCCGATCGCCGCCTTGTCGGTCAGCGAGACCTGGGTGGTGGCGAGCGGGGTGTCGAGTCCCGGGATCGCCGGGGTCTCCGGGCCGATCAGCCGGCTCGCCTCGATGATGTTGGCCCGCCGGCCGACGGTGAGCACCAGGTCGGAGAGGGTCAGTTCGAAGTCGGGCGGGGGAGGGGTGAGGACCCGGCTGCCCCGCTTGACGGCCTCGACGGTGACCCGGCCGCCCAGCTGGCGCTCCAGGTCGAGGACCGTGGCGCCGTCGGCGTGCGTGACCAGGAACGTCCGGCCGACCATGCCGGGCAGCGCCTCGCGCTCGTCGGGCTCCAGACCGCCGCCGGAGCCGCGCATCCGCTCCCACAGCTCTCGGGAGGCGTCGCGGAGGTTGATCCGCATCATCATCGGCATGATCTGGCTGGTGTAGATGACGATGGTGACGAGGCCGAAGAGGTAGCAGACCGTGTACGCGGTGGCCACGTGGCCCTGGTACTGGGTGATCTGCTCCTGTGTCAGGTCGGAGAGCTTGCCGATGGCCTCGGTGGCCGTGCCGACGACGGCGGACTCGGTGGCCGCGCCCGCGAGGATGCCGGCGGCGGTGCCCACGTCGAGGTCGAAGGCCTTGGCGAGGCCGAGCGCGATGCCGACGACACAGACGACCTCGATGAGGCAGAGGGCGAAGAAGCGCAGGCTCTTGCGGTTGAGGTTGGCGAAGAACTGCGGTCCCGCCAGGTAGCCGAGGGAGAAGATGAAGAGCGCGAAGAAGATCGTCTTGACGTCGTCGGAGACGGTGACCTTCGCCCAGGCGCCGAGCAGCAGCGAGACGATCAGGGTGCCGCAGATGCCGCCGAGGGTGATGGGGCCCACCCGGAGCTTGCCCACGAGATAGCCGGCGGCGAGGCAGAGGAAGAGGGCGAGTTCGGGGTGGTCGCGGAGGACTCCCATGCGGCCTCACCCCGCCCACGAGGGAGCAAAAATCAATATCTCGGACATATGGGGACGCTAGCAGCGGGGCAGGGGAAGTGGATCAACGGCACGGCCGTACGGGTGAGGCCCCTCGCGGGCGCGGGCGTGCGGGCGCGGGCGTGCGGGCGGGGGCGGGCGCGGGGTCAGCCCTTCACCGCGCCCCGCATCACCCCGCCCACGATCTGGCGCCCGAAGACCGCGAGCACCGCCAGCAGCGGCAGCGTCCCGAGCAGGGCCCCCGCCATCACCACGGACGTGTCCGGCACATGGCCGCGCCCCAATCCCGTCAGCGCCACCTGCACCGTCGGGTTGCCGGTCTGCGTCAGGACGAGCACCGGCCAGAAGAAGTCGTTCCAGGCCGCCACGAACGACAGCATCCCCAGGACCGCCATCGCCGGACGCGCCGCCGGGAACACCAGGTGCCACACCACCCGCAGCGTCCCCGCCCCGTCGACCCGCGCCGCCTCCAGGAGCTCCGCCGGCAGCGCCCGCTGGAGGTGCTGGCGCATGAAGAACACCCCGAACGCCGAGACGAGCGCGGGCAGCACGACCGCCTGGAGCTCGTCCGTCCAGCGCAGCCGCGCGATCAGCAGATAGAGCGGAACCACCCCCAGCTGCGGCGGGACCAGCATCGTCGCGCCCACGAGCAGCAGCAGCGTCCCCCGGAACCGGAAGCGCAGCCGGGCGAAGGCGAAGCCGGCGAGCGTCGAGAACAGCACCGTGCCCGCCGCCACCGCCCCCGCGACCAGCGTGGTGTTGGCGAGCGCCTCGCCGAGCCCGCCCTCGGTCCAGGCGATCCCCAGGTTCCTCGGCAGGTTCCGCCCGAACCGGAACGGCGGCGGCGCCGACGCCAGCCGCGTGCTCGTCCGCGAGGCCGCCACCGCCGTCCACACCAGGGGGAAGAGCGAGACCACCGTGAACAGCCCGAGCAGCGTGTACGTGCCCCAGCCCGCCCGCACCGTCCGCATCAGGCACCCCTTCCGCGCAGCACCGGCCGCAGCAGCCGGGCCGCCCCGAACACCACCACCAGGATCAGCAGCATCGCCCAGGCGATCGCCGCCGCCCGCCCGAGGTGCAGGTTCAACCAGCCCTGCTCGTACAGATAGAGACCCAGCGTCTGGTACTGGTGGTCCGCCCCGCCCGAGGCGCCCGCCCCGCTGTTGAACAGCAGCGGCTCACCGAACAGCTGGGTCGCGCCGATCGTCGACACCAGGACCGTGAAGAGCAGCGCGGGCCGCAGCCCCGGCAGTGTCACGTGCAGGAACTGCCGCCACCGCGACGCCCCGTCGAGCGCCGCCGCCTCGTACAGCTCGCGCGGGACGGTCTGCATCGCCGCCAGGTAGATGAGCGCGTTGTAGCCGGTCCAGCGCCAGATCACGATCGACGAGACGGCCACCTTCGACGCCCACGGGCCGTTCTGCCAGTCCACCGGGGCGATCCCGACGAGGCCGAGCGCCCAGTTGACCATCCCCTGGTCGCGCCCGAAGAGCAGCGCGAAGACGAGCGTCGCCGCGGCCACCGAGGTCGCGTACGGGGCGAGCGCCACGACCCGGAAGGCGAGCCGCCCGCGCAGCCGCACGTCCAGCAGGTGCGCCACCCCGAGGGCGAGCAGCAGCTGCGGGACGGTCGCGAGGACGCCGATGGCCGCGGTGTTGAACAGGGCGTTCCAGAAGAACTCATCGTGCAGCAGGCGGGCGTAGTTGTGGAGCCCGACCCACTCGCGGGCCTCCGGCGCGGTCAGCTCGACCCGGAACAGCGAGGTCCAGACGGTGGCGACCAGCGGGAACAGCCCGAACGCCCCGAACAGCAGGAAGAAGGGCGCCACCAGGACGTACGGAGCGGAGCGCGACCGCAGCCGCCCGCGCCCCGGCCCGGCGTCGCCGCTCCGCCGCGTCGGCGGCTCCACCGGCGGGGGGACGGGCGTGCCGGCGGGCGGCAGGAACGGATCCACTGGCTCCCTCGTCTCGGTCACGGCACTCCTCCACGGGTCCTTCTCCCGGTGCCCTCCACCGGTGCTCTCCCCCCGGCGCACCCTCACCGGCGCTCCTCCCCGCGTGCGTTCAGCGGTCCAGCGCGTTGTCGATCGCCCGCATCGCCGCCCGCCAGGCCGCGTCGGACGGCCGCCCCGTCTGGTCGACCTGGAGCATCCCGGTGTCGGAGAGGATCTGGTTGACGAGCCCGTCCTTCGGCCCCACCGGGGCCAGCGGCACCCCCCGGGCCGCCGCCGCGTACAGCGGGCCGACCGGCGCGTCCCCGAAGTACGGGTGCCGCGCGTCCCGCACCTCCGGCAGCCGGTACGCGGCCGAGGCGCTCGGGAAGTTGCCGCGCCGGGCGAACAGCCGCGCCTGCTGCTCGGGCGCGGTCAGCCAGGCCGCGAGCCGGGCGGCCTCCTCCCGGTGCCGCCCCGCCGACGGCACGACGAGGAAGGAGCCGCCCCAGTTGCCCGGCCGGGGCGCCGCCGTCACGTCCCAGTGCCCGCGCGTGACGGGCCCCGACTTGTCCTGGATGTAGGCGAGCATCCAGGCCGGGCAGGCGATCGTCGCGAAGGCCCCCCGCGCGAAGGCCTGGTCCCAGTCGGGCGTGAACTGCTGGAGCCGGGCGGTCAGCCCCTGCCGGGCGAAGTCGGCGGCGAGGTCCCAGGCGGCCCGTACGTACGGATTGGTGGCGACGACCAGCTCGCCCCGCGCGTCGTAGTAGCGCAGCGGCGCGCCCGAGACCGCCGCGGCGAGCACCCCGGAGGCCGAGTCCGTGAACGCCACGCCCCGCGGGGCCCTAGCGGCGAAGCGGCGGCCGACCTCCTCGTACCTCCGCCAGTCACCGGCCCACAGGCGTCCGACCGCCTCCCGGTCGGTGGGCAGCCCGGCCGCCGCGAAGTGGTCCTTGCGGTAGCAGAGGGCCAGCGGGCCGATGTCCGTGCCGAGCCCGAGGGTCCGGCCGTCGGGCGTGGTGGCCTGCGCCCACTTCCACGGCAGGAAGGCGCCCTCGCTGACGCCGGGTGCCGGGCCGAGGTCGTCGAGCCGCCCGGCCTGCGTGGCGACGACCTCGGCGATGTTGCCGACCTCGACGGCCTGGACGTCGGCGAGGCCCGAGCCCGCGGTGAGGCGGGTGAGCAGCTGCGGGTAGTAGACGTCGTTGCGGGAGAGCGAGGTCTGCCGGACCGCGACGTCCGGCCGGAGCCGCATGTACGCGTCGTAGAGCCCGGCCTCCTGGTAGCCGAACTCGCCGAAGACGCCGACGGTGAGGGTGACCCGCCGCCCGGAGCCGTCGACGCGTTCGCGGGCGGGTACGGGGGAGGGCTCGGCGGGATCGGTGGCGCACCCGGCCGCGAGGCCGGCGCCCAGCGCGAGCGGCAGGACGAGGGCGACCGCCCGCCGCAGCACGCCGTGGCGCGCCGCCCGGGACCGGCGCGCGGACCGGTGTGCGGCCCGGAGCGCGAGGTCCGCCGCGCCCGGTCGGGTCCGCAGCACGCCGTGGCGCGCCCGTCGTGTCCACCGCACGTGGCCCTCTCCTCCCCGCATCGCACCGAGCCCCGACCGTAGTGCGCGGGCCGGGCGCGGGCGGGGACCCACCCGGCCGCGCCACCCGTCCGGCGGAGCCCCGTCGAACGTCCTCGACGATTCCCGGACCTTGACCGCGGGGAGCGCTCCCACTTCTACGCCCCCGCAAGCCCACCAGTGGGGCTGGACCGGCGCCACCATCACCGGTGACCCGCGCGTCTACGGCCGGGTGTACGTCGCCACGAACGGGCGCGGGATCGTCTACGGCGACACCGGGAAGACCGGCGACGGCGGAGGCCCCGGCCCCACCGGCAGCTGGACCGGGACCAACCCCGTACCCGCCGCCTTCACCCTCGGAGGTGCCCCGTGCTCCACCGGCTGACCGCGGCGGCCGCCGACGGGACGCGCCGCCGCACGTAGGAGAGGGCACGGACCCCGCACACACGACCGAGGCCCCGGTTCTTCCGAACCGGGGCCTCGAGCCATCAGGGTGAGTAACGGGACTCGAACCCGCGACATCCTGGACCACAACCAGGTGCTCTACCAGCTGAGCTATACCCACCACGACCGGCGGTTTTCCCGAAGGTTTCCCCGACCGGCCGAGAAGAAGTCTACAGGGTCCGGGAGGGTGCTCGCGCCCGCGTTTCCGCGAGGGGGTCCGGAGGCGCGAGCGGGCCCCTCACGGGGCCGCTCCGGGGGTCCGCCCGGCGGTGCTACTCCGCGGGGACGACGTGCCGCGCGGCGATCTGCTTCGCGGTCTCCGAGTCCGGTCCCGGCTGCGGCACGAAGACCGCCTCCCGGTAGTAGCGCAGCTCGGCGATCGACTCGCGGATGTCGGCGAGCGCCCGGTGGTTGCCGTTCTTCTCCGGACTGTTGAAGTACGCCCTCGGGTACCAGCGGCGGGCCAGCTCCTTGACCGAGGACACATCGACGATCCGGTAGTGCAGGTGGCTCTCCAGCGCCGGCATGTCCCGCGCGAGGAAGCCGCGGTCCGTGGAGACCGAGTTCCCGCACAGCGGCGCCTTGCCGGGCTCCTTCACGTGCTCGCGGATGTAGGCGAGCACCTGCGCCTCGGCGTCGGCGAGGGTGGTGCCGTCCGGCAGCTCGTCGAGCAGCCCCGAGGCCGTGTGCATCTGGCGCACGATCTCGGGCATGGTCTCCAGGGCCGCGTCCGGCGGGCGGATCACGATGTCCACGCCTTCGCCGAGCACGTTCAGTTCCGAGTCGGTGACCAGCGCGGCCACCTCGATGAGTGCGTCGTCCGTCAACGAGAGCCCGGTCATCTCGCAGTCGATCCACACCATGCGGTCGTTCATGCGTCCTACCTTAGGGGGAGCCGTGGCACGGGAGCAGGCCGACGGGCCCCCGGGGAGAGGTGTCCCCGGGGGCCCGTCGGTCCCGCGTCGCGCCGCTCGTGGCGGCGCCGTCCGGAGTTACGGCGCGCTGCGCTGGCCCGGCAGGGCGGCCCGGCCGGTGGCGTACGCGTCCGGGGTGGGCTTGCCCGGCTCCAGCGGGGCGCCGGGGCGCCGGACGCCGGAGGCGACCTGCGCGGGCACCACCGGGTCGAGCACCGCCGTGGCCGGCTCGCCCTGCGGACGCCTGGCGCGGTACGCGGCCCGGTAGGCGGCCGGCGAGGAGCCGAGCTGCCGCCGGAAGTGACCGCGCAGCGCCACGGGCGAGCGGAAGCCGCACCGGCCCGCGACCTCGTCGACCGAGTAGTCGGAGGTCTCCAGGAGCCGCTGCGCCTGGAGCACCCGCTGCGTGATCAGCCACTGGAGCGGGGCGGAGCCCGTCAGCGAGCGGAACCTGCGGTCGAAGGTGCGCCGCGACATGTACGCACGGGCGGCGAGGGTCTCCACGTCGAACTGCTCGTGGAGGTGCTCCAGCGCCCAGGCGACGACCTCGGCCAGCGGGTCGGCGCCGATCTCCTCGGGTAAAGACCTGTCGAGGTAGCGCTCCTGACCGCCGCTGCGCCGCGGCGGGACGACCAGCCGGCGCGCCAGGGCGCCCGCGGCCTCCGTGCCGTGGTCGGTCCGCACGATGTGCAGACACAGGTCGATTCCGGCCGCGGTGCCCGCCGAGGTCAGCACGTCGCCGTCGTCGACGAAGAGCTCCCGCGGGTCCACGTGGACCGAGGGGTAGCGCTTGGCGAGCGTCGGCGCGTACATCCAGTGGGTGGTGGCCGGGCGGCCGTCGAGGAGTCCGGCCGCGGCGAGGACGAACGCCCCCGTGCAGAGCCCGACGATCCTGGCGCCCTCCTCGTGGGCGCGGCGCAGCGCCTCGAGTGCTTCCGGCGGCGGCGGGGAGGTGATCGACCGCCAGGCCGGGACGACGACGGTCCCGGCGCGGCCGATGGCCTCCAGGCCGTAGGGTGCGGTCAGTTCGAGCCCGCCCGTGGTGCGCAGGGGGCCTTCCTCGCCGGCGCAGACGAGCAGCCGGTAGCGCGGCACTCCGGCGTCCTGCCGGTCGATGCCGAAAACGGAGAGCGGGATCGAGCTCTCGAAGATGGGGCCGCCGCTGAACAGCAGCACCGCGACGACCTCACGACGGCGGCGCCCGGACAGCTTCCGTGCGGCCTCCGGTACGGCGGAGTCCTGGCTCATGACGCTAAGCCCCCCTCGGTGTTGGCGTCTCCCTGGTCGTGTCGCAGCTGCACGTTTCCCCTCGGTTTTGCACGAGACCCCAGTCTTCGGTATCCATGATCGAATCTACTGCGTCCCGTGGCGCCGCCGTGACAAGTTCTCCGTCCGGCAGATTGTCGACAAGGCCACTTGGCGTGAAGCGATCGTTGGCGACGTCCGTCCCCCGACGGCCGCGGGGAGTGGCGCGGGTGGCGGTGAACGCCCCGTACGCGATGGGTACGGGCCCGTGACCGGGGGGCCTCGGCGCGCGTGGAGCAGAGGTTGAGGGACCGTTTCGCCAAGGACGCGCCGATAACAGGAACTTGGCTGAAAACCGATGGGATCGAGTGTACGAGCCTGTCAACTCGACGGGGGGTGGCTCAGCTCCGGCGCCGCGCTTTGGCCCGATCCGTACGGGATCGTCCCGCCCGGGAGCGGGCCCCCCGGGGGCGCTCCGCCGGTGACGGTTCCGCCCGCAGACCGCGCTCCGAACGCCGCAGCAGCAGGCGACAGGCGGCCGTGACCGCGGCGAGCCCCAGCGCGGTGCCGGCGGCCCCGCCCAGCGAGGTGCCGTAGGCGACGAGGACGACGGGGACGAGGACGCAGCAGAAGGCCGCCCAGCGGACCACCTCCTCGGCGGGGGCGGGCCCGGCTCCGGCCGCCGGGGAGTGGGGGGAGCCGGGCGCCGGGGCGTGCTGGACGGGGATCGGGGCGGCGCTCCGCGTGGGCGGGTGGGCGGGCGTCTGGGCGGGCGTCTGGGTCGGGGTCGACGGTGCGGCCACGGGCGGTCTCCCTGCGACGGTGGGCTGGACCTGTGGCAACGAGGAGCGGAACGTTCCGGTCACTGCGAGCGACGTCCGTTTGGCCCCCGTACGGACGCTTGTAGGGCGCAACCGGCATTGCCAGATCCCGAGCCCCTCGTGCATGCTCCCTGGAACGCCGCGCGCGAGCCGTGCGTACGCCGGGAGGGGTGCGGCGGGCCCTGGGCAGGAGAGGAGTGTCGCCGTACCCTTGGGGGTATGGGGTTGGGAAGATGATTCCCGGACACAGCTCCGCCGCCACCCGTTGTTCCTCCCCCCGTCACCTTCACCGTCCCTTCCCACGAGGACCCTCTTCGCCGAGACACCGATGGCCGGTCACGAATTCTCCGAACCCGCGGACCGCAAGCGCGTCGCCGACTCCACGGTCGACCCCCTCGCGGTGGAACAGCCACGCCACTCCTGCGACCCGGCCTTCCGGCACGGGGTGGTCGTCGGTTTCGACGGCTCCACGTCCAGTGAGCGCGCCCTCGCGTACGCCATCGGCATGGCCAGGCGCTCCGGCTCGGGCCTGATCATCGTGCACGTGGCCAACCGGCTGCCCACCACCGTGTGGGCCGGCTGCGAGCCGCCCGTCTTCGTCGACGTACCGGATCACCGCACGGAAGTCCTCGGTCTTGAGCTGGCCTGTGCCGACCACCTCTCCGAGGTGCCGTGGATCCTCGTCGAGCGCGGCGGCGACATCTGCCACGAGCTGGAGGAGGTCGGCCGGGAGTACTCCGCCGACGCGATCGTGGTGGGCTCCACGCACGGGATCGTCGGGCGGATCTTCGGCTCGGTGGCCGGCCGGCTCGCGCGGCGCGCGCAGCGGCCCGTGATCGTCATCCCGTAGCCCCGGCTCCCTCCCTCACGGCCCCGGGCCCGGCTCCCGACTCTTCGTCAACTTCCCTCATCCGGCCATAATTTCGGCCTTCCTCAGGTGATTTGTGCGCTTGTGAAGGGTAGCTAAAGAGCACCGGAACAAAGCGGCCCAAGCGGCACCACCGCACATCTGAAGGGAGCCCGCCGTGGACAAGGACGTCGCCGCGGGAAACAGCACCTCCACCCTCGGTCACCTCGCACTCGGACTGACCCTCCTGGCCTTCGGCCTGGGCGGCACGGGTGTCATCGACAACGTCGCGGCAGCGGATGCCGCGGGCCTCGCCACCTGGGTCGGCGGGGTGGCGCTCTTCCTGGTCGGCCTGCTGGCCCTGCGCGCGGGCGGCACCGGCGAGGGCACGGCGTACGCCGCGCTCGGCGCCTTCTGGTTCACCTGGGGCACCGGAGTGGGCGGCGGCACCTCGGCCGAGGCCGCCGGGCTCTTCCTGCTCCTGTGGGCGCTCCTGGCGCTGACGCTGACCGTGGCCTCCTCGGGCAGCGGCCTCCTGGGACAGGGCGTGTACGGGCTGCTGTGCGTCGCGCTGCTGCTCTCCGGCATAGCCGCCCTCGCCGGCAACGGCGGCCTCGCGAAGGCGGGCGGCTGGGTCGCCGCGGTGGCGGGCCTCGCGGCCTGGTACGGCGCGACGGCGGCGGTCGCGGGCTGGCCGACGGCCCTGGGCCGCACGGGCCGGAGCGCACCGGCCGCGGGCTGAGCGCGCGGAAGGGCCCCCGCACTCCCCTGGGTGTGTGCGGGGGCCCTTCGCGTGTCCGGTCGAACCGCCGGGGGACAGGCCCGGCGGCGGCGGGCGGGGGGACAGGCCCCGCCCGGCCGCTACTCGACCGTGACGGACTTGGCCAGGTTGCGCGGCTTGTCGATGTCGCGGCCCATGGCGAGGGCGGTGTGGTACGCGAAGAGCTGGAGCGGGATGCCCATGAGGATCGGGTCGAGCTCGTCCTCGTTCTTCGGGACCACGATGGTGTGGTCGGCCTTCTCCTGCGGCTGGTGGGCCACGGCGAGGATGCGGCCGCTGCGGGCCTTGATCTCCTCCAGGGCGGCGCGGTTCTTCTCCAGCAGGTCGTCGTCGGGGACGATCGCGACCGTCGGCAGGGCCGGCTCGATGAGGGCGAGCGGGCCGTGCTTCAGCTCGGAGGCCGGGTAGGCCTCGGCGTGGATGTAGGAGATCTCCTTGAGCTTGAGGGAGGCCTCCAGGGCGACCGGGTAGCCGCGCACCCGGCCGATGAACATCATCGACTGGGCGCCCGCGTACTCCTTGGCGAGCTCCTTGATCTCGTCCTCGCTCTTGAGGATCTCCTCGATCTGCGCGGGGAGCTTGCGCAGGCCCTCGATGATCCGCTTGCCGTCGGTGACGGACAGGTCGCGGATGCGGCCGAGGTGCAGGGCGAGGAGCGCGAAGGCGACGACCGTGTTGGTGAAGCACTTGGTGGAGACGACGCAGACCTCGGGGCCGGCGTGGACGTACACGCCGCCGTCGGCCTCGCGGGCGATGGCGGAGCCGACCACGTTGACCACGCCGAGGACGCGGGCGCCCTTGCGCTTGAGCTCCTGGACCGCGGCGAGCACGTCGTACGTCTCGCCGGACTGCGAGACGGCGATGTAGAGGGTGTCGGGGTCGACGACGGGGTTGCGGTAGCGGAACTCGGACGCCGGCTCGGCGTCGGCCGGGATGCGGGCCATGCCCTCGATGAGGGAGGCGCCGATCAGACCGGCGTGGTACGAGGTGCCGCAGCCGAGGATCTTGATGCGGCGGATGGTCCGGGCCTCGCGCGGGTCGAGGTTCAGGCCGCCGAGGTGCACGGTGGAGAAGCGGTCGTCGATGCGGCCGCGCAGCACGCGGTCGACCGCGTCGGGCTGCTCCGAGATCTCCTTGTGCATGTACGTGTCGTGGCCGCCCATGTCGTAGGAGGCGGCCTCCCACTCCACGGTCTCCGGGGTGGCGGTGGTGGAGGCGCCGGCCACGGTGTACGTGCGGAAGTCGTCGGCCTTGAGCGTGGCCATCTCGCCGTCGTCGAGGGTGACGACCTGGCGGGTGTGGGCGATCAGGGCGGCGACGTCGGAGGCGACCAGCATCTCCTTCTCGCCGATGCCGAGGATGACCGGCGAGCCGTTGCGGGCCACGACGATGCGGTCGTTGAAGTCGGCGTGCATGACGGCGATGCCGTAGGTGCCCTCGATGACCTTCAGCGCCTCGCGGACGCGGTCCTCCAGGGTCTCGGCCTGCGACCGGGCGATGAGGTGGGTGATGACCTCGGTGTCGGTCTCGGAGGCGAAGACGACGCCCTCGGCCTCCAGCTTGACGCGGAGCTCGGCGGCGTTGTCGACGATGCCGTTGTGGACGACGGCGACCTTGTTCTCGGGGTCCAGGTGCGGGTGCGAGTTGACGTCGCTCGGCGCGCCGTGGGTGGCCCAGCGGGTGTGGGCGATGCCGGTGGTGCCGGTGAAGCGCTTGGGGACGCGGGCCTCCAGGTCGCGGACGCGGCCCTTGGCCTTCACCATCTTCAGGCCCGAGGCCTTCGGGCTGGTGATCACGAGGCCGGCGGAGTCGTATCCGCGGTACTCCAGGCGCGCCAGGCCCTCCAGGAGCAGCGGCGCCACGTCACGCTTTCCGATGTAACCGACAATTCCGCACATAAAGGTGAAACCCCTCCAGGTCAGTGATGGTGCTGCTCAGCCGTAGACGATGCGGCGCAGCTGCCGGAGCGAGAGCTCCGGCGGCGCCACGGCGCGGTGCGGCAGCTCCGCCGCGATCCGTTCGAAGATCTGGGCGTTCACGGCCCCGCCGGACTGCAGTTCGCGGTGACGGCGGCGGACGAACTCCTCGGTCGTCTCGTCGAAGTACGCCAGCACGTCGAGCACCACCCGGGCGGCCTCACCGCGCTGGAGCGCGGTGCTGCGGACCAGATGGTCGATGAGGTCGTCGTGCGACGGACGGCGTTCGAGCACCCATGAATACTGAGGGAAGCCCCCGCCGTCCGCAAGAATCCTGCCCGGAATCGGGCAGGAGAGGCCCGGTTGAGCCCGTGATCGAGCTCCTTGGTCCATACCTTGACCCGTGGTGAGGCGGGCGGTACGCAAGGTGGCGGACCGGATATACAGAAGAACGACAGACGCGTCGATCACCTGAAGGGGAGACCGCCTGTGACCCAGCGCCGAACGATTCCGCGCCTGATCGGATCCCTCCTGCTCCTCGCCACCGCCGGGATGGCCTGCGGGGCCGCCTCCGGCGAGAGCCGGGCCGCCGCGACCCGCGCCGCCGACGGCAAGCCCGGCGGCGCGGTCCTCGCCGCCGAACCCGAGGTCCGGCCGCTCGGCCGCATCGTGCCCGCCCCCGCCTCCGTCGCCCCCGACGGCGAGCCGTACACCCTCACCCGCACCACCCGCATCGGCGTCGACGAGACCTCACCCGAATCCCGGGCCCTCGGCCGCTACCTCGCCGGGCTCCTGCGCCCCGCCACCGGCTACCCCCTCCCCGTCGTCGACGACGCCGCGGCCCGCGGCGGCATCCGCCTGCGGCTCAGCCCCGGCGAGACCGCGCTCGGCGACGAGGGCTACCGGCTCCAGTCGGCCCCCGAGGGCCTCACCCTCACCGCCCGCGCGCCCGCCGGACTCTTCCGCGGCGTCCAGACCCTCCGCCAGCAGCTGCCCTCCGCCGTCGAGCGGAAGACCGCCCAGCGCGGGCCCTGGAAGATCGCCGGCGGCACCATCACCGACACCCCCCGCTACGCCTACCGGGGCGCCATGCTCGACGTCGCCCGCCACTTCTTCACCGTCGACGAGGTCAAGCGCTACATCGACCAGCTCGCCCTGTACAAGATCAACACCCTCCATCTGCACCTCTCCGACGACCAGGGCTGGCGCATCGCCGTCGACTCCTGGCCGCGGCTCACCACCCACGGCGGCTCCACCGAGGTCGGCGGCGGCGCCGGCGGCTTCTACACCAAGGCCGAGTACCGGGAGATCGTCGACTACGCCGCCTCCCGCTACCAGGAGGTGATCCCCGAGATCGACATGCCCGGCCACACCAACGCCGCCCTCTCCTCCTACGCCGAACTCAACTGCGACGGCGTCGCCCCGCCCCTCTACACCGGCACCAAGGTCGGCTTCAGCTCCCTGTGCGTGCCCAAGCCCGTCACGTACGACTTCGTCGACGACGTCCTCCGCGAGATCGCCGCCCTCACCCCCGGCCGCTACCTCCACATCGGCGGCGACGAGGCCCACTCCACCAGCCACGCCGACTACGTCGCCTTCATGAACCGGGTGCAGCCGCTCGTCGCGAAGTACGGCAAGACCGTCGTCGGCTGGCACCAGCTCACCGGCGCCACCCCCGCCGCGGGCGCCCTCGCCCAGTACTGGGGCCTGGACCGCACCCCCGCCGCCGAGAAGGAGAAGGTCGCCGCGGCCGCCCGCAACGGCACCGGGCTGATCCTCTCGCCCGCCGACCGGACGTACCTCGACATGAAGTACACCAAGGACACTCCGCTCGGCCTCGCCTGGGCCGGGTACGTCGACGTCAAGCGGTCCTACGACTGGAACCCCGCCACCTACCTGCCCGGCGCGCCCCCGAGCGCCGTCCGGGGCGTCGAGGCCCCGCTGTGGACCGAGACCCTCGACACCGTGGCCGACCTCGACGTCATGGCCTTCCCGCGCCTCCCGGGCGTCGCCGAACTCGGCTGGTCACCGGCCGACACCCACGACTGGGAGGCCTACAAGGTCCGCCTCGCCGAACAGGCCCCGCGCTTCGAGGCCCTCGGCATCACCTACCACCGCTCGCCCGAGGTGCCCTGGCCCGTGGCCTGAGACCGGTCGCCGACCGGGCGCCGGACAGCACAGATGCGAGCCCCGGCGGAGGACCGTACTCCGCCGGGGCTCGCACCGGTCTTCGGGGGGATCAGGCGAACCGCGCGATCGGGTTCACCAGGTCGCCGACGAGCTGCAGCGCCGCCGACGGGTCCGCCAGGTCCACCATCTGCCTGTTGTTGCGCAGCTGGAGGCGGTTGAGCGCGGACAGCGCGAAGGTCTCCGCGAACATGTCGTACTGCGCGAAGCGGTCCGCCAGCTCCGGCTTCGACTCCTGGTAGCCGCGCACGCACTCCGCGACCGTCCGCCAGAAGGCGTCCTCGTCGAGCGTGCCCTCCGCCGCCAGCGTCGCGGCGAGGAAGCGGAAGAAGCAGTCGAAGACGTCCGTGAAGACGGACAGCAGCTTCATGTCCTCGGGCACCTCGGCCCGCACCCGCTCCACGGCCGGCGGCAGCACCGCGTCCGGGTCCATGACGACGATCTCCTCGGCGATGTCCTTGAAGACCGCCCGCGCCACCGCGCCCCGCTCGTCGAGGACGAGGATCACGTTCTCGCCGTGCGGCATGAACGCCAGGTCGTAGGCGTAGAAGCTGTGCAGCACCGGCAGCAGGTAGGCGTCCAGGTACCGCCGCAGCCACACCGTCGGTTCGAGGCCCGACTCCTTGATCAGCGCGCCCGCGAAGGAGGCGCCGGCGTGGTCGACGTGCAGCAGCGAGGCCATCGTCGCCAGGCGCTCGCCCTCCGCGAGGGAGGCCACCGGCGACTCGCGCCAGAGCGCGGCCAGCATCTTGCGGTACGGCGAGTAGCGGTCCGTGGCGGCCTCGTACTCCAGGTGCCGGTAACCGACCGCCGCCCGCTCGCGGATGATCGAGAAGCGGGCCGCCGCGAAGACGGAGTCCGACTCGATCAGCCGGTGCAGCCAGTCGTTGATCGCCGGGGTCGCCTCCATGTAGGCCGCCGAGAGACCCCGCATGAAGCCCATGTTCAGGACCGACAGCGCGGTCTTGACGTAGTGCTTGGCCGGGTCGGAGGTGTTGAAGAAGGTACGGATCGACTGCTGCGCCAGGTAGGCGTCGTCGCCCTCGCCCAGGTACACCAGGCGCTGCTGCGCCACCTCGGCGGCGAAGGTGACCGACAGCTTGTTCCACCACTGCCAGGGGTGGACCGGCATCAGGAGGTAGTCGGCCGGGTCCAGGCCCCGCGCGGCGAGGGTCGCGGCGAAGCCGTCGACGGCCGCGTCGCCGAGCTCGGCCCGCACGAAGGCGTCGTACTCGATCCCGGCGCCGGCGGTGAACGCGGCCCGGTCGCGGTGGGCCGCGAGCCAGACCAGGTGGATCGGGGACGCGGCCTCGGGGGCGTACGCCCGGTACTCGTCGACGCCGAAGCCGAGCCGGCCGTTGTTGGCGACGAAGCAGGGGTGGCCCTCGGTCATCCCCGTCTCGATCGCCTGGAAGCCGGCGCGGGCCAGCTCGGCCGAGGTCACCTCGGGCTTGGTCGACTTGAACGCCGTACCGGCCAGGGTCGAGGAGATCTCCTCCAGGTAGACCGGGAGGATCTCGTCGCTCAGGCCGAGCGCGCCGCGCAGCTCGGTGACGAAACGGAGCGCGTCCAGCGGCAGCTGCTCCTCGTCCCGGTGGCAGCTGATCGACTCGGCGTAGACCTGCCAGTGGTCGAGGGCGAACCGGTCGGCGGTGAAGCGGTACTCGGTGGCGCCGTCGTCGCTGAGGACGCGGTAGCGGCCCTCGCCCAGCTCCTGCGGGTCGAGCAGGCGCTCGTGGGCGAACTCGGCGAGGCCCTTGCGGATCAGGGCGCGGTTGGCGGCGGCCCAGCGCTCGGGGGTGAGGTGGGCGACGGGGTCGCCGGCGCGCGGGGCGGTGTGCGGCGCCGCGGTGCGCTGCGGGGCCGGGGTGACGGACGCGGTCCCCGGGGCCGGGGTGACGGGCGCGGTCATATCGTCACCGCCACGGCGGCCTCGAACTGCGCGCGGGTGCAGAAGCTCAGCAGGGCCTTCTTCTCCGGCTTCTGGATCTCGCGCTCCGGGACGAAGCCGACGGCCTCGTTGAGCGCGTGGACGGCGGTGTTGGCGACGTCGGGCTCGACGACCACGCGGGCGGTCGCCGGGTCGGCGAACAGCTCGCGCATGACCTCGGTGATCACCATGCGGGTGAAGCCGTGCACCGGGGTGTCGGACGGCGCGACGAGGAAGTGCATGCCGACGTCACCGGGCCGCGGGTCGTACAGGCCGACCAGCTCCAGCTCCGACGGGTCGTACCGCTCCATGAGGATCGCGGGCACCTCGTCGACGAGGCCGACGAACGCCTGGTGGTGCGGGTGGGCGGCGATGGCCGCGTACTCGCGCTCGACGTCCTCCACCGAGGCGTCCTGCATCATCCAGAAGGCGGCCTTGGGGTGGGTGACCCAGGCGTGGATCATCGCCGCGTCCTGGGCGGGGTCGAGCGGGCGGAAGCGGACGGTCATACGGTGAACTCCTGGAACGCGATGGACTTCTCGACGGGGTAGTACTCGGAGCCCAGCATCTCGCGGATGATGTAGGCGTTGCGGTACGCCCCCATGCCCAGGTCGGGCGAGGTGATGGAGTGCGTGTGCACGCCGGCGTTCTGCAGGAAGACGCCGCGGCCCGTGGTGTCGACCGCGTAGTTGCGGGCCACGTCGAAGCGGCCGCGGGAGTCCCAGCGGAGCCGGTCGCGGACCGGCTCCAGGAAAGCGGGGACGGCGTACTTGTAGCCGGTGGCGAGGATCAGGCCCTCGGTGTCGAGGGTGAAGTCCTTCTCCTGCTCCTCCTGGCGGAAGCCGAGCGTGTACGTGCCGGACTCCTCGTCGTACGCGGCGGTGTGCAGCGCGGCGTTGGTGAGGAGCCGGGTGGGCACGGGCCCGTCGAGGTTCTTCTGGTAGAGCAGGTCGAAGATGGCGTCGATGAGCTCGCCGTCGATGCCCTTGAACAGGCCCTTCTGCTCCGTCTCCAGGCGGTAGCGGGTCCGCTCGGGCAGCGCGTGGAAGTAGTCCACGTACTCCGGGGAGGTCATCTCCAGCGTGAGCTTGGTGTACTCCAGCGGGAAGAAGCGCGGCGAGCGGGTCACCCAGTTCAGCCGGTAGCCGTGGACGTCGATCTCGCTCAGGAGGTCGTAGTAGATCTCGGCGGCGCTCTGGCCGCTGCCGACCAGGGTGATCGACTTCTTCTTCTGCAGCGCCGCCTTGTGGGTGAGGTAGCGCGAGTTGTGGATCAGGTCGCCGCCGAGGCCCTGGCAGGACTCGGGGACGTACGGCGGGGTGCCGGTGCCGAGGACGAGACGGCGGGAGCGGAAGGTCTCGCCGGCCTCGGTGGCGACCGCGTACAGCTCGGTGGCCTCGTCGTACGTGACGGCCGTGACCGTGGTGGAGAAGCGGACGGAGGAGAGTTTCCCGGCGGCCCAGCGGCAGTAGTCGTTGTACTCGGTCCGCAGCGGGTAGAAGTTCTCGCGGATGTAGAACGAGTACAGCCGGCCCTTCTCCTTCAAGTAGTTGAGGAAGGAGTACGGCGAGGTGGGATCGGCCAGGGTGACCAGGTCCGACATGAACGGGGTCTGGAGGTGCGCGCCCTCCAGGAACATCCCGGAGTGCCACTCGAAGTCCGGCTTGGACTCCAGGAAGACGCCGTTCAGCTCGTCGATGGGCTCGGTCAGGCAGGCGAGACCGAGGTTGAACGGGCCGAGCCCGATACCGATGAAGTCGTGGGTCTCAGGCGTGGACAAGGGTCTCTCCCAGGTACTGCTCGGCGTGGCCGGCTATCAGATCAAGGACGGCGGCGATGTCGGACACCGTCGTCTCGGGGTTGAGCAGGGTGAACTTGAGGTACTGGCGGCCGTCCACCTTGGTCCCGGCGACGACGGCCTCGCCCGAGGCGAACAGCGCCTTGCGGGCGTAGAGGTTGGCCCGGTCGATCTCGGCGGGGGAGGTGACGTTCTCCGGGACGTAGCGGTAGACGAGCGTGGAGAGCTGCGGCTCGACCACGACGTCGTAGCGGGGGTCGGCGGCGAGGAGGTCGAAGCCCTCGCGGGCCAGGTCGCAGACCTCGTCGAAGAGCTCGCCGACGCCGTCGGCGCCCATCACGCGCAGCGTCATCCACAGCTTGAGCGCGTCGAAGCGGCGGGTCGTCTGGAGCGACTTGTCGACCTGGTTCGGGATCTGCTCGGCGACCGTCCGGCGCGGGTTGAGGTAGTCCGCGTGGTACGTCGCGTGGCGCAGCGTGGCCCCGTCGCGGACCAGCACGGCGGAGGAACTCACGGGCTGGAAGAAGGACTTGTGGTAGTCGACGGTGACCGAGTCGGCCCGCTCGATGCCGTCGAGGAGGTGGCGGCGCTTGCGCGAGGCGAGCAGGCCGCAGCCGTAGGCCGCGTCGACGTGCATCCAGGCGCCGTACTCCTCGGCGAGGGCGGCGATCTCGGGCAGCGGGTCGATGGAGCCGAAGTCGGTGGTGCCGGCGGTGGCGACGATCGCCATCGGGACGAGGCCCTCGGCGCGGCAGGCCTCCAGCTCGGCGGCGAGGACGACGGACTGCATGCGCTTGTTCCGGTCGACGGGCACGGAGACGACGGCGTCGCGGCCGAGGCCGAGGAGGGTGGCCGACTTCTGGACGCTGAAGTGGCTGCACTCGGAGGAGAAGATCCGCAGCTTCGACAGGTCGTCGGTCTTGGCCTCCTCGCGGGCCAGGAGCAGCGCCTGGAGGTTGGACTGGGTGCCGCCGCTGGTGAACACGCCGTCGGCGGCGGCGCCGAGGCCGATGCGGCCGGCGGTCCAGTCGATGAGCTTGCGCTCGATGAGGGTGCCGCCCGCGCTCTGGTCCCAGGTGTCGAGCGAGGAGTTGACCGCGGAGAGGACGGCCTCGCCGAGGACGGCGGGGATCACGACTGGGCAGTTGAGGTGGCCGAGGTAGCGCGGGTGGTGGAAGTACACCGCGTCGCGGAGGTACACGTCCTCCAGCTCGTCCAGGGCGGCGGAGGCGTCGCCCAGGGGCCGGTCGAGGTCGACGGCGTCGATGACGGGAGCGAGCTCGGCGGGGGTCACTCCGGTGAACGGACCGCGGGTCGTGGCGAGTTTCTCCGCCACCCGCTCGACTCCTTCGGTGACGGAGCGCCGGTAGCTCTCCGCCGTGGCGTCGTTGAGCAGGTGCGAGCGCATGTGGGGGGCCTCCGGACAGCGGTGAGGGACGAGGGGGCGATGCGAAGTAAGGTTAGCCTAACCTTACTTCGCATCGCAATGCCCCTCGCCCCTCATGAGGCCTCAAAGGCCCCGGGCCGACGTGACGTTCGCCTCGTCGGCCCGCGCCGAGGCGGTCGCACCCCCTACGGGGTGCCCTCCTGCCGGGCGTCCTCCTGCCGGGCGTCCTCCTGCGTCTCGTCCGGCACCTCGCGCAGCGCGTCCTCGGAGAGGCCCTTGCGCCAGTACCCGACGAACGTCACGCGGCGGCGGTCGAGTTCACGCTCGCGCACGAAGTGCCTGCGCAGCGCCTTCACCGCGCCGGACTCGCCCGCGATCCAGACGTACGGAGCCGCGCCGGGCAGCTCCACGCCGCGCACCGCCTCGACCGCGGAGGGCGCCCCCTCCTCCCGTACGAGCCAGGTGATCGTGGCGTCGGCCTCCGTCGCAAGGTCCATCCGGTCACCGGAGAACGGCACTTCGATGAACACCTGGGCGCGGGTCTCGGCCGGCAGCCACTCCAGGATCGCCGAGGCGGCCGGAAGCGCGGTCTCGTCGGCCCAGATCAGGACCGAGTCGGCGTCCTCGGGCAGCTGGAAGCGGACGCCCGAGTTCGCGGCGACGGCCGGGCCGAGCACGACCACCCGGTCACCGGCCTTCGCGCGCCCGGCCCACCGGCAGGCGGGGCCGCCGTCCTCGTGGAACGCGAAGTCGATGTCGACCTCGGCGACCGGCTCGGTGCGCTGCTCGCGGACGGTGTACGAGCGCATGACGGCCCGCTCGTCGTCGGGCATGGCCCGCCAGGCGCCCAGGATCGCGTACATGTCCGGGTTGTCCAGCGGCGGCAGGACCGGGGCCTCCTGGCCCGGGTGCGGCAGGAAGAGGGAGAGCGACTGGTCGCGGCCCCCGGAGACGAAGGACTTCAGGTCCTCGCCGGTGAAGGTGACGCGGACCAGGGACGGGCCGAGCCGCCTCGTCCGGTCGACCTGGAGGGAGAAGAACTGGAACGGGGCGGTCTCGGCGGTCGTCATGGGTCAGGACACCTTCTTCGCGTTCTCCAGCGCCTTCGCCAGGTCCTCCAGGAGCGGGGCGCACTTGGCGTAGGAGTAGATCGGCTCCGTCACGCGCGGGACGACCTGGCCGGCCTTGACGGCGGGCAGGGCGTTCCAGGTCGGCTTGGCCTTCAGCTGCTCCGGCTGGAGGGTGCCGGTGCGGTTGTCGAGGAGGATGACGTCGGCCTTGTACTTGTCGACGTTCTCCCAGCTGAGGAGCTCGAACCAGCCGCTCGGGTCCAGCTTGTCGGGCACGACGATGTCGACGCCCAGCTCCTTGAAGAAGAGGGTGTCGGTCGGGCGGACCGGCGTGGAGACGTAGAAGACGTCCGGGGCGCCGGAGCCGATGAGGACCTTGATGCCCTTCTTCGCCTTGGCGGCCTTGCGGACGCGCTCGGCGGCTGCCTCGAAGCGGGCCTTGTCGGCCTTGACCTTCGCGCTCTGCACGTCGCCGCCGAGGGAGGCGGCCAGGTCGGCGTGGCGCTGGAGGACGGACGGCATGGACTGGCCGGCGGCCCACAGCGCGACGCTCGGGGCGATCTTCAGGATCTTGGCCTTCTGCTCCTCGGGCACGTACCAGAGGGCGTTCTTCTCCCACATGTCCGTGATGAGGACCTCGGGCTGGAGCTTGAGGTACTCCTCGATCTTGAACTCGCCCCAGACGTTGCCGATGACCTTGACCTTCTCGATGTCGAGGTCGCCGGCCTGGACGTCGGCCGTCTTCTTCTTGGTCTTGGGGTCCTCGACGTACGTCGGGCCGAAGACGCCCACGACCTCGACGCCGAAGTCCTTGAGGGCGGCGGCCGTGCCGGTGAAGGCGACGATGTTCTTCGGGACGGACTTGGCCTTCACGACCTCGCCGCGGTCGTCCTTGAACTCCCAGGCGCCGGACTTGGCGGAGGCGGAGGAGGAGGGCGCGGAACCGCCGTCCTTCTTCGTGTCGCTGCCGCAGGCGGCGAGCGCGGCGCCGAGCCCGAGGGCGCCGCCGGCCGCGAGCAGGCCGCGGCGGGTGAGGGAAGTGGCTCGGGCGTTGCTGGGCATGGCGGTGTCGCTTTCGGTACGTGCCGGGGTCGGCCTGGGCAAGTCGAGGGTAGGTTAGCCTAACCTTCGTGCGATCAGTAGGGGTGGGGTCGCGAGCGGTAGATCACACGGGCAAGAGCTTGTCCGGCCAGGGGCTCGTCGATAACCGGCCACGGTGGGGCGGAGGCTGACCGAGCCTCCGGTGGTGCGGGCCGCTTGGGCGGGCTGGCGCCGCCCGATGGCGACACGTCCGGCGGACGAGGCCGCCGCCCCCGTGCCACGGCCGTCCGCCAGACGTTTCCTGGACCGTGCGTCTCCGGCCGCCCCGATGCCCGACGTGAAACGGCCCCGGCCGCCCGCCTGACGGAGGCGTCGGCGGGCGGTCGGGGGCGTGCCGGCTACGGCAGGTGGTGTGCCGTCAGTTCGGCCCAGACCAGCTTGCCCGGGCCCGGGCGGTCCGAGACGCCCCACTTCTCCGCGAGCGTGTCCACGAGCGGAAGCCCCCAGCCGCCCCCCGCGTCCGCCTCGGGCAGGGCCATCAGCGGCCGTTCCTCCGACGCGTCGTGGACCTCGATGCGGAGTCCGCCCGCGGTCGCGGCGAAGTGCGTCTCGATCTCCCGCCCCGGCACCCGTCCGTGCCGGACCGCGTTGGTCAGCAGCTCCGAGAGCACGAGCGACGCCGTGTCCTCGATGCCGCGCAAGCCCCACGCGTCCAGCGCCTCGCGCAGCGCGCGCCGGGCCAGGGGGACGCTCCTCGGGCCCTGGGGCCACCTCAGGACGAGGGGTTCGCCTTCGTGCGGGGCGGTGGTGGGCTGCTCCATCAGGCCGCCACCTCCACACCGTGGATCCGCCGGGGCCCCACGTCGACACCGTGGACGGCCAGCCACAGCGCCCGTCGCCGCTGCCGCTGCAACCGGGCCTGTTCTCTTTCCTCGTGGGCGACGACGTACGGACGTACGAGCCGGCAGTCCTCGCCCCTGAGGACGGGCACGCCGCGGTGGGGAGGCGCGACGGGCCCGCAGGGCGCGACGGCCACCGCCGCCGGGGGCCGGGCCGAGCCGGCGGGCCGCCGCCGGCGACCGGTCGGCGGAAGTAACAGACGCAGGAGCAGCCCGACGAGACGGGCGATAGGGTGACGCACGTTGACGCTCCTTCGAAGCGTTGGCCATGCCCCCGGACCGCTGCAACGGTCGCGGGGGTCTCCTGTTTCACGCAGGTCAGCGGGACACCGTTCCCGTCGCGTGGCGCGACCGGGCGGTGACCGTACGCGCAGCATGCCTTCGCAGTGCTGAAGAACGCAAGGGTTGCGAAATTCCGCTACGTGTTCGAACGAGTTGAGCTTCTGCGGGGTGAGCACGCACACTCCCAGGTACCACCCGGCAGAGAGGGGAACGCAGCATGCCGGAGAAGCGCCCGCGTCCACCGACCGTCAGACTGCGGCGGCTCGCCGCCGAGTTGAGGAAGCTGCGCGCGTCGGCGGGGCTCACGCGTGAGGACGTGACGGAGCGGACGGGGATCAACGCGGTGACGCTCTACCGCATCGAGCGGTCGCGCGCACGACCGCAGAAGCGCACTCTCGTCGGCCTGCTGGACCTGTACGAGGCCGACGACAAGCAGCGGTCAGATCTGCTGGCGCTCCAGAGCGGTTCGTACGATCAGGGCTGGCTGCGGCCGTATCACTCCGAACTGCCGGAGGAGTACACCGCGTACATCGGATTCGAGGCGGAAGCCCGGACAGTCCGGAACTACGAGTCGCTGTTCATCCCCGGCCTCGCGCAGACCGAGCACTACGCCCGGGAAGTGATCAAGGGCGTACTGCCGATGGCCGGTCAGAAGCAGGTCGAGCAGCGCGTCCAGGCACGCATGGAGCGGCAGACCGTCCTGGCCAAGGACCGACCGCTTCAACTCCGGGCCATCGTGGACGAGGCCGCCTTGCGGCGCCGGGTCGGCGGCCCGCACGTCATGCGGGAGCAGGTGCGTCATCTGCTGCGGCTCGCTTCCGAGCCGAACGTGACGTTCCAGGTGATCCCTTTCGAGAAGGGCGCCCATGCCGGGATGACGGGCAGCTTCGTGCACATGGACTTTCCGGACCCGGACGACCCGGAGCTGGTCTACCTGGACACGCCCGCCGGCGATCTGTTCCTGGAGTCGGAAACGGAGATCCGGCGCTACACATCGATGTTCGAGCACCTGCAAGCGGTGGCTCTGGGGCCGACCGGCAGCGCCGACCTGCTGGCGAGGCTCGCGGAAGAGAGAGGGTGAAAGGGAATGCTGGAAAGGCCGTACGATCCGGCGACGCTCGCGTGGCGGAGCAGCAGCCACAGCAGTGGGGACGGGCAGTGCGTCGAGGTCTCGGACGACCTCCGGGGAGCTGTGCCCGTACGCGACAGCAAGGCGCCCGCCGGGCCGCACGTGGCCTTCGGGGCGCAGGCGTGGACGTCGTTCGTCGGAGCGCTGAAGGACCGGCGCCTGGGGTGATCCCCCGACCCTCCGTGGGGGCGCCGTCAGGCACGCGTGCCCGTCGCCCACCGAGGGGTGGGCGACGGGCACACGGAAGACCCGCGGCACCGACTCACGCGTCAGGCCGGAAGCCCCAGTTCCCGGGCGATCAGCATGCGCTGGACCTCGCTCGTGCCCTCGCCGATCTCCAGGATCTTGGAGTCGCGCCACATCCGGGCCACCGGGTACTCGTTCATGAAGCCGTAGCCGCCGTGGATCTGGGTCGCCTCGCGGGCGTTGTCCACCGCCACCGTGGAGGAATAGAGCTTCGCGAGCGCCGCCTCCTTCTTGAACGGCTCGCCCATGACGAGGCGCGAGGCCGCGTCCCGCCAGCCGATGCGGGCCATGTGGGCCCGCATCTCCATGTCGGCGATCTTGAACTGGATGGCCTGGTTCTCGGCGATCGGACGGCCGAAGGCGTGACGTTCCTTCGCGTACGTCACCGACTCGTCGACACAGCCCTGGGCGAGGCCCGTCGCCAGCGCGGCGATCGCCACCCGGCCCTCGTCCAGGATCCGCAGGAACTGGGCGTAGCCGCGGCCCTCCTCGCCGAGGAGGTTCTCCACCGGGACGCGGACGTCGTCGAAGGAGAGCTCCCGGGTGTCCGAGGCGTTCCAGCCGACCTTCGAGTACGGGGCGGCGACCGTGAAGCCGGGGGTGCCCGAGGGGACGATGATCGAGGAGATCAGGGGGCGGCCGTCCGGCTTGCGTCCGGTGACCGCCGTGACCGTCACCAGACCCGTGATGTCCGTACCGGAGTTGGTGATGAAGCACTTCGAGCCGTTGATGACCCAGTGGTCGCCGTCCCGGACGGCGGTCGTGCGGGTGCCGCCCGCGTCGCTGCCCGCGCCGGGCTCGGTCAGGCCGAACGCGCCGAGCACCTCGCCCGCGCACAGCTTCGGCAGCCACTCCCGCTTCTGCTCCTCGGTGCCGAAGCGGTAGACCGGCATGGCGCCCAGCGAGACGCCCGCCTCCAGGGTGATGGCCACGGAGGAGTCCACCCGCGCCAGTTCCTCCAGGGCGATGCCGAGCGCCAGGTAGTCGCCGCCCATGCCGCCGTACTCCTCGGGGAACGGCAGGCCGAACAGGCCCATGCGGCCCATCTCGGCGACGATCTCGTACGGGAACTCGTGCCGCTCGTAGTAGTCGCCGATCTTCGGCGCCACGACGTCGTGGGCGAACTGCTCGACGGTGCGGCGCAGTTCCTCGTGCTCTTCGGAGAGCCGGTGGTCGAGGGACATGGTCAGGACTCCTTGTGGGAGAGCGCGCGGACGGTACGGGACGGGCTCGGGCGGCCCAGTTGGTCGGCCATCCACCCGCTCGTGGCGGTGAGGGCGGCCAGGTCGACCCCGGTCTCGATGCCGAGGCCGTCGAGCATCCACACGAGGTCCTCGGTGGCGAGGTTGCCGGTCGCGCTCTTCGCGTACGGGCAGCCGCCGAGGCCGCCCGCGGAGGCGTCGACCGTGGTCACCCCGTGCCGCAGCGCGGCCAGGGTGTTGGACAGGGCCTGCCCGTAGGTGTCGTGGAAGTGCACGGCGATACGGGAGGTGGGCACCCCGGCCGCGTTCAGCGCGGTCAGCAGCGCCCCCACGTGGCCCGGGGTGGCGACGCCGATGGTGTCGCCGAGGCTCAGCTCGTCGCAGCCCATGTCGGCGAGCGCCTTCGTGACCCGGACGACCTGCTCGATCGGGACGGCGCCCTCCCAGGGGTCGCCGAAGCACATCGACAGGTAGCCGCGGACCCGCAGCCCCGCCTCTATGGCCCGGGTGACGACCGGCCGGAACATGGCGAGCGCCTCGTCGACCGTCCGGTTGAGGTTCGCCCGGGCGAAGGACTCGGTGGCGGAGGCGAAGACGGCGACCTCACGGGCCCCCAGATCGAGGGCCCGGTCGAGCCCCCGCTCGTTCGGCACCAGCACCGGCAGCCGGACGGGCAGGTCCCGGACCTGCGGGAACAGCGCCTCGGCGTCGGCGAGCTGGGGGACCCACTTCGGGTGGACGAAGCTGGTCGCCTCGACGGTCCCGAGCCCGGCGGCGGCGAGCCGCCGGACGAACTCCGCCTTCACCTCGGTCGGGACGGCCGTCTTCTCGTTCTGCAGCCCGTCCCGGGGCCCCACCTCGTGGATCCGGACCCGCGCCGGGAGCGCCGGGTCGGCCACGGTCATCGGCAGACCGCCGCTCATGCCGTTCCCTCCTCGTCGCGGGGCGCCACGACCGCCAGGACCTGGTCCATGGCGACGGCCGTGCCGGGCGTGACGTCCAGTTCGGTGACGGTGCCGGCGTGCGGGGCGGAGATGACGTGCTCCATCTTCATCGCCTCCACGACGAGCAGGCTCTGCCCGGCCTCCACCTCGTCCCCGACGGCCACCTTCACGACGGTGACGGTGCCGGGCATCGGCGCGGCGAGCGTGTCGGCCCCGCCGTGCCGGGCACCGGACAGGGCCGCGGCCACGGGGTCGTGGTCCTGCACGTGCCAGGCGTCGCCGTCCCGGCCCAGCCAGGCCCCGGCGCGCCGGAAGTGGTGGGTGACGCCGTCGACGGTGACGGTCACCGTCCGGTCCGTCACCCGCGCGCCCGCGGGCACCCCGTGAGTGACGGGGTCGAGGCCCGGCACGCGGAACGGGAAGGCGAGCGGGCGCGGGGCACCGCCGAGGCGCCAGCCGCTCGGCACCGAGAACGGGTCCGTCCAGCCGTCCCGCTCCACCGGGGCCAGCTCCGCGTGCCGTACCGCCGCGGCCGCCGCGTACACCTCGTCCGGCACGCCCCGCGGGATCAGCGACTCCGCGTCACGCTCCACCAGGCCGGTGTCCAGGTCGCCGGAGACGACGTCGGGGTGGGCGAGCAGGCGGCGCAGGAAGCCCGCGTTGGTGGGGACGCCGAGCGTCACCGTCTCCGCGAGCGCGGCGCGCAGCCTGCGCAGGGCCGTGGGGCGGTCCTTGGCGTGGACGATGACCTTCGACAGCATCGGGTCGTAGAGGGACGAGACCTCCGCGCCCTCCGTCAGGCCCGAGTCCGTGCGGACGCCGTTCCCCTGCGGCTCGTCCAGCGCGAGGACCGTGCCGCCGGACGGCAGGAAGCCGCGCGAGGGGTCCTCCGCGCAGATCCGGGCCTCGATCGCCCAGCCGTCGAGCCGCACCTCGTCCTGCGCGAAGTCGAGCGGCTCGCCCGCCGCCACCCGCAGCTGCCACTCCACCAGGTCGAGGCCGGTGATCAGCTCGGTCACCGGGTGCTCGACCTGGAGGCGGGTGTTCATCTCCATGAAGTAGTACTGGGACGGGTCGCCGCCCGGCACGATGAACTCGACCGTGCCCGCGCCCACATAGCCGCAGGACCGGGCCGCCTCCACCGCCGCCGCGCCCATCGCCGCGCGGGTCTCCGCGTCGAGGAGGACGCTCGGGGCCTCCTCGATGATCTTCTGGTGGCGGCGCTGGAGCGAGCACTCGCGCTCGCCGAGGTGCACCACGTTCCCGTGGGCGTCGGCGAGGACCTGGATCTCGATGTGCCGGGGCCGGTCGATCCACCGCTCCACGAGCAGCGTGTCGTCGCCGAACGAGGCCCGCGCCTCGCGCCGCGCCGCCGCGATCTCCTCGTCCAGGACGGCGAGGTCCCGCACCAGCCGCATGCCCTTGCCGCCGCCGCCCGCGCTCGGCTTGAGCAGCACGGGAGCGCCCAGCGCGCGGGCCGCGTCCGCGAGTTCGGGGTCGGCGGCGCCGGGGACCACGGGGACGCCCGCGGCCTTCACGGTCTCCTTGGCGCGGATCTTGTCGCCCATGAGGGCGATCGCCTCGGCGGACGGGCCGATGAAGACGAGGCCCGCGTCGGCGCAGGCCTGCGCGAACCCGGCGTTCTCCGCGAGGAAGCCGTAGCCGGGGTGGACGGCCTGCGCGCCGGTGCGGCGGGCGGCGTCGAGCAGGGCGGGGACGGAGAGGTAGGACTCGGTGGCCGGCGGCGGACCGATCCGTACCGCCGTGTCCGCCTCCCGTACGTGCCGGGCGTCGGCGTCGGCGTCGCTGTACACGGCCACCGAGCGGACGCCGAGCGCCCGCAGGGTGCGGATGACGCGGACGGCGATCTCGCCCCGGTTGGCCACCAGGACGGTGTCGAACATGTGCTGCATCCTCTGGGTCCTCACATCCGGAAGACGCCGAACTGGGGGTCACCCAGGGGCGCGTTGGCACAGGCGGTCAGGGCGAGGCCGAGGACCTGCCGGGTCTCCAGCGGGTCGATGACGCCGTCGTCCCAGAGCCGGGCGGTCGCGTAGTAGGCGTTGCCCTGGCTGTCGTACTGCTCGCGGATCGGCGCCTTGAAGGCCTCTTCCTCCTCCGCGCTCCACGCGTCGCCGAGCTGGTCGCGCTTGACGGTGGCGAGGACGGAGGCGGCCTGCTCGCCGCCCATGACCGAGATCTTGGCGTTGGGCCACATCCACAGGAAGCGGGGGGAGTACGCCCGGCCGCACATGGAGTAGTTGCCCGCGCCGTACGAACCGCCGACGACCACCGTCAGCTTGGGGACGCGGGTGGTGGCCACCGCCGTCACCATCTTGGCGCCGTGCTTGGCGATGCCGCCGTGCTCGTACGCCTTGCCGACCATGAAGCCGGTGATGTTCTGGAGGAACACCAGCGGGATGCCGCGCTGGTCGCACAGCTCGATGAAGTGCGCGCCCTTCTGCGCCGACTCGGCGAACAGGATGCCGTTGTTGGCGACGATCCCGACCGGGTGGCCGTGGATCCGGGCGAAGCCGGTGACCAGCGTCTGCCCGTACTCGGCCTTGAACTCCTGGAAGCGGGAGCCGTCCACCACGCGGGCGATGACCTCGCGCACGTCGTACGGGGTGCGGGAGTCGACCGGCACCGCGCCGTACAGCCCCGCCGGGTCGACCTTCGGCTCCTCGGCCGGCTCGACCGACCAGGGCAGCGGGCCGCGCTCGGGCAGGGTCGCCACGATGTTCCGGACGATGCGCAGCGCGTGGGCGTCGTCCTCCGCGAGGTGGTCGGTGACGCCGGAGGTGCGGGAGTGGACCTCGCCGCCGCCCAGCTCCTCGGCGGTGACCACCTCGCCGGTCGCCGCCTTCACGAGCGGCGGACCGCCCAGGAAGATCGTCCCCTGGTTCCGTACGATCACGGCCTCGTCGCTCATCGCGGGGACGTACGCGCCGCCGGCGGTGCAGGAGCCGAGGACGGCCGCGATCTGCGGGATGCCGGCGCCGGACATCCGGGCCTGGTTGTAGAAGATCCGGCCGAAGTGCTCGCGGTCCGGGAAGACCTCGTCCTGCATCGGCAGGAAGGCGCCGCCGGAGTCCACCAGGTAGAGGCAGGGGAGACGATTCTCCAGCGCCACCTCCTGGGCCCGGAGGTGCTTCTTGACGGTCATCGGGTAGTACGTGCCGCCCTTGACGGTCGCGTCGTTGGCGACGATCACGCACTCCCGGCCGGAGACCCGGCCGATGCCCGCGATGACGCCCGCCGCCGGGGCCTGGTCGTCGTACATGCCGTTGGCCGCGAGGGGGGCCAGCTCCAGGAAGGGCGAACCCGGGTCGAGGAGGGTGTCCACCCGGTCGCGCGGCAGCAGCTTCCCCCGCGCGGTGTGGCGGGCGCGCGACTTCTCGCCGCCGCCGAGCGCCGCCGCGGCGAGCTTGGCGCGCAGGGTCCCGGCCAGCTCCAGATGGGCCGCCTCGTTGGCCTGCCAGGCCTCCGACGCGGGATCCGCCGCGCTCGTCAGCACAGGTGCCTGCTGCATCGATCGAGCTCCCTTGCTCGGTTAATGAGCGTTAACGTACGGCGTTCAGGTTAACGACCGCTAACCGGGTTGTCTAGAATCGAATCCATGACCACGAGCCCGACCCGGACGGACGCGCCGACCCGGCGCGAGCAGATCCTCAAGGAGGCCGCGCGCCTCTTCGCCGAGCGCGGGTTCCACGGCGTCGGCGTCGACGAGATAGGCGCCGCCGTCGGCATCAGCGGCCCCGGCCTCTACCGGCACTTCCCCGGCAAGGACGCGATGCTCGCCGAGCTGCTCATCGGCATCAGCGAGCGGCTCCTCGACGGCGGGCGGCTGCGGGCGTCGGCGTCCCACGGCGACGCCGAGGCCGTCCTCGCCTCCCTCATCGACGGCCACATCGACTTCGCGCTGGACGACCGGCCGCTCATCACCCTCCACGACCGGGAGCTGGACCGGCTGCGGGAGGAGGACCGCAAGCGCGTGCGGCAGCTCCAGCGGCGGTACGTCGAGCTGTGGGTGGAGGTCGTACGGGAGCTGTACCCGGCCCCGTCCGAGGACGAGGCCCGGACGGCGGTCCACGCCGTGTTCGGCCTCCTGAACTCCACCCCGCACCTGGCGGCCCTGGCCCGCGCCGACCTCGAACGGCTCCTGCGCAACCTCGCCCACGGCGCCTTCGCCGCCCTCTCCGGCTGACCGGGAGGCCCCCGTCCGCCCGCCCGGCGGCCGGGTACGGGCCCGGGGGAGGGGCGGGGGCGGCAGAATGACGGTCATGCCGATACTCAGCCGCGAAGCCCTCGTCGAGCACCTCGTCCGCACCCGCATCGCGGGCGACGTCGCCACCCCCCGCGACAACAACCTCGCCCACTACCGCCGCCTCGCCAACGGCGACCGCCACTACTGGCTCGGCCTGGAGCTCGGGGACCGGTGGACCGACGAGCAGGACGTGCTCGCGGTGATGGCGGAGCGCTGCGGCGTCGTCGACGACCCGGCGCACCGGACCGGCCAGGACACCATCGACCCCGAGCTGACGGTGGACGCGCTCGACCGCATGGCGGAGCGGCTGAAGCAGGCCGCTGCCGCCCGCGAGAGGGTGCTCTTCGCGACCGGCCACCCCGGCTCGCTCATCGACGCGCACAGCCGGGTCGCCGCCGCGCTGCGCGCCCAGGGCTGCGACGTCGTCCGCATCCCGGGCGGTCTCGTCGCCGACGAGGGGTACGTCGTGCAGTTCGCCGACGTCGCCGTCTTCGAGCGGGGTGCCAGCCTCTGGCACACCCACTCCCCGGAGCCGATGAACGCGATCCTGGACGGCCTGGAGCGGCTCGGCGAGCCCGCCCCCGACCTGGTGGTCGCCGACCACGGCTGGGCGGGCCGGGCGGCGCAGCGGGGCCTGGACTCCGTCGGCTACGCGGACTGCAACGACCCGGCGCTGTTCCTCGCGGAGGCCGAGGGCACGATGCGGGTCACGGTCCCGCTCGACGACCACGTGGTCGACCCCCGTTACTACGAGCCGCTGACGGCGTACGTGCTGCACGCCGCGGGCCTCCTGGTCTGACCTCACGGCCGCGGGGCGACCCCGGGGGTCGGATCGAGGTAGACACGGCGGATCGCGGGGAAGCGCTCGCGCAGCTGCTGTTCGGCGTCCTCGCAGGCCCACTCGACCTGCGCCGCCGAGGCCACGTCCCGGAAGTCGACCTTCGCGGCGACGAGGACCTCGCCGGGGCCCTGGATGAGGGTGACCAGGTCGAGGACGCCGACGACGTGCGGGACGGAGAGGATCTCCTCGCGGATGCCGTCCCGCACCGGCCGGGGCACCGGCCGCCCGACGAGCAGCTCGGCGTTGGAGCGGCCGAGCACCCAGGCGACGTACACGAGGAGCGTGCCGATCAGGATCGAGGCGACGCCGTCCCAGACGCCGGAGCCGGTGAGCTGCCCGCCGAGCAGGCCGCCGGCGGCGAGCAGCAGGCCGACGAGAGCGGCGGAGTCCTCCAGGACGACCGCCTTGACGGTGGTGTCGGGGGTGAGTCGCAGGTACGCGGCGAAGGAGGCCCGCCTCCGCTCGGCCTCCGCCCTGACCTGCCGGACGCCGGTGCGCAGGGAGAAGCCCTCCAGGACGAAGGCGACGCCGAGCACGACGTACGAGAGGAGCGGGTCGCCGAGCTCCTCGCCGTGGGTGAGGGTGTGGACGCCGTCGTAGACGGAGAAGACGGCGCCGCCGACGAAGGTGGCGACGGCGGCGAGCATCGCCCACACGTACCGCTCGCCCGCGTACCCGACCGGGTGGTCCTCGTCGGCGGGCTTCTCGCTCCGCTTGAGCGCGGTGAGCAGCATGACCTCGGTGACGGTGTCGGCCACCGAGTGGGCGGCCTCCGAGAGCATCGCGCTCGACCCGCTGACGACGCCCGCGACGGCCTTGGCGGCGGCGATCCCGAGGTTCGCCGCCGCCGCCACGATCACGGTGAAGGTGCTCTCACCGTTCTGTCCGTTGCTCGCCATGACGGGACGGTATGTCCGGTCGTCAACGCGGGACGCGAACGACACCCTCCTGGATGACGGAGATCGCGAGCTTCCCGTCCCGGGTCCAGATCCGGGCCTGGCCGAGTCCGCGCCCCGCCGACGAGGAGGGCGACTCCTGGTCGTACAGGAGCCACTCGTCGGCGCGGAAGGGCCGGTGGAACCACATGGCGTGGTCCAGGGAGGCCCCGACGACGTCCCCGACGGCCCAGCCGCCGCGCCCGTGGGCGAGCAGCACGGAGTCGAGGAGCGTCATGTCGGAGACGTAGGTGGCGAGCACGACGTGGAGCAGCGGGGCGTCGGCGAGCTTGCCGCGCGTGCGGAACCACACCTGCGAGCGCGGCTCGCGCGGCTCCCCGACGGTGCCCCACGGCGGGGTCTCGACGTACCGCAGGTCGACCGCGGCCCGCGCCTCGATCAGCCGCCGGGCCACGTGCTCGGGCAGGTGCCGCGGCAGCGTCTCCTCGGCGGTCGGCAGCGTCTCCGGGTCCGGCGCGGCCGGCATGTCCGCCTGGTGGTCGAGCCCTTCCTCGTACGCCTGGAAGGAGGCGGAGAGGTGGAAGACCGGCTGCCCGTGCTGGACGGCGACGACCCGGCGGGTGGTGAAGGAGCGGCCGTCGCGGATGCGGTCGACGTTGTAGACGATCGGCGCGCCCGGGTCTCCGGCGCGCAGGAAGTACGCGTGCAGGGAGTGGGCGAGACGGTCCCCGGGGACGGTCCGCCCCGCCGCGACCAGCGCCTGGGCGGCCACCTGGCCGCCGAAGACGCGGGGGACGACGGCGGAGCGGGACCGGCCGCGGAAGATGTCCCGCTCGATCCGCTCCAGGTCGAGCAGATCGAGCAGGTCGTCGAGCGCTTCGGGCACTTACAGGCCCATCGACTTGGCGATGATCGACTTCATGATCTCGCTGGTGCCGCCGTAGATGCGGTTGACGCGGTTGTCGGCGTACAGACGGGCGATCGGGTACTCGTTCATGTAGCCGTAGCCGCCGTGCAGCTGGAGGCAGCGGTCGATCACGCGGTGGGCGACCTCGGTGCAGAACAGCTTGGCGCTCGCGGCCTCGGCCGGGGTCAGCTCGCCCGCGTCCAGGGCCTCCAGGGCGCGGTCGGCGACGGCCTCGGCCGCGTCCACCTCGGCCTGGCAGGCGGCCAGCTCGAACTTGGTGTTCTGGAAGTGGGCGACCGGCTTGCCGAAGACGGTGCGGTCGGTCACGTACTGCTGCGCGAACCGGACCGCGGCCTTGGCCTGCGCGTACGCGCCGAAGGCGATGCCCCAGCGCTCGGAGGCGAGGTTGTGGCCGAGGTAGGAGAAGCCCTTGCCCTCCTCGCCGAGCAGGTCCTCGACGGGCACCTTCACGTCGACGAACGCCAGCTCGGCGGTGTCGGAGGTGCGCAGGCCCAGCTTGTCCAGCTTGCGGCCGATGGAGTAGCCCTCGGACGTGGTGTCGACGGCGAAGAGGGAGATGCCGAAGCGGCGGTCCTCGGCGCTCGGGGCGGAGGTCCGGGCGCAGACGATGACGCGGTCGGCGTGGACGCCACCGGTGATGAAGGTCTTGGCGCCGTTGAGGACGTAGTGAGTGCCGTCCTCGGAGAGCTTGGCGGTGGTCTTCATGCCCGCGACGTCGGAGCCGGTGCCCGGCTCGGTCATCGCGAGGGCCCACATCTCCTCGCCGGTGACGAACTTCGGCAGGTAGCGCTTCTTCTGGTCCGCGGAGGCCAGCATCTTGATGTACGGCAGCGCGAGCAGCACGTGCACGCCGGAGCCGCCGAACTGGACGCCGGCGCGGGCGGTCTCCTCGTAGAGGACGGCCTCGAACTTGTGGGTGTCGAGCCCGGCCCCGCCGAACTCCTCGGGCACGTTGATGCCGAAGATCCCCAGCTCACCGAGCTTGTGGTAGAAGTCCCGCGGCGCCTGCCCGGCCGCGAACCACTCGTCGTAGACGGGAACGACCTCGGCCTCGATGAAGGCGCGGATGGTCTCCCGGAACGCCTCGTGGTCCTCGTTGAATACGGTACGGCGCACGGTACGACTCCTCCGGTGTGCGGGCCCACTTGCCTAAGCGCTTGCTCAGCGTGTCGTCTCCGAAGTTACCCAGCAGTCACCCACCCTGTCCAGACTCCTCCCCTGTGATCCAGGCACGCTTCACCGGGTCGTACCCGTACACGGGCCGCCCCTTCACCCCGCTCGTCCGGAAGGGCTTCCCGTCCTCGTCCCCGATCCGGACCGTGCCCCGGCGCCCCTCCGAGCTCCACTCCAGCTCCAGGTACCAGCGGCAGTCGCACCCCGCCGTCGCCGCCGTCACCAGCAGCTCCTCCGGCTCGGTGAGGCTGACCGCGTACGGGAAGGAGACCGCGGGCAGCGTCCGGCCCTCCGCACCGGAGGCGTCGTACCCGTCCAGCGCCCGCGCGACCGGCCGCGGCCGGTCGAGGTCCACCTCGAAGCGGCGCGGCGTCACCGCCCCGCCGCACCCCCCGTCCGTCCGGTACGCCGTCCACGGCAGCGGCGCGTCCCGCTGGACCACGCGCACGTGCAGCGCCTGGAGCACCACCGCCGCGGCGCCCTTCCCCTGCACCGACACCCGCACCTGCGTCTCCCCGCCGTGCACCGCCCCCTGCGCGGCCGCCCAGCGCTGCGCCTCGGCCGACTCCGGCGGGGGCGGCGGCGTCCGCTCCGCGAGGTAGGTGTGCCCGCACCCGTCCTGCCAGAGGTGCGACGCGGCCGTCCACGTCAGCGGCGCGGGCGGCACCTCCACCGCCCGCTCCCGCGCCTTTCCGGGCAGGAGTACGGCTCCGAGGGTCATCGCCCCCACGACCGCCAGCGCCCCGCCGACCAGGACCGGCCACGCCCACCGGCGGCGCCGTCGCGCGGACGGGAGGCCCGGCACGCGCGTGCGCACGGGCTCCAGCTCGGTCTCGGCGCCCGACTCGGCGCCCGGCCCGGCGTCGGGCCCGGGGCCGGGCGCGGGCTCCGGCTTCGGCGCCGCGGCGGGCTCCGGCTTCGACTCCTGCTCCGGCTTGGACTCCTGCTCCGGCTGGGGCGCCGGCCGCGGGACAGCGGCGGGCTTCGGGACCGGAGGGCGACGGGTGCGGTCCGCGCGGGTCCACGCGGCCTCCAGGACGCGCCGCTCCTCCTCCCCGGCCCCGCACAGCAGGGCCAGCCGGTCGACCACGGCGAACTCCTCCGGGACGGTCGCGCCCGAGCAGTAGCGGTGCAGCGTGGACGCGCTGACGCTCAGGCGCCGCCCCAGCGCCTCGAAACTCCGCCCGTCCCGCGCCTTCAGCGCGCGCACCAGCCCCGCGAACTCCTCGACGGCGGCGTCCTTCGGCATTCCATCCCCCTCGCCCCTGCGTCCCAGCCCTCACGTCCTTGCACGTCAGCGGGGGTGGAATGGTTCCGGGACGGGCGAGGGGCGCGTCACCGTTGCGGGCGGCGGGCGCCGGGCCCGAGGCTGGTGGAGCACTGACCGAACCACCCGACGGGGGATCCACCACCATGCGCTCGTTCCGCACCGCACTCGCCACCGCCGCCGCTGCCGCCCTGGGCCTCGCGGCCCTCGCCACGGCCCCGGCGCAGGCCGCCGCCCAGCCCGCCTTCCTCGCCGCCTCCCAGATGCCGCCGTCGTCCACGCCGTGGACCGCCACCCAGGTCTTCGCCGGCGTCCCGGAGAACGGCGGCGCCCTCTGCGCCACGTACAAGATCCCGGCGCAGAACTCCCGCTACCGCGAGTTCAGCACCGAGCTCGACACCAACGGCGTCCAGATCACCAACGTCGCCCGCACCGAGGCCGACGCCGTGAAGCTGGTCAACACCCTCCGCACGTCCCTCGCCGGCTGCGCCTCCCAGCTGGAGCAGCAGAACCCGGGCCTGGAGGCAGTCGGCGCGTACCACGGCAAGCTCGCCGTGGAGGAGGGCGCCTGGGTCTACAGCCTCGACACCGCCGACCCGCAGATCGGCAACTCCGACGTCCACCTCTTCTCCGTCGGCCGCGACGGCCGCACCGTCACCTTCGTCCGCTGGGGCCAGATGGGCGACCTCGCGGACGCCCCGCTGACCGCCTTCCGCACCACGACGAAGACGGCCGTGAACAAGCTGTACTGACCCGCCCCGTCCTCACCTGAGGGCGAACCACAGCTCCATCCGCGCGTCCGCGTCGTCCAGGTCGCGGTCGAGGAGCACCGCGCAGCGGGCGATCCGCTGCCGGACCGTGTTGCGGTGGACGCCGAGCGCGGCGGCCGTGCGGTCCCAGCTGCCGTGCAGGGACAGCCAGGTGCGCAGCGTCTCCGCCTGCGGCTCGCTGAGGGGAGCGAGCAGCACGCGCGCGTGGGCGGCGGCCTCGTCGGGATCCACCAGACCGGCGAGGCCGTCCGCCCGGTGCCGCACCAGAGGGCTCCGGGTCGCCTCCGCGCGGCGCAGCGCCCGCGCGGCCTGGGCGTCCGCCGCCAGGAGGGCGTCGGGGGCGGCGGCGCCGGGGGCGGCGGCCGCGCTCACCCCGAGGGTCCAGCCCGGCTGGACGCTCGCCGCCGCGCCCGGCGGCAGCAGGAGCCGTACGGTGGGGCCCGCCTCCACCAGGTCCGTGCCCAGCGCCGCCGCCAGGCCGGCCGCCGCGAACGGGGTGCCGTCGCCGCCCCGCGCGTGCACCACCGTCCACGGGCCCGGGGAGAGCGCGGCGGCCGTCTCCGCAGGGGAGGCGCCCAGGAGCAGCCGCACCAGGGCCCCCTCCCGCGCCGCCGCGTCCGCACCCCGGTGCGGGGCCGTCAGGAGGGAGAGCAGGACCACCGCGACGCCCGCGATCGTGTGGTCGCCGGGGTTCCGCCGGTCCGTCGCCACCCCCAGGGTCAGCCCGTCTCCGCCCCCGAGGGCGTACGCCGCCAGGCGCAGGCCCCCGTCCTCACCGCTCGCCGAGGCCGGACCACCGGGGCGCGGCCCCACGACCCCCGCCAGCTCCCGCAGCGCCCGCGCCGTCTCCGCCGGGACCTCCCGCCCGGCCGCCGCCGACTCCGTGCCGTCCGAGCCGAACAGCACCGCCCGGCCGCCCAGCCGGGACGCCAGCGCGCCCAGCACCGCCGGGACCGGGGCCGGCCGGGCCGCCGCCGTCGCCAGGGACTGCTGCGCCTCCGTCACCCGGCGCAGCTCCTGCAGCCGGGCCTCGGCCATCAGCCGCCACAGCGCCCGCGCCACCGCGGTGAACGGCGTCTCCGGCGGCACCTCGATCAGCGGCAGGCCGTGCCGGGCGCAC
The DNA here is from genome assembly GCF_053589515.1 of Streptomyces sp. NPDC003327. Lineage (NCBI taxonomy): Bacteria > Bacillati > Actinomycetota > Actinomycetes > Kitasatosporales > Streptomycetaceae > Streptomyces > Streptomyces sp. NPDC003327. The sequence goes on along the minus strand of NZ_JBSFSA010000019.1, from coordinate 30,231 downwards.
GCCTCGACGAGCGCCGACGGCACCGTGTCGTACACGGGCGCGACCCCGAACCCGAGCGCCGCGGCGCCCGCCTCCACCACCCGCGTCACGTACCGCGCCGGGTCCGACAGCTGCACGCCCGCGGTCAGGAGCAGCTCACCGCCGAGCAGGTACGGGTACGGGTCGGCCATCTCCGAGGTGTGCACCCAGTGGAGCGAGGCGTCCCCGGGTCCGGCGAGCAGCCGCAGGCCCAGGTCCCGGCGGGCGAGCAGCGCGGCGAGCGGCACCGGCGGGGCCGGGGGAGTGGCAGCGGGGTGCGCGGGGCTCGTCGTCATGGACCCTTCGTACACCAACGGCTCGTACAGTGGAGGAAACGCACACTTCTGCGCCGTCTTCCCGGCGCCTACCGTCGTGCCGGAGAACCATCCCCCTCGCCTTCCCCGGAGGACCGACCATGAGCAGCAGCGACCAGAGCACCCCGCGCGGCCCGATCGACTCGTCCCGCATCCCGCGGTACGCCGGTCCCGCGACGTTCGCCCGGCTGCCGCGGCTCGACGAGGTCGGCACCGCCGACGTCGCCGTGGTCGGCATCCCCTTCGACAGCGGCGTCTCCTACCGCCCCGGCGCCCGCTTCGGCGGCAACGCCATCCGCGAGGCCTCCCGCCTCCTGCGCCCCTACAACCCGGCGCAGGACGCCTCCCCGTTCGCCCTCGCCCAGGTCGCGGACGCCGGTGACATCGCCGCCAACCCGTTCAACATCAACGAGGCCGTCGAGACCATCGAGGCCGCCGCCGACGACCTCCTCGCCACCGGCGCCCGCATGATGACCCTCGGCGGCGACCACACCGTCGCCCTGCCGCTGCTGCGGTCGGTCGCGAAGAAGCACGGCCCCGTCGCCCTGCTCCACTTCGACGCCCACCTCGACACCTGGGACACCTACTTCGGCGCCGAGTACACCCACGGCACCCCGTTCCGCCGGGCTGTCGAGGAGGGCATCCTCGACACCTCCGCCCTGTCGCACGTCGGCATCCGCGGCCCGCTCTACGGCAAGCAGGACCTCACCGACGACGAGAAGATGGGCTTCGGCATCGTCACCTCGGCGGACGTCTACCGCCGCGGCGCCGACGAGGTCGCCGACCAGCTCCGCCAGCGCATCGGCGACCGCCCGCTGTACATCTCCATCGACATCGACTGCCTCGACCCGGCCCACGCCCCCGGCACCGGCACCCCGGAGGCGGGCGGCATGACCTCCCGCGAGCTCCTGGAGATCCTGCGCGGCCTCGCCTCCTGCAACCTCGTCGGCGCCGACGTCGTCGAGGTCGCCCCGGCCTACGACCACGCCGAGATCACCGCCGTCGCCGCCTCGCACACCGCGTACGAGCTGACCACGATCATGTCCCGCCAGATCGCGGCGAGCCGCACGGCGCAGTAGCCGGCGGTGCCCGAAGGACGCGCGGGGCGGGGCACGCCCCTCCCCGCGCGACACTGGTGAGCGCCGGGCGCGGCCGTCCCGGCCCGCCCGACCGACCACGCCAGCCCCGAGGGACCCCATGACCCACGACCACGACCTGGTCCTGCGCCCCACCGCCGCCCAGACGGAGGCCGCGCTCCACCCGCCCGCCGGGCGTCACGGCGGCGACCTCGTCGTCGAGACCCTCGCCGGCCTCGGCGCCACCACCGTCTTCGGCCTCCCCGGGCAGCACGCCCTCGGCATGTTCGACGCCCTGCGCCGCTCCTCCCTCCGGTACGTCGGCCTGCGCGTCGAGAACAACGCGGGCTTCGCCGCCGACGCGTACGGCCGGATCACCGGCGAGGCCGCCCCGCTGCTGCTCTCCACAGGACCCGGCGCCCTCATGTCGCTCGCCGCGCTCCAGGAGGCCGCCGCCGCCTCCGCGCCCGTCCTCGCGATCGCCAGCCAGATCCCCGTCGCCGGGCTCGGCGGCGGCCGCCACGGCTACCTGCACGAGCTGCGCGACCAGCAGGCCTCCTTCCGGGACTTGGTGAAGTCTGTCCACACCGTCCGTACGCAGTCCCAGATCCCGTCCGCGATCGCCGCCGCCTGGGAGTCCGCCCTCACCGCCCCGCACGGGCCCGTCTGGGTCGAGATCCCGCAGGACGTCCTCCTCGCCGCGACCCACCTGCCCGTCGTGACGGCGCTGGACGCCACCCCCGAGGACGTCGTCCCGCGGCCCGAGCTGACCGCCGTCGCCGCCGACCTCCTCGCGAAGGCCGCCCGGCCCGCGATCGTCGCGGGCGGCGGAGTCGTCCGCTCCGACGCCTCCGGGAAGCTCCGCGCCCTCGCCGAGCGCGTCAACGCCCCCGTCGTCACCACCTTCGGCGGCAAGGGCGCCTTCCCCTGGGAGCACCCGCTCTCCCTCCAGTCCTGGATGGAGGACCGGCACACCACCGCCTTCCTGGAGGACGCCGACGTCCTCCTCGTCGTCGGCTCCGGCCTCGGCGAGCTGTCCTCGAACTACCACACCTTCGCGCCCCGCGGCCGGGTCATCCAGATCGAGGCCGACGCGGGCAAGCTGGAGGCCAACCACCCGGCGCTCGGCATCCACGCCGACGCCCGCATCGCCCTCCAAGCCCTCCTGGAGACCGTCCCCGAGCGCCCCGACGCCACCGCGCCGGAGCGGGTCCGCGCGGTCCTCACCCAGGTCCGCGACCGGCTCGCCGCCCAGGACCTCGGCCTGGAACAGCGGGTCGTCGCCGCGGTGCGGGAGGCGCTCCCCGACCGGTCGCCGAGCTTCTGGGACATGACGATCCTGGCCTACTGGGCCTGGTCCGCCTTCGACGCCCGGCACCCCAACACCATGCACTCCGCCCAGGGCGCCGGCGGCCTCGGCTACGCCTTCCCCGCCGCCCTCGGCGCGGCCGCCGCCGACCCGGGCCACCCGGTGCTCGCGGTCTCCGGCGACGGCGGCGCCATGTACTCGATCGCGGAGCTGGCCACGGCGAGGCAGTACGACCTCGACGTGACCTGGCTGATCGTCGACGACGGCGGCTACGGCATCCTGCGCACCTACATGACGGACGCGTTCGGCGAGGCCACCGGCACGGAGCTGGCCCGCCCGGACTTCGTTGCCCTCGCCGAGTCCTTCGGCGTCCCCGCGTCCCGTACGACCCCCCGGACGCTGGCGGCCGACCTCGCGAAGGCGCTCGCCACCCCCGGCCCGTCGGTGGTGGTCCTCCCCGCCCTCCTGCGCATGTTCGAACCGACCCACCTGTGAACCACTGAGGTTCCGCCGGGCCCCGCGGGTCCCAGGACCAGCGCCCGATCTTCCGCCGGTTTCGTTACGGCGGGATGAAACGGCACGTCGGCGGCGTTGCGCCTTCCGGTAGACCAGGAGCGGACGGGAGGCGCCACGTGGCGGCGGTGGGGCAGAAACAGGCGGGGGACCGGCAGCGCGGCTGGGCCCGGAGGCTGACGGAGTACGCGTGGCGGTACAAGGCGAACACCCTGCTCGCGCTGGGCTCCTCGCTCGCCGGCATGGCGGTGCTCGCCCTCGTCCCGCTCATCACCAAGGTGATCATCGACGACGTGATCGGGACGAGGACCCGCTCCCTCGCCGTCTGGACCGGGCTGCTCATCGGCGCGGCCGTCGTCGTCTACGCCCTCACCTACGTCCGCCGCTACTACGGAGGACGCCTCGCCCTCGACATCCAGCACGACCTCCGTACCGACATGTACGGCACGATCACCCGGCTCGACGGGCGGCGGCAGGACCAGCTGTCCACCGGGCAGGTCGTCGGACGGGCCACCAGTGACCTCCAGCTGATCCAGGGCCTCCTGTTCATGCTCCCGATGACCATCGGGAACTTCCTGCTCTTCCTCATCAGCCTCGTCGTCATGGCCTGGCTGTCGATTCCCCTCACCCTCGTCGCCCTCGCCGTCGCCCCGGCGCTCTGGTTCATCGCCCAGCGCAGCCGCACCCGCCTCCACCCGGCGACCTGGTCGGCGCAGCAGGAGGCCGGGGCCGTCGCCGGGGTCGTCGACGGCGCCGTCACCGGCGTCCGCGTCGTGAAGGGCTTCGGCCAGGAGGCGCAGGAGACCGGCAAGATCCGCGCGGCCGGCCGCAGGCTCTTCGCCGCCCGGCTCCGCACCATCCGCCTCAACGCGCGCTACACCCCCGCCCTCCAGGCCGTCCCCGCCCTCGGCCAGGTCGCCGTCCTCGCGCTCGGCGGCTGGCTCGCCTACAAGGGCCAGATCACCCTCGGCACCTTCGTCGCCTTCTCCGCCTACCTCGCCTCCCTCGTCGGCCCGGTCCGGATGCTCGCCGTTGTCCTCACCGTCGGCCAGCAGGCCCGCGCGGGCGTCGAGCGGGTCGTCGAGCTCATCGACACCGAGCCGGTCATCCAGGACGGCACCAAGGAACTGCCGGCCGACGCGCCCGCCACCGTCGAGTTCGACGACGTCACCTTCGCGTACGAAGGAGCCGGCGGCGGCAGCGCCGGTCCCGTCCTCGACGGCTTCTCCCTGGAGATCCGCCCCGGCGAGACCGTCGCGCTCGTCGGCGCCTCCGGCTCCGGCAAGTCGACCGTCTCGCTCCTCCTCCCCCGCTTCTACGACGTCGACCGCGGCGCCGTCCTCGTCGGCGGCCACGACGTCCGCGAGCTCACCCTCGACTCGCTGCGCGCCGCCGTCGGCCTGGTCCCCGAGGACTCCTTCCTCTTCTCCGACACGGTCCGCGCCAACATCGCGTACGGCCTGCCGGACGCCACCCAGGAGCAGATCGAGACCGCGGCCCGCGCCGCCCAGGCCGACGGCTTCATCGCCGACCTGCCCGAGGGGTACGACACCAAGGTCGGCGAGCACGGCCTCACCCTCTCCGGCGGCCAGCGCCAGCGCCTCGCCCTCGCCCGCGCGATCCTCGCCGACCCGCGGCTCCTCCTCCTCGACGACGCCACCTCGGCCGTCGACGCCCGCGTCGAGCACGAGATCCACGAGGCCCTGAAGTCGGTCATGGCGGGCCGCACCACCCTGCTGATCGCCCACCGCCGCTCCACCCTCGGCCTCGCCGACCGCATCGCCGTCCTGGAGCACGGCCGGGTCTCCGACATCGGCACCCACGAGGAACTCCAGGAGCGGTCCGCGCTCTACCGCCGCCTCCTCACCGACCCCGACGAGCTGGGCGCCGTCTCGCCCGGTCACGTCGCCCCAGCGCGGGTCGAGGAGACGGAGGACCACACCCTCCGCGACGAGCTGGACGCCGAGTTCGACGCCGAGCGGGGCATCACCCCGGCGCTCTGGGTGCGGGACGAGACCACCGACGACAGTCCGGCGCCGGGCGCCACGCCCGAGCTGCGCGCCGCCGTCGCGGCCCTGCCGCCCGCCACCGACACCCCGGACGTCGACGAGACGCGGGCGGTCGCCCCCGAGGACGGCTACGGGCTGCGCAGGCTGCTGCGCGGCTTCGGCCTGCCGCTCCTCATCAGCCTGGGCCTCGTCGCCCTCGACGCGGGCGCGGGCCTGCTGCTGCCCGTGCTGATCCGGCACGGCATCGACGAGGGCGTGAACCGGCTCGCCCTCGGCGCCGTCTGGGCCGCGTCCCTGCTCGCCCTCGGCACGGTGCTGGTGCAGTGGGTCGCCCAGACCGCCGAGACCCGGATGACCGGCCGCACCGGCGAGCGGGTGCTCTACTCGCTGCGCCTGAAGATCTTCGCCCAGCTCCAGCGGCTCGGCCTCGACTACTACGAGCGCGAGCTCACCGGCCGGATCATGACCCGGATGACCACGGACGTGGACGCACTGTCCACCTTCCTCCAGACCGGCCTTGTCACCGCGTTCGTCTCCGTCGTGACCTTCTTCGGGATCATGGTCGCGCTGCTCGTGCTCGACCTCCAGCTCGCCCTGGTCGTCTTCGCGACCCTGCCGGTCCTCGCCGTCGCCACGTACTTCTTCCGCCGCTCCAGCGTCCGGGCGTACGAGCTGGCGCGCGATCGGATCAGCGCCGTCAACGCCGACCTCCAGGAGTCCGTCACCGGCCTGCGGATCGTCCAGGCCTTCCGCCGCGAGCGCTCGGTCGTCGAGCGGTTCACCGAGCGCAGCGACGGCTACCGCGAGGCCCGCGTGCACGGCCAGTGGCTGATCTCGATCTACTTCCCGTTCGTCACCCTGCTGTCCTCGGCGGCGGCCGCCGCCGTCATGGTCGTCGGCGCGAACCGGATCGAGGCGGGCACCCTCACCACCGGCGCCCTCGTCGCCTACCTCCTCTACATCGACCTGTTCTTCGCCCCGGTGCAGCAGCTCTCCCAGGTCTTCGACGGCTACCAGCAGGCCTCCGTCTCGCTGCGCCGCATGCAGGAGCTGCTGCGCGAGCCGACGTCGACGGCGCCCGCCGCCTCCCCGCGGCCGGTCGAGAAGCTGCGCGGCGAGATCGCCTTCGAGGACGTGTCCTTCGCGTACGGCTCCGAGGAGGAGGCGCTCACCGGCATCGACCTGCGCATCCCGGCCGGGCAGACCGTCGCCTTCGTGGGCGAGACGGGCGCGGGCAAGTCCACCCTGGTCAAGCTGGTCGCGCGGTTCTACGACCCGACGGCCGGCCGGGTCACCGCCGACGGCACCGACCTGCGGGAGCTGGACCTCACCGCCTACCGGCACCGGCTCGGCGTCGTCCCCCAGGAGGCGTACCTCTTCGCCGGGACGGTCCGGGACGCCATCGCGTACGGCCGTCCGGAGGCGAGCGACGCCGAGGTCGAGGCGGCGGCCCGCGCGGTCGGCGCCCACGACATGATCGCCACGCTCGACGGCGGCTACCTCCACGAGGTCGCCGAGCGCGGCCGGAACCTCTCCGCCGGCCAGCGGCAGCTGATCGCCCTGGCCCGCGCCGAGCTGGTCGACCCGGACGTGCTGCTCCTCGACGAGGCCACGGCGGCCCTGGACCTGGCGACCGAGGCCCAGGTCAACCAGGCCACCGAGCGGCTCGCCGGGCGCCGCACGACCCTGGTCGTCGCCCACCGCCTCACCACGGCGGCCCGCGCCGACCGGGTGGTCGTCATGGACCACGGCCGGGTCGCGGAGGACGGCACCCACGACGAGCTGCTGGCGCGGGGCGGGACGTACGCGACGCTGTGGCGGACGTTCATCGGCGAGGGGACGGACGAGGAGGACGGGGACCGGGACCTCACGGCGGGCGAACGCGTCTGACCGGGCGGGGCCCGGGGCGCGGCGGCCGGACGGGCGGCCGCGGCCCGGCGCCCCGGTGATCTCGTCCCGGATCCGGCGTCCCGCCGGTCCGCGCCCCGGGTGCGGAGGCAACCATTCCGGTGCCTCGTGCGTCGTACGGCCGTACGACGTCTCGCCCGGGAGGGGAACGCATGGCCACGGACAGGACCGCGGGGCGCGGCCCCCGTACCCTCAGCCGCCTTCTCGTACCGCTCCTCACCGCCCTCGCGCTGCTCGTCCTCCCGTGGCCGGGTGCCGGCGGCGCGGGGCCCGGCACCGGGACGGCCGAGGCGGCGTCCCTCTGCCGCGGGCGGCCCACCGTGACGGTGCCCTTCGCCACCGGCGAGCTGCGGCTCTACCGGAGCCGGCACTACGTCTGCGCCGTCACCGTCGGCAAGGGGAACGGCCCCCGGCGGTCCATGAGCGTCTCGCTCCAGGCGCGCGGCGGGCGGCCCGCCGTCAAGTCCGGCCGGTTCGACCGGCAGACGGGCCCCGTCACCGTCCACGCCCTCAACCGCTGCGTCCGCGCCTCCGGCCGGGTGGGCGCCCGGGGCACATCGACCGGGTGGATCCTGTGCTGATGTGGGGGAAAGTCCACGGGTAAGGACCAACTGGGTCTGGCGGTCCACACGTTGTCCCCGCTAGGTTCGCGACACCGTTGTGAACCAAGGGGAGGGTGAATGCGCAAGTCGCTGAGATGGGCGCTGTCGCTTTCGGTGCTCATAGGCACCGTGGGCTCCACCGGCGTGGCCACCGCCGCGGACGCGGAGACCGGCGGAACGGCCGTCGTCGACTCGCAGAGCACGGACATCAAGGACCGCATCCTGGCGATCCCCGGGATGAGCCTGATCGAGGAGAAGCCGTACGCCGGCTACCGCTTCTTCGTCCTGGAGTACGTCCAGCCGGTCGACCACCACCGCCCGTGGGCGGGCACGTTCAAGCAGCGGCTCTCGGTCCTCCACAAGGACACGAGCCGCCCCACCGTCTTCCGCACCAGCGGCTACGGGCTGAGCACCACCCCGAGCCGGGCCGAGCCGACCCGGATCGTCGACGGCAACCAGGTCTCCATGGAGTACCGCTTCTTCACGCCGTCCCGCCCGCAGCCCGCCGACTGGTCGAAGCTCGACATCTGGCAGGCCGCCAGCGACCAGCACCGGATCTTCACGGCCCTGAAGAAGATCTACGGCCAGAACTGGCTCTCGACCGGCGGCTCCAAGGGCGGCATGACCGCCACCTACTACGAGCGCTTCTACCCCAGGGACATGGACGGCGTCGTCGCCTATGTCGCCCCGAACGACGTGGTCAACAAGGAGGACTCGGCCTACGACCGGTTCTTCGAGAACGTCGGCACCAAGGAGTGCCGCGACCGCCTGAACAGCATGCAGCGCGAGGCCCTCGTCCGCCGTGACGCGCTGCAGAAGAAGTACAAGGCCTGGGCCGAGACGGAGGGCGCCACCTTCAACACGGTCGGCTCGCTCGACAAGGCGTACGAGGCCGTCGTCCTCGACTTCGTCTGGGGCTTCTGGCAGTACTACGGCGAGAGCGTCTGCGACCAGATCCCGGACGCGGCGACCGCGAGCGACGACACCGTCTACGAGACGATCGACGCCTACGCCGGCTGGTCCTCCTACGCCGACCAGGGCCTGGAGTACTACACGCCGTACTACTACCAGGCGGCCACCCAGCTCGGCTCGCCCACCATCAAGCAGCCGCACCTGGAGGGCCTGAGCCGCTACGGCTACCAGCCGGCCAGCAGCTTCGTGCCGCGCGAGATCCCGATGAAGTTCCAGCCGTGGGTCATGCGGGACATCGACGACTGGGTCCGCAAGAACGCGAACCGGATGCTCTTCGTCAACGGCCAGAACGACCCGTGGAGCGCCGAGCCGTTCCGCCTCGGCAAGGGCGCGCGCGACAGCTACGTGTTCACCGCGCCGGGTGCCAACCACGGCGCGAACGTCGCCGGTCTCGCCGAGGCCGAGCGCGAGCACGCCACCGCCCGCATCCTGGCCTGGGCCGGCGTCCCCGCCCCGGCCGTGCAGGCGGCGCAGCCGCTCGCCCGCTTCGACGCCCGCCTCGACAGGGCGGTCGACGAGGACGTGACGCGGGAGCACGGCCTGCGTCCGTAGCTCCGCACCGCTGGGAGGCGACGGGGTGCGTCCGGACCGGACGCACCCCGTCGTCGTCCCGGGGCCCCTCGTCCTCCCGCGCGGGTCAGCGCGTGTACGAGAGGCCGTGGCCGACCGGGTACAGCACCTGCGACGGGTCGTCGGCGCTCTGCACCGGCACCGGGAGGCGGCCTCGCGGCCGGGCCCGGCCGGCCAGGACCCGGGCGGCGGCGCGGAGTTCGACGTCGGTCCAGGAGTAGGCGGCGAGCGTGGCCCGCTGCCCGGAGAGCCGGGCGACGTCGTACGGGTTGCGGATCGCGATCGTCACCACGGGCACCCCGGTCGCCACCAGCCGGGCGACGAGCGTGCGCTGCGGACTGGTCGCCGAGACGTTGTACGTGCCGACGACGACCACGTCCTTGCCGGCCGCCGCGGCCACCGCCTCCTCGATCCGCGCCGCCGTCGGGGTGATCCCGGTGGACAGCGCGGTCGCGGTGAAGCCCAGCTCCGTCAGGGCCCGCGCGAGCGTGGTGGTCGGAGGGCCCGTCGTACCGGACGGGGAGGCCGGGTCGGCTCCCACCACCAGGACCGAGCCGTGCGTGGCCGGGCTCAGCGGCAGGAACGCGTCCTCGTTGAGGAGGAGCGTGGTGGTGGCCTCGGCGATGCGGTCGGCGTGAGCGCGGTGGGCGGCGGTGCCGACCACCCGGTCGACCCCGGCCCGCGTGGCGTACGGCTGCCGGAACAGGCCCAGCTTCGCCTTCAGGCGCAGGATCCGCAGGATCGATTCGTCGAGCCGGGCCTCGGTCAGCTCGCCGCCCTTCACCGCCGCCAGGACCGCGTTCCAGGCCACGTCGAGCTTCGGCGGGTTGAGCAGCTGGTCCACGCCGGCCTTCAGCGCCAGGACGGGGACGCGGTCGTCGCCGTACTTCGTCCGCACCCCCTCCATGCCGAGGGAGTCGGTCACCACCACCCCGTCGTAGCCGAGCTGTTCGCGCAGGATGCCGGTGAGGATCGGCCGGGAGAGCGTGGCCGGGTCCTCGCTCGGGTCGAGCGCGGGCACCACGATGTGCGCCGTCATGATCGAGTCGATCCCGGCCTCGATCGCCGACGCGAACGGCGGGGCGTCGAGCTCGGCCCACTGCGCCCGCGTGTGGGTGATCGTCGGCAGGCCGTAGTGGCTGTCGACGGCGGTGTCGCCGTGCCCGGGGAAGTGCTTGGAGGTGGCCGCCACGCCCGCCCGCTGGTAGCCCTTCACCTGGGCGGCGACGAGACCGGCCACCGCCCACGGGTCGGAGCCGAAGGAGCGGACGCCGATGACCGGGTTGGCCGGGTTGACGTTGACGTCCGCGACCGGCGCGTAGTTCTGCCGGATGCCGACGGCGGCCAGCTCGGCGCCCGCGATCTGGGCGGCCTTGCGGGCGTCCGCGAGCGAACCGCCCGCCCCGAGGGCCATCGCCCCCGGCACCAGGGTGGCGGGCTCGCCGACCCGGCAGACGATCCCGTGCTCCTGGTCGGTGGAGATCAGCACCGGCACCGGGGTGCGCTGGGCGAGGGCGGCCTGCTGGATGCCGTTGGAGAGCTCGGCGATCTGCTGCGGGTCGCGGGTGTTGTGGGCCCACGTGAAGTAGATGACGCCGCCCACGTGGTAGCGCTCCACGAGTTCGGCGGCCGTGCGGACGCCGATCTCCTTGACGTTGGCGTCGACGTCGGCCTGGTCCGGGGCGGTCGCCGAATGGCCGTACACCCGCATGACGAAGAGCTGGCCGACCTTCTCCTCCAGCGACATGCGGTCGATGATCTGCCGGAGCTTCCGGTCGTCGGCGCGGTCGTCGGTCTCCGCGCGGGCGGCGGGGGCGACGACGCCGGTGACGGCCGCCGCGGCGGCCGCGGCGGTCACCGTGAGGAGAGTGCGTCGGGAGGGGGAGGGGACGGGGGCGCGGTGGTGCAACTGATGCTCCTTCCGGCCGTGCAAGGTTGAAGGAAACTTCCAAGGGGACACGGATAGCCCGAAAGTAACTGCCAGGTCAAGGATCCGCGCACGAAACGGTGCTCAGACCGCCGAGGAGACCGACGGCCAGAGCTCCTGGAGCGTACGGACCGTCTCGCGGATCGCCGGCCGCCGCGCCGCACCCGTCCGCCACATGGCGTGCAGCCGCCGCGTCGGCACCGGTTCGAGCCGGACCGGAACCACCTCGGACGGCAGCGCCCCGCGCCCCAGCCGCGGCACCAGCGCGATGCCGAGACCGGCCGCCACCAGCGCCACCTGCGTGTGGTTCTCCTCCGCCTGATGGACGATCAGCGGCTCGTACCCCGTCGCCCGCAGCGTCCGCGTCAGCCAGTCGTGGCACACCGTCCCCGGCGGCTGCGAGATCCACCGCTCCGCCGCCAGCTCCTCCCGGCGCACCGCGTCCCGCACCGCCAGCGGATGGTCCCCGTGCACCAGGATGTCGCACAGGTCGTCGCCGATCACCGCCTGCTCCACACCCGGCGGCGCCGGCAGCGGGGCGATGTCCCAGTCGTGCGCCACGGCCAGATCGATCACCCCGCGCGCCACCAGGTCCACCGACAGGTGCGGGTCCACCTCCGAGAGCCGGGCGTCGAGGTCAGGGTGGAGCCGCGCCAGCTCCGCGAGCACCCGGGGCATCAGACCGCGCGCCGCGCTCGCGAAGCAGCCGATCGCGAGCCGCCCGGCGGGCAGCCCGCGCTGCTCCTCAAGACGGACCTCCGCCTCCTCGACGAGCGCCAGCAACTGCCGGGCGGTGGCGGCCAGATGGTGAGCCTCGTCGGTGAGCCGCACACCGCGCCCGCTCCGTTCGAGCAGGGTCGTACGGGTCTCGCGCTCCAGCTTCGCGATCTGCTGCGAGACGGCCGACGGGGTGTAGCCGAGGGCGGTGGCGGCGGCGCCGACACTGCCGTGGACGGCGACGGCGTGCAGGGCGCGCAGGCGGCCGAGATCGAGCACCCTCGTCTCCTCACGGGCGCGGTGGATGAAGCATCGCTTCATCCAACCATGTAGAGACCCGTGCTGGTGCTTCACGGTCCGGGGCGGCCATGCTCGACGGCATGCGCCCGTCCCACCTCGCCCTCGCCGCCCTGGTCGCCGCCGTCTGGGGCGTCAACTTCGTCGTCATCGAGATCGGCCTCGACCACTTCCCGCCGCTGCTCTTCTCCGCCCTCCGCTTCCTCGCGGCCGCCCTCCCCGCCGTCTTCCTCGTGGGCCGCCCCACCGTGGCCTGGAAGTGGATCGTCGGCGTCGGACTCGTCCTCGGCGTGGCCAAGTTCGGACTGCTCTTCACCGGCATGGACCTCGGCGCCCCCGCCGGGCTGTCCTCCCTCGTCCTCCAGGTCCAGGCCGTCTTCACGGCCCTCTTCGCCTTCGCCGTCCTCGGCGAGCGGCCCGGCCGCCTCGCCCTCGCCGGCATGGGCGTCGCCCTCGCGGGCATCGGCGTCGCCGCCGTCGACGAGGGCGCCGCGGGCCCGGTGACCGGCTTCGTCCTGGTGGTCGCCGCCGCGGCCTGCTGGGGCGTCTCCAACGTTCTCACCCGCAGGGCCGCCCCGCCCGACGCCCTCAACTTCATGGTGTGGGTGAGCACCGTCCCCGTCCTGCCGCTGCTCGGCCTCTCCCTCCTCCTCGAAGGACCGGAGCGCGACCTCGCCGCCCTCCGCGGCCTCGACTGGACCGGTGCGGGCGTCATCGTCTACGTCGCCTGGATCACCACCGTCTTCGGCTTCGGGGCCTGGGGGTGGCTGCTGCGACGCCACCCGGCCTCCTCCGTCGCGCCCTTCTCGCTCCTCGTCCCCGTCTTCGGGATGTCCTCCGCCGCGCTCTTCCTCGGCGAGGCCGTGAGCCCGCTCCGCTGGTGCGCGGCGGCGCTGCTCGTCGGCGGGGTCGCCCTGACGTCGTTCGCGCCGAGGCGCCCGGGCGACGCGACGCGCACGGCGCCGCCCGCGCCGACGCCCGCCTCGGCGGCTCCCGACGCGCCCGCGCCGACGCCCGGGGCGGCGGCTTCCGAGTCACCCGCCACGGCGGCGCGTTGAGCCGTTGTCCTACGCTGCGGGGATGGATCTCGTCCCCGTCGACCGCACCCCGGCTCCCGGAATCGTCCTGCTCAGCGGCATCCCCGGCAGCGGCAAGTCCACCGTCGCGGCCGCCCTCGCGGCCCGGTTCACCGCCTCCGCGCACATCGAGGTCGACGAGCTCCAGAACCTCATCGTCCGCGGCGGCCACTGGCCGACCCCGGACGGCGACCCGGAGGCGGACCGCCAGATCTTCCTCCGCGCCCGCAACGCCTGCCTCCTCGCGGACAGCTTCGTCACGGCCGGCTTCCTGCCGGTCGTCGACGACGTGGTCGTCCGCCGCTCCCACCTCGGCTTCTACCGCTCCCAGGCGCGTACGGGCCCGCTCCACGCGGTCTTCCTGACGCCCGGCCCGGACAAGGCCTGGGAGCGCAACAACGCCCGCCACAAGAAGCTGACGACCAACTGGGCCTTCCTGGACGAGGCGATGCGCGACGAACTCGTCGACGAGGGCACGTGGATCGACAACGCCGACCTGACGGTGGAGGAGACGGTCGACGCGGTCCTCACGGCGACGGGCCTGACGCCGGAGGCGTGACTCAGCCCCCGGAGCGCGGGAACCCGTCGGTCCTGACGACGATCTCGCGCCCTTCGAGGGGCAGGACGAGGTCCTCGCCGAAGGCGATCGTCTCCTGGTCCAGGTAGGTCCCCGTACGGGTCGGGGTGCGGTGGACGGTGCAGGTCTGGTCCGACCGGTCCTCGCCCTGCGGCGTCATGATGATCTTCCCGTTGGTGATCTCGACGCGGTAGCCGTCGGGCAGGGGGACGCCGTCGAGGACGTCCCAGGCGCTCGGAAGGTCCATCAGTATGGTCGCCATCCGCTCCTCCGTGTGTCGTCGCTCACAACGGTAGCGGCCCGTCACCCCCGGGGCGCCGCCGTCGACCCCCGCACCACCAGCTCCCCAGGGACCGTCTGCGGGCCCCCCGCCGGGGGCTCCTCCGCGCCCACCGCGAGGCGGCCCGCCCGTACGCCCGCGTCGTGGAGCGGGAGCCGTACGGTCGTGAGCGCGGGGACGGCGTCCACCGAGAACGGCAGGTCGTCGAAGCCGGCCACCGACACGTCGTCCGGGATGGACAGGCCCCGCTCGCGCAGGGCGGCGCAGACGCCGAGGGCCACCGTGTCGTTGGCGGCCACGATCGCCGTGAGGTCCGGGTCGCGGGCGAGGAGTGCGGCCGTCGCCGTGTGCCCCGAGCGGCGGTCGTACGGGCCGTGCACGGTCGGCCCCTCGGCGACGCCCGCCGCGGCGAGCGCCTCCCGGTGGCCCTCCAGGCGGTGCCGGGTGGTGGTGCGGTCGGCGGGCCCCGCCACGTAACCGATCCGGCGGTGGCCGAGGCCGAGGAGGTGCTCGGTGAGCAGCCGGGCCCCGGCGCGGTTGTCGAAGACGAGCGCCGCCGCGTTGGCGTCGCCCGGCACCGGCGGCCGCCCGCACAGGACGACCCGCGTCCCGGCCTCCGCGAGCCGGCTGAGCTTGCCGGCCGTCGCCGCGAGGTGCCCCGGGTCCTCCAGGGAGCCGCCCATGAGGATGACGGCCGCGGCCCGCTGCCGCTGGAGCAGGGTCAGGTAGGTCAGCTCGCGTTCGGGCGAGCCGCCCGTGTTGCAGACGACGGCCAGCTTCTCGCCCCCGGCCCGCCCCGACCCGCCCTCCCCGATCGCGCCCTGCGCGGCGCTCGCCATGATCCCGAAGAAGGGGTCGGCGATGTCGTTGACGAGGACGCCGATCAGGTCGGACGTGGCGGCGGCGAGCGAGCTCGCGGGCCCGTTGAGGACGTAGTCCAGCTCGTCGACGGCCCGCAGCACCCGTTCCCGGGTCGAGGCGGCGACCGGGTAGTTGCCGTTGAGGACGCGGGAGACGGTGGCGGGGGAGACCCGGGCGCGGGCTGCCACGTCCGCCAGGGTGACGGTCATCGTGTGCGTACCTCCAGGGCTCTTGTCGGCGGCGATGTCGGCAGGCTAGCGTCATCGCCGACAGAAAGCGCTTTCTATCGAGCGCGGAACGCCGGGGAGAGGAAACCTCCGTGACACGCAGGACAGTCCGCATCGCCATGAACGGCGTCACCGGGCGCATGGGCTACCGCCAGCACCTCGTCCGCTCGATCCTCGCGCTGCGCGAGCAGGGCGGCCTCGACCTCGGCAACGGCGAGACCCTCTGGCCCGAACCGGTCCTCGTCGGCCGCCGCGAACCCGCCCTCCGCGCCCTCGCCGAGAAGCACGGCCTCACCGAGTGGTCCACCGACCTCGACGCCGTCCTCGCCGACGACACCGTCGACATCTACTTCGACGCCCAGGTCACCTCCGCCCGCGTCGACGCGCTCACCCGCGCCATCGGCGCCGGAAAGCACATCTACACCGAGAAGCCGACGGCAGCCGACCTCGCCGGCGCCCTCGAACTCGCCCGCCTCGCCGAGGCTAGGGGCATCAAGCACGGCGTCGTCCAGGACAAGCTCTTCCTCCCCGGCCTGCTCAAGCTGAAGCGGCTCGTCGACGGCGGCTTCTTCGGCGAGATCCTCTCCGTGCGCGGCGAGTTCGGCTACTGGGTCTTCGAGGGCGACTGGCAGGAGGCCCAGCGCCCCAGCTGGAACTACCGCGCCGAGGACGGCGGCGGCATCGTCGTCGACATGTTCCCGCACTGGGAGTACGTGCTCCACGAGCTGTTCGGCCGCGTCACCTCCGTCAGCGCCCACGTCGCCACCCACGTCCCGCGCCGCTGGGACGAGCACGGCAAGCCCTACGAGGCGACCGCCGACGACGCCGCCTACGGCATCTTCCAGCTGGAGGGCGGCACCGTCGCCCAGATCAACTCCTCCTGGGCCGTCCGCGTCCACCGCGACGAACTCGTCGAGTTCCAGGTCGACGGCACCCACGGCTCCGCCGTCGCCGGACTGCGCGGCTGCCGCGTCCAGCACCGCTCCGCCACCCCCAAGCCCGTCTGGAACCCGGACATCCCCGCCACCGAGTCCTTCCGCGACCAGTGGCAGGAGGTCCCCGACAACACCGAGTTCGACAACGGCTTCAAGGCCCAGTGGGAGCTGTTCCTGCGCCACGTCACCCTCGGCGAGCCCTACCACTGGGACCTCCTCGCCGGCGCCCGCGGCGTCCAGCTCGCCGAGCTCGGCCTGAGGTCCGCCGCCGAGGGCCGCCGCCTCGACGTCCCGGAGGTCTCCCTGTGATCCGCCTCCCCGGACCCGACGGCGCGCTCCGCGCGTACGCGCCCCGCGCCGAGCCCCTCGCGCTCGCCCCGGGCGGCGCCCCGGCCTCCCGTACGGTCTTCTCCGCCGCCCACGTCGTCGCCGACCCGTACGCCGACACCACCCCCGACGGCCCCGCCGCCGTCGACTGGGACGCCACCCTCGCCTTCCGCCGCCACCTGTGGGCCCACGGCCTGGGCGTCGCCGAGGCCATGGACACCGCCCAGCGCGGCATGGGCCTCGACTGGGCCGGCGCCGCCGAACTGATCCGCCGCTCCTCCGCCGAGGCTAAGGCCGTCGGCGGCCGCATCGCCTGCGGCGTCGGCACCGACCAGCTCGCCGCCGGCACCCTGCCGGAGATCCGCGCCGCCTACGAGGAACAGCTCGCCGTCGTCGAGGAGTCGGGCGCCCAGGCGATCCTGATGGCCTCCCGCGCCCTGGCCGCCGAGGCCGCAGGCCCCGAGGACTACCTCGACCTCTACGGCCACCTCCTGCGCCAGGCGAGCGAGCCCGTCGTCCTGCACTGGCTCGGCCCGATGTTCGACCCGGCCCTGGAGGGCTACTGGGGCTCCGCCGACCTCGACGCCGCCACCGAGACCTTCCTCGACGTCATCAGGGCCCACCCCGACAAGGTCGACGGCATCAAGATCTCCCTCCTCGACGCGGGCCGCGAGGTCGCCCTGCGCCGCCGCCTCCCCGAGGGCGTCCGCTGCTACACCGGCGACGACTTCCACTACCCGGAGCTGATCGCCGGGGACGAGCAGGGCTTCAGCCACGCCCTCCTCGGCATCTTCGACCCGCTGGGCCCGCTCGCCGCCGAGGCCGTCCGGGTCCTCGACACGGGGGACACCGACGGCTTCCGCAAGCTCCTCGACCCGACCGTCGCACTCTCCCGCCACCTCTTCCGGGCGCCGACCCGCTTCTACAAGACGGGCGTCGTGCTCCTCGCCTGGCTCGCCGGCCACCAGGACCACTTCACCATGGTCGGCGGCCTCCAGTCCGCCCGCTCGCTGCCGCACCTCGCCCGCGCGTACGAACTCGCCGACGGCCTCGGCCTCTTCCCGGACCCGGCCCTCGCCGAGACCCGGATGCGGGCCCTCCTCACGGTCCACGGAGTACCGGCATGAACCTCGACCGCTTCGGCATCAACCAGATGACGGTGAAGCAGCTCGCGCTGCCCGACCTGGTCGCGCAGTGCGTCCGGCTCGGCGTCCCCGGCGTCGGCCTCTGGCGCGAACCCGTCCGGGCGTACGGGACCGAGGCCGCCGCCGCGCTCGTACGGGACGCCGGACTCACCGTCACCACCCTCTGCCGGGGCGGCTTCTTCACCTCCGACGGCTGGGAGGCGGAGAACCGCGCGGCCGTCGACGAGGCGGTGGCGCTCGGCACCGACACCCTCGTCCTGGTCTCCGGCGGCCTCACCCCCGCCTGCCCCGACCTGCCCGCCGCCCGGGCCCGCATCACCGAGGCGATCGGCGCCCTCGCCCCGTACGCGGGCGAGCGGGGCGTCCGCCTCGCCATCGAGCCCCTCCACCCGATGTACGCCTCCGACCGGTGCGCCGTCTCCACCCTGGACCAGGCCCTGGAGATCGCCGAGCACTTCCCGGCGGACCAGGTGGGCGTCACCGTCGACACGTACCACCTGTGGTGGGACGACCGGGCCCCGGCGGCGGTCGCCCGCGCGGGCGCGGCGGGCCGCATCCACTCCTTCCAGCTCGCCGACTGGACCACCCCCCTCCCGGCGGGCGTCCTCAACGGCCGCGGCCAGCTCGGCACGGGCGTCATCGACCTGACGGCCTGGGCGGCCCTGGTCGAGGAGGCGGGTTACACGGGCCCGGTGGAGGTCGAACTCTTCAACGACGACCTGTGGACCCGGGACGGCACCGAGGTCCTGGAGGAGACCCTGACCGCCTACCTGGCGGTCTGAGCCCGAAGGGGTGCGGCCCTCCACCCCGCCGGGGCCGGCCGGTGAGGGATGTGCGGCCCCCACCACCCGGCCCCGGCCGTTCCCGTGCCCGGCGTCCGGAGTCGGGGCGCGACACCGGGCTTCGCGCGGGGCCGCGAGAGTACGGGGCGCCCGCACCGCCTTCCGTAGAATCGGCCGTCCGGGTCGGCAGGTCGTCTCCAGCCCTGGTTCCGCCCCCAGGACCGAGCGAACGGACAACGGCTCCCATGTACGTCAGCAGGCTCCACATCGAGAACATCAAGTCCTTCCACGGTTCCCGCACGGTCGACCTGACGCTGACGCGGCCGGACGGCGGACACGCCGGCTGGACGGTGCTCGCGGGCCGCAACGGCTCGGGCAAGACGACGCTGCTGCGCGCGCTGGCGCTGGCCCTGAGCGGACCCGTGGCGGCACGCGGGCTCGTGCAGAGCTTCGAGAACTGGATCTCGCGGGGAACGAGGGTCGCCCTGGCCGAGGTCGACATCGTGCGGGACCGGACCTTCGACAGGTTCAGCGCCGGGGGCAGGACCGTGGACGAGTTCTGGGCCGGACTCAAGTGGACCGCCCCGAGCGAGCCGAGCGGCCACCGGGTCGCGCAGCCCGCCCTGGAGGAGGTCCGCTACCCGAAGGCACGGGCGACCAGTGCGACCCCGGCCGGGCGCGGCCCGTGGGCCGACAACCCGTCGGGCTGGTTCTGCGCCGCGTACGGGCCGTTCCGGCGCATGGCGGGAGGATCCGGAGACGTACAGCGGCTGATGCTGGCCGCCGGCCCGGTCGCCCGGCAGGCCAGCCTGTTCCACGAGGACGCTTCCCTCGCCGAGGGCGTCGCGTGGCTGATCGAGCAGCACCTGCGCGCGCTGGAGGGGAAGGAGGGCGCCGAGTCCCTGAAGAGGGCGGCCCTGTCCGTCCTGGGCGACGGGCTCCTCCCGGACGGATACCGCGTGGACGACGTGGACTCGGAGGGACTCTGGGTCACGCGCGACGGGCAGCGCTTCCCCCTGCGCGAGATGAGCGACGGCTTCCGCACGGTCGCCTCCCTCGTCGTCGACCTGCTCAAGCAGATCCACGAGTCGTTCGGTGACGCGGCGTTCCCTGCGGAGGGCGAAGGGCTGCGGGCGATCCGCGTCCCCGGCGTCGTGATCATCGACGAGATCGACGCCCACCTCCACATCACCTGGCAGCGGCGCATCGGACCGTGGCTGACCTCCCGCTTCCCCCACATCCAGTTCATCGTCACCACCCACAGCCCGTACATCTGTCAGGCGGCCGACCCCGGAGGTCTCGTTCGCCTCCCCGGAGTGGGCGAGGAGGCCGCGCCCGAGGTGGTGGCGCACGACCTGTACGAGCGGGTGGTCTTCGGCAGCGGAGACGACGCCGTCCTCTCGGAGCTGTTCGGTCTGGACACCCCGTACTCCGAGCGGGCCGAGCTGCTCCGGGCCGAGTTCGTGGAGCTGGAGGCCAGCGTCTACGAAGGCGACGCATCGCCGGAGACCCTCTCCCGGTACAAGGAGCTGAAGAACCGGCTCACCAGTTCGCCGACGGCTCGGCTCGACGAGATGTCCGCCCGTCTGAACCGCCTCTCCGGCGAGAGCGCGGAGGGCAAGGCGGGATGATCCGGCTTCGGCGCGTCGCGCTGCCGCCGGGGACGGTGACGCGGCTGGGGGAGTACACCGAGGAGATCGCGGAGCAGGCCACGGACAAGGCCCGGAAGGACCGGGCCAGGGAGCTGTGGGCGGCGCGTCGCACGGTACGTCCCGCGCTCCTCGCCGCGCTCACGGAGATGGCGCCCGGCCACGCGCGCTGCATGTACTGCGGCGAGAGCCAGGGCACGGACATCGACCACTTCGACCCGAAGAGCCGTACCCCCCTCCGGACCTTCGACTGGTCCAACCACCTGCTCGCCTGCTCGTACTGCAACAGCAACCAGAAGCGCAGCCTGTTCCCGCTCGACGCCGACGGCGCGGCCCTCCTCGTCGACCCGACCCTGGGGGAACCGCTGGACCACCTGCGCCTGGTGCTGCCCCTCGGCGAGTACCGGGCGAGGACACCCCAGGGCCAGGCGTGCATCGACGTGTTCGGACTGAACAGCAGACCGGTCCTGGTCAAGGGACGGGTGGACGCCTACGCGCTGTCCCGGCAAGCCCTCCGACTGTGGCGCATCGTCACGGACGAGGGCCAGCACGACCAGGCGCGGGAAATCGTCCAGGTCTCCTGGAACCGCCCGCTGGTCGATGTGCTCGTCGCGATGTTCCACCAGTCCGAACACCCGGCGGCCGAGGCCCTTTTCGCGGGCGAGGACGGCGTACTGACCCTCCTGCGCGACCCGGAACTCCGAGAGGGCTTCCTGAACCGAGGCTGACGCGCACCGGGCCCTCCCGCGCGGCCCGTTGTCCACAGGCGCGCCCCCCGCTGTCCGAGGGCTTCGCTACCGTCGGGGCATGTCCAATGAGGGTCGGGGTCCGGCGGTGGTCGAGGGGGTCCTTGAGCGGATCACCTACGCCAATGAGGAGAACGGGTACACGGTCGCCCGGGTCGACACCGGGCGGGGCGGCGGGGAGCTGCTGACCGTGGTGGGGGCGCTGCTCGGGGCGCAGCCCGGGGAGTCGCTGCGGATGGAGGGGCGTTGGGGGTCCCATCCGCAGTACGGGAAGCAGTTCACGGTCGACAACTACACGACGGTGCTGCCCGCCACCATCCAGGGCATACGCCGCTACCTCGGCTCCGGTCTGATCAAGGGCATCGGGCCGCGGATCGCCGAGCGGATCGTGGACCACTTCGGTACGGACACGCTGGACGTCATCGAGAGCGAGCCGAAGCGGCTGATCGAGGTGCCGGGGCTCGGGCCGAAGCGGACGAAGCTGATCGGGGCTGCCTGGGAGGAGCAGAAGGCGATCAAGGAGGTGATGGTCTTCCTCCAGGGGGTCGGCGTCTCCACCTCGATCGCGGTGCGGATCTACAAGCAGTACGGCGACGCCTCGATCTCCGTCGTGCGCAACCAGCCCTACCGCCTCGCCGCCGACGTGTGGGGCATCGGCTTCCTGACCGCCGACCGGATCGCGCAGGCCGTCGGCATCCCGCACGACAGCCCCGACCGGGTGAAGGCGGGCCTGCAGTACGCGCTGTCGCAGTCCACCGACCAGGGCCACTGCTTCCTGCCCGAGGAGCGGCTCATCGCGGACGCCGTGAAGCTGCTCCAGGTGGACACCGGCCTCGTCATCGAGTGCCTCGCCGAGCTGGCGGCGGACCCCGAGGGGGTCGTACGGGAGGTGGTGCCGGGCCCGGAGGGGGCGCCCGTCACGGCCGTGTTCCTGGTGCCGTTCCACCGGGCGGAGCTGTCCCTCGCCGGGCAGCTGCGGCGGCTGCTGCGGGCCGAGGAGGACCGGCTGGCGGCCTTCGGGGACGTGGCCTGGGACAAGGCGCTGGCGTGGCTCGCGGACCGTACGGGGGCGACGCTGGCGCCCGAGCAGGAGGAGGCGGTCCGGCTCGCCCTGACCCGGAAGGTGGCGGTCCTGACGGGCGGCCCCGGCTGCGGGAAGTCCTTCACCGTGCGGTCCGTCGTGGAGCTGGCCCGGGCCAAGCGGGCCAAGGTGGTGCTGGCGGCGCCGACGGGCCGGGCGGCCAAGCGGCTGGCCGAGCTGACCGGCGCGGAGGCCTCCACGGTCCACCGGCTCCTGGAGCTGAAGCCGGGCGGGGACGCGGCCTACGACCGGGACAGGCCGCTCGACGCGGACCTGATCGTGGTCGACGAGGCCTCGATGCTCGACCTGCTGCTCGCGAACAAGCTGGTGAAGGCGGTGGCGCCGGGCGCCCATCTGCTGCTCGTCGGGGACGTCGACCAGCTGCCGTCGGTCGGCGCGGGCGAGGTCCTCGGGGACCTCCTCGCCCCCGACAGCCCCGTGCCGGCGGTGCGGCTGACCCGGATCTTCCGCCAGGCCCAGGAGTCCGGGGTGGTCACCAACGCGCACCGGATCAACGCCGGGACCCCGCCCCTCACCCAGGGGCTGCCGGACTTCTTCCTCTTCGCCGAGGAGGAGACGGAGGACGCGGCCCGGGTCGCCGTGGAGGTCGCGGCCCGGCGGATTCCGGCCAAGTTCGGCCTCGATCCGCGCCGGGACGTCCAGGTCCTCGCCCCGATGCACCGGGGACCGGCCGGCGCGGGCGCGCTCAACGGACTGCTCCAGCAGGCGATCACCCCGGCCCGTCCGGACCTCCCGGAGAAGCGGTTCGGCGGCCGGGTCTTCCGGGTGGGCGACAAAGTCACCCAGATCCGGAACAACTACGAAAAGGGCGCCAATGGGGTCTTCAACGGTACGGTCGGCGTGGTGACGTCACTGGACCCCGTCGAGCAGCGGCTCACCGTGCGGACGGACGAGGACGAGGAGGTGCCGTACGACTTCGACGAGCTGGACGAACTCGCCCACGCGTACGCGGTCACCATCCACCGTTCGCAGGGCAGCGAGTATCCGGCGGTGGTGATTCCGGTCACCATGAGCGCGTGGATGATGCTGCAGCGCAACCTGCTCTACACGGCCGTGACCCGGGCGCGGAAGCTCGTCGTCCTGGTCGGCTCCCGCCGGGCGATCGCCCAGGCGGTCCGTACGGTCTCCGCCGGCCGGCGCTTTACCGCACTGGCCCATCGGCTCACAGGGGGCACCCTCGTGTGAAAGATCACGGAGGGCTACCGGAACCGGGGCGAAGGGGGCAGGATAAGCAGGTTGGCGGCACTGAGTGCCGCCGATTGGCCCAATGGTCGACCCCGAGTGCACTCTCCTGAGCCAAATGGGGGATGGTAGAGACAGTCAGGGCACCTCGAAGAAGAGGCACTACGTCGGTGAGGGATGACGTGAGCGACAACTCTGTAGTACTGCGGTACGCGGACGGTGAATACACCTACCCGGTGGTCGAGAGCACCGTCGGCGACAAGGGCTTCGACATCGGGAAGCTGCGAGCCCAGACCGGTCTGGTCACCCTGGACAGCGGATACGGCAACACCGCCGCCTACAAATCCGCCATCACCTACCTCGACGGTGAGCAGGGCATTCTGCGGTACCGCGGCTACCCCATCGAGCAGCTGGCCGAGCGCTCCACCTTCCTCGAGGTGGCGTACCTGCTGATCAACGGTGAGCTTCCCAAGGTCGACGAGCTCGCGACCTTCCAGAACGAGATCACCCAGCACACGCTGGTCCACGAGGACGTCAAGAACTTCTTCCGCGGCTTCCCGCGGGACGCCCACCCGATGGCGATGCTGTCCTCCGTGGTGTCCGCGCTGTCCACCTTCTACCAGGACAGCCACAACCCGTTCGACGAGAAGCAGCGCCACCTCTCCACGATCCGGCTGCTCGCCAAGCTGCCGACGATCGCGGCGTACGCGTACAAGAAGTCGATCGGCCACCCCTTCGTCTACCCGCGCAACGACCTCGGCTACGTCGAGAACTTCCTGCGCATGACCTTCTCGGTCCCGGCGCAGGAGTACGAGCTCGACCCGGTCGTCGTCTCGGCGCTCGACAAGCTGCTGATCCTGCACGCGGACCACGAGCAGAACTGTTCGACCTCCACCGTGCGTCTGGTCGGCTCCTCGCAGGCGAACATGTTCGCCTCGATCTCCGCCGGCATCTCGGCCCTCTGGGGCCCGCTGCACGGCGGCGCCAACCAGTCGGTCCTGGAGATGCTGGAGGGCATCCAGGCCAACGGCGGCGACGTCGACTCCTTCATCCGCAAGGTGAAGAACAAGGAGGACGGCGTCCGCCTGATGGGCTTCGGCCACCGGGTGTACAAGTCCTTCGACCCCCGCGCCAAGATCATCAAGGCGGCGGCGCACGACGTCCTCTCGGCCCTCGGCAAGTCCGACGAGCTGCTGGACATCGCGCTCAAGCTGGAGGAGCACGCGCTCTCCGACGACTACTTCGTCTCGCGCAACCTCTACCCGAACGTGGACTTCTACACGGGTCTCATCTACCGCGCGATGGGCTTCCCGACCGAGATGTTCACCGTGCTCTTCGCGCTCGGTCGTCTCCCCGGCTGGATCGCCCAGTGGCACGAGATGATCAAGGAGCCGGGCTCCCGCATCGGCCGCCCGCGCCAGATCTACACCGGCGAGGTCCTGCGCGACTTCGTCCCGGTCGAGGCCCGCTGACCCTCGCGTCGCGCCTCCGGTCAAAGGAAAAGCGCCCCGCCGTCGATCCCCCCACGGGTCGACGAGCGGGGCGCTTCCCATATCCCCGGAGCGGATTCCCCCCACGGGATCCGGGCCGGGCGTCTGCCGGGTTCAGCAGAAGCTGCGCGGGTCTGCGCGGTCTGCCGGGGTACGTACGGGAGGGCCGCTCAAAGCTCCCCGACACGTGCCCCGGCCAACGCTCGCCTGGGACGTCCCCCAAGACATCCCATGAACGTCCCCCAAGACGTTCGTGGCTCGCCCACTTAGACTCGCGAACAGCCCAGATGGTTACCCCACAATATCTGTGATCTAGATCTCTTTGTGAAGGTCCTGTGCGTCACACGTAGGTGAATTCACACGAACCTCCGCAGCCGAAGGCTGTGGGAGACGACGAACACGGACGAAAGGGCCATCGCCAGGCCCGCGATCATCGGGTTGAGGAGTCCTGCCGCCGCGAGCGGGATCGCCGCGACGTTGTAGCCGAAGGCCCACCCGAGGTTGCCCTTGATCGTCGCCAGGGTGCGCCGGGAGAGCCGGATCGCGTCCGCCGCGACCCGCAGGTCGCCCCGGACCAGGGTCAGGTCGCTCGCCTCGATCGCCGCGTCCGTCCCCGTCCCCATCGCGAGGCCCAGATCGGCGGTGGCGAGCGCGGCGGCGTCGTTCACGCCGTCGCCGACCATGGCGACCGTCCGGCCCTCCGCCTGCAGTCGCCGCACCACCCCGGCCTTCTCCTCGGGCAGCACGTCGGCGATCACCTCGTCGATGCCGACCTCGGCCGCCACGGCCTCCGCGACCGCCCGGTGGTCCCCGGTCAGGAGCACGGGCCGCAGCCCCAGCGCGCGCAGCCGGGCGACCGCTTCCGCGCTGGTCTCCCTGACCGTGTCGGCGACGGTGAGGGTGCCGCGGGCCCGCCCGTCCCACGCGACGTGGACGACGCCGGGGCCGCCCGCCTCCCCGGGCACCTCGATCTCCTCGGCCGCGAGCAGCGCCGCCCGCCCCACGACGACGAGCCGGCCGTCGACGGAGCCGCGCACGCCGAGGCCGGGGACGTTCTCGAAGGTCTTCGGTACGGGCAGCTCGCCGACCCGCGCCGCGGCGCCGGCCGCCACGGCGCGCGCCACCGGGTGCTCGGAGGCGTGCTCCAGGGCGCCCGCGAGGCGCAGCAGCTCGGTCTCGTCGGTGCCCTCGGTGCCGTACGTCCCGCCGTACACCCGCACCCCGGTCAGCTCCATGCGCCCGGTGGTGACGGTGCCGGTCTTGTCGAGGACGACGGTGTCGACGCGGCGGGTGGACTCCAGGACCTCGGGGCCCTTGATGAGGATGCCGAGCTGGGCGCCCCGGCCGGTGCCGACCATCAGGGCGGTCGGGGTCGCCAGGCCCAGCGCGCAGGGGCAGGCGATGATCAGGACCGCCACGGCGGCGGTGAAGGAGGCGGTGACGTCGTCGGTGGCGAGGAGCTGTCCGACGAGGGTGCCGAGCGCGATCAGGAGGACGACCGGGACGAAGACGGCGGAGATCCGGTCGGCGAGCCGCTGCACCTCCGCCTTGCCGTTCTGGGCCTCCTCGACGAGCCTCGCCATCCGGGCGAGCCGGGTGTCGGCCCCGACGCGGGTGGCGCGGACGACGAGCCGCCCGGAGACGTTCACGAGCGCGCCGCTGACCGGGTCGCCGGCGGTGACGTCCACGGGCAGGGACTCGCCGGTCAGGAGCGAGGCGTCGACGGCGGAGTCGCCCTCGACGACGGTGCCGTCGGTGGCGACCTTCTCCCCGGGCCGTACGACGAAGAGGTCGCCGGTACGGAGGGCGGCGACCGGCACCCGTACCTCCGCGCCGTCCCTGAGGACGGCCACGTCCTTGGCGCCGAGGTCCATCAGGGCCCGCAGCGCGGCGCCCGCCTTCCGCTTGGCGCGGGCCTCCAGGAAGCGGCCGAGCAGGATGAAGGTGACGACCCCGGCCGCGACCTCCAGGTAGATCGTCGAGGAGGCGTCGGCGCGGTCCGCCGTGAGGTCGAAGCCGTGCCGCATGCCGGTCATGCCCGCGTCGCCGAGGAAGAGCGCCCAGAGCGACCAGCCGAAGGCGGCGAGGGTGCCGAGCGAGACGAGGGTGTCCATGGTGGCGGCGCCGTGCCGGAGGTTGGTCCAGGCGGCCCGGTGGAAGGGCAGTCCGCCCCAGACGACGACGGGGGCGGCGAGGGTGAGCGAGAGCCACTGCCAGTTGTCGAACTGGAGGGCGGGGACCATCGCGAGCAGGACGACGGGGGCCGCCAGGACGGCGGAGACCGTGAGCCGCTGCCGGAGCGAGTCGAGCCGGGGGTCCTCGGTCTCGGGGGCCCCGGCCTCCGGCGCTTCCGCCGCCGGCTTGGGCTCCGGCTCCGGTTCGGGCGCGGGCGGCGGGGGTTCCTCGGCGGTGTAGCCGGTGCGCACGACGGTGGCGATCAGCTCGTCGACCCCGACCTCCGGCGCGTGCTCGACGCGCGCCTTCTCCGTGGCGTAGTTGACGGTCGCGGTCACGCCGTCCATCCGGTTGAGCTTCTTCTCGACGCGGGCCGCGCAGGAGGCGCAGGTCATCCCGCCGATGGTCAGCTCGGTGACGGTGGTGGTGGGGGTCATGTGCGGTTCCAGGAAGGGGAGCAGGGCCGTACCGGTAACGGTACGGCCCTGCGGAGCGGCGCGGGACGGCGGTCGGACCTGCCGCCCGGCAGAGGTCCCGGTCCGGCGGCGGGTCTCAGACCAGCTCGTAGCCGGCCTCGTCCACGGCGGCGGCGACGGCCTCGCGGTCGAGCGGCGCGGCGGAGACGACGGTGACCTCGCCGGTCTTGGCGACGGCCGTGACGGAGGTGACGCCGGGGAGCGCGGAGATCTCGCCGGACACGGCACCCTCGCAGTGGCCGCAGGTCATGCCCTTGACCTGGTAGACGGTGGTGAGTTCGGTCTGGGTCTCTGCGGACATGGCGCTCTCCTCCTGAGGGGCGGGATCTCGTTCTCCGGTCAGACTATACCCCGAGGGGGTATCCGTGCCAGCGGGACGCCCGGGTTCTCGGGAGCCGCTGCCCCGTGAGGTCGACGGGGCGACCGGTCGGGATCCATGGTAAATACCCGATATGTCGCATTCGGGGACCACGCTCATCCTGATCATGGCGATCGCCGTCCTGGCGCCGCTCCTCGCCTACGGCGTGGGGCGCAGGCTCCCCGTCCCCCTCGTCATCTTCGAGATCCTCCTCGGCATCCTCATCGGCCCGGACGTCCTCGGCTGGGCCGAGTCCGACGACCTGATCGACGGCCTCTCCGAGCTCGGACTCACCATGCTGATCTTCCTCGCGGGGTACGAGATCGAGTTCGGCAAGGTCCGCGGGGACACCCTCCGGCGCGCCGTCCGGGCCTGGCTGATCGCCCTCGTCCTGGGGCTCGGCACCGGCGTTCTGCTCGGCGGCGGCTACACCAAGGGGGTCTTCGTCGGGGTCGCCCTGACCAGCACCGCGCTCGGCACCGTCCTGCCGGTGCTGCGGGACTCCGGGGAGCTGCACGGCCGGTTCGGATCGGTCGTCATGGCCTTCGGGGCGGTCGGCGAGTTCGGGCCGATCATCGCCATGGCCCTGCTGCTCAGCGGGCGCGGCGCCGCCGAGTCGACCGTCCTCCTCGCCGTCTTCGCGGCGCTCACGGCGGCCGCCGTCTACTGGGCGCTGCGGCCCCGGCCGCCGTGGTTCTCGACCGTCATCGCCAAGACCCTGCACAGCAGCGGGCAGTTCGCGGTCCGCTTCGTCTTCCTGCTCATCGCCCTCATGCTCGGGGCCTCCGAGGCACTCGGCCTCGACGTGCTGCTCGGCGCCTTCGCCGCCGGGCTCATCACCCGACTTGTCCTGACCGGGGCCGCGCCCGAGGCCGGGCCGCAGATCCTGGAGAAGGTCGAGGCCGTCGGCTTCGGCTTCCTCGTCCCGGTCTTCTTCGTCGTCACCGGGCTGGAGTTCGACCTGGACTCGCTCCTCTCCGGCGGCCGGACCCTCCTCCTGCTCCCCGTCTTCCTGCTGCTGTTCCTGGTGGTGCGCGGTGGGCCCCTGTGGCTCCTCGCCCCGCGCGACCTGGACCGGCGGGACCGGGGCGGGCTCGTCCTGTACGGCTCCACCGCCCTGCCGCTCGTCGTCGCCATCACCACCATCGGCGTGGACGAGGGGGCGATGACGGCCGGCGAGTCGGCGGCGCTGGTCGGGGCGGGCATGCTCTCCGTCCTCGTCTTCCCGCTGCTCGCGCTGAAGCTCCGGGCGCGGGCGGGGGCGGGGACGAGGACGGGGACGGCGGCGGACGCGGGGGAGCGGCCGGTCTCCACGGACCCGCCGGGGAGCGGCTCCGAGTCCTGGTGAGGACCGGCGTGCCGGCGGGGGCGTCAGGCCGTGGACGCTGGTGTCGTCAGGTGGTGGACGCGGGCTCGGGCGCCCCGTCGAGGAGCGGCGAGAGGTAGCGCAGGAGGACCTTCTTCAGCTCGTCGACGGTCGCGCGCCGGGCCGGGCCCTCGGGGGCGGCCAGGACGAGGGAGAGCCCTCCCTTGACCACCGCGAAGGTCATGTCCGCGATCCGGGCCAGCTCGTCCGGGGGCAGGCCGGGGGCGCGGTGGCCGATCACCTCGCGGACCCGGGCGAGCAGGGAGGCGTGCAGCTCGTCGTGCTCCTCGGCGATCCGGCCCGGTATCTCCGAGCCGTGCATCAGGGCGAGGAAGACCGGGTTGGCGCAGTTGAACTCGATCATCGGGTCGAGCACGGCGTCGAGGAGCCGGGGCAGCGGCAGCGCCAGGTTCTCCGGGGTGAAGGCCAGGCCGTGGGCCTCGCGCATCTGGTGGATGAGGCGGCCGCCCAGTTCGATCGCGATCGCTTCCTTGTTGGGGAAGTACTGGTAGAGCGTCCCGGGTGAGACGTGGGCCTCGCGGGCGATGGCGTTGGTGCTGGTCGCCGTGTAGCCGTTCGCGCAGAAGACGTCCGCGGCGGCCTGGAGCAGCTGCGCGATGCGGCGCTCGCCGCGCGCCTGACGCCGGCGCGGCTTCGGTTCTTCGGACATGGCTGTCCCCAGCTCTCCTCAACACGTTTGACAAACACGAGAGGTCGCTCGCATTCTTGAGAAACGCGAGTGATCGCTCGTGTTTGCCAGTCTATGGCAATGGGCGACCCATGCGACCTGCCGGGAAGCGAGCGCACGGGTCAGGTGAAGGGGACACCTCGTCATGGCCGAAGTCAAGGAAACGGCGCCCGCGGGACCGCAAGGGGGCAGGTCAGGGACCGGCTCAGGGGCGGAATCCAGGGGCAGGCCGGGGGCCGGGTCCGGAGTCAGGTCCGGAGGCAGGGCAGGGGGCTGGACGCGCTTCGTGACCGCACGGCCCCGCCTCACGCTCCTCGTCGCGCTCGTGATCACCGCGCTCGCCGTCCTCGCGGGCGGTGGCGTCGCCGACCGGATGGGCAGCGGCGGCTGGGAGGACCCGGCCGCCGAGTCCACGTACGCGACGGAGGCCCTGGAGCGCGAGTTCCCCGGCTCCCGGCCCAATCTGCTGCTCCTCGTCGACACCGGCGCCGCCGGGGCCGACGCGCCGGCGGTCGCGGCGGAGGCCCGCCGGCTCGCCGACCGCCTCGACGCCGAGC
>NZ_JBSFSA010000018.1:68770-103092 GCF_053589515.1 Streptomyces sp. NPDC003327 | reverse complement strand
GACGCCGTCTCCGAAGTGAACCGGTCACCCGTGAGCTGCATACCGTCACCCGAGTCACCCGCGAACCGGATAATCACCCGATCAAGCCGGCGGACCTCTTTCCTCATCTCCGCACCCTCAATCCCGTTCCCTCGTCGGCGCCTTGTGGCGCCGATCGTGACAGCCGCCCCTTACGGTGCGCTGACGCCCGGCTGAAGGCGGCCGCGCCCCGTGCGACCGGACCGGGGCCCACCGCCGCCCGGTCAGCGCCTCGTCAGCGTCGTGTACGGCGGCCCCGTTAGCCTGCGCCTGCCATTCAGCAGTCAGGTGGGTGCAACGCGCTCATTTCCTGTCATTTCTCGGCTCCTCGCAGGAAGAGACAGCGAGAGGACTTCGGATGAACGAACTCAAGGAACTCGCCACCCGGGCCGGGCGGGAGCTGGAAGAGGCCCCGGCGCTGGACGTCCTGCGCTGGGCCGCCGACACCTTCGGCTCCCGCATGTGCGTGACCTCGTCGATGGAGGACGCCGTCGTCGTCCATCTGGCCTCGCGCGTGCTGCCCGGGGTGGACGTCGTGTTCCTCGACACCGGCTACCACTTCCCCGAGACGATCGGGACGCGGGACGCGGTGGCGGCGGTCGGCGGCGTCAACGTGATCACCCTGCTCCCCCGGCGCACGGTGGCCGAGCAGGACGCGGAGCACGGTCCCGAACTGCACCGCCGCGACCCCGACCTGTGCTGCCGGCTCCGCAAGACGGAGCCGCTGGAGGAGGGCCTCGCCCCGTACACCGCCTGGGTGACGGGGCTGCGGCGGCTCGACTCGCCGGAGCGCGCCGCGACGCCGGTCGTCGCCTGGGACGAGAAGCGCGGGAAGGTGAAGATCTCCCCGATCGCACGCTGGTCGCGCGAGGACGTGGACACGTACGTGGCGGAGCACGGGGTGCTGGTCAACCCGTTGCTCTCGGACGGCTACGGCTCAGTGGGCTGCGCCCCCTGCACGCGGCGGCTGCTCCCGGGCGAGGACGCCCGGGCGGGCCGGTGGGCGGGGAGCGCCAAGACGGAATGCGGGATCCACACATGACGACCGAGACAGACGTACCGCTGCGGCACCTGGAAGCGCTCGAATCCGAGGCCGTGCACATCTTCCGGGAGGTGGCGGGCGAGTTCGAACGCCCCGTGATCCTCTTCTCGGGCGGCAAGGACTCCATCGTCATGCTCCACCTGGCGCTGAAGGCCTTCGCCCCCGCTCCCCTGCCGTTCTCGCTGCTGCACGTCGACACCGGGCACAACTTCCCCGAGGTGCTCGACTACCGCGACCGCACGGTGGCCCGGCACGGGCTGCGGCTGCACGTGGCGTCGGTGCAGGAGCTGATCGACCGCGGGGAGCTGCGCGAGCGCCCGGACGGGACGCGCAACCCGCTGCAGACGGTGCCGCTCGTCGAGGCGATCCGCTCGCACCGCTTCGACGCGGTGTTCGGCGGCGGCCGCCGGGACGAGGAGAAGGCCCGCGCCAAGGAGCGGGTGTTCAGCCTGCGCGACGAGTTCGGCGGCTGGGACCCGCGCCGGCAGCGGCCGGAGCTGTGGCAGCTCTACAACGGCCGGCACTCCGCCGGTGAGCACGTGCGGGTGTTCCCGCTGTCCAACTGGACCGAGCTGGACGTGTGGCAGTACATCGCCCACCACGCCATCGAGGTCCCGTCGATCTACTACGCGCACCGGCGGGAGGTGTTCCTGCGGGACGGCATGTGGCTGACGCCGGGCGGCTGGGGCGGCCCGAAGGACGGGGAGCCCCTGGAGGTCCGGACGGTGCGCTACCGCACGGTGGGCGACATGTCCTGCACGGGCGCCGTCGACTCGTACGCGGCGGACCCGGAGGCCGTCATCGAGGAGATCGCGGCCTCCCGCCTGACCGAGCGGGGCGCCACCCGGGCCGACGACCGCATGTCGGAGGCCGCCATGGAAGACCGCAAGCGCGAGGGGTACTTCTGATGCCGACCATGCCGATCATGCCGACGGGGCCGGCGATGCCGAGCGGATCCGGGCACCACTCCACCCTGCTGCGTTTCGCCACGGCCGGCTCCGTCGACGACGGCAAGTCGACGCTGGTCGGCAGGATCCTGCACGACTCGAAGTCGGTGCTCGCCGACCAGCTGGAGGCCGTGGAGCGGGCGTCGCTCGCCCGCGGGCAGGAGACGCCGGACCTGGCACTCCTGACGGACGGGCTGCGGGCCGAGCGCGAGCAGGGCATCACCATCGACGTGGCCTACCGCTACTTCGCGACCGCGTCCCGCAGCTTCATCCTGGCGGACACCCCGGGGCACGTGCAGTACACCCGGAACATGGTCACCGGGGCGTCCACCGCCGAGCTGGTGATCATCCTGGTGGACGCGCGGCAGGGCGTGGTGGAGCAGACCCGGCGGCACGCGGCGGTGGCCGCGCTGCTGCGGGTGCCGCACGTGGTCCTGGCCGTGAACAAGATGGACCTGGTGGGGCACGCCGAGTCGGTCTTCGCGGGCATCGCGGACGACTTCATCGCGTACGCCCGCGGGCTCGGCGTCCCCGAGGTGACGGCGATCCCGGTGTCGGCGCTCAACGGCGACAACGTGGTCGGCCCCTCGGCCAGCATGGACTGGTACGGCGGGCCGACGGTCCTGGAGCACCTGGAGACCGTGCGGGTGACCGCGGAGCCCGCCGGGGCGCCCGCGCGGCTGCCGGTGCAGTACGTGATCCGGCCGCAGACGGCCGAGGACCCGGACTACCGCGGCTACGCGGGCATGATCGCGTCCGGTTCGCTGCACGTCGGCCAGGAGGTCACGACGCTGCCCTCCGGCCGTACGTCGGTGATCAGCGGCATCGACCTGCTGGGGCGGCGGGTGGACTCGGCCAGGGCGCCGCAGTCCGTGACCGTGCTGCTCGCCGACGACGTCGACATGGCGCGCGGGGACCTGCTCGTGCCGTCCGACCGGGTGCCGGTCTCCTCGCAGGACGTGGAGGCGACGGTCTGTCACCTCGCCGACCGGCCGCTGGTGCCGGGACAGCGGGTGCTCCTGAAGCACACCACCCGCACGGTGCAGGCGGTCGTGCGGGAGGTCGTGAGCCGGGTGACGCTCGACCCGCTGTGCCAGCACGGCGCACCGGAGCGGCTGACCGCCAACGACATCGGCCGCGTCCGGCTGCGTACGGCCGCGCCGCTCGCCCTCGACCCGTACGCGGTCTCGCGCCGTACCGGATCGTTCCTGCTGATCGATCCGGCCGACGGCACGACGCTGACGGCGGGCATGGCCGGTGACTCGTTCGTCACCCGCGCCCCGTGGGAGAGCGGCGCATGAGGCCGGTCCGGAGGCTCGCCGCCGTCCTCGCCGGGCTCGCGCTCTGCGCCGCCCTCGCCGGCTGCGGCTACGGCTCGCAGCGCGTCGGCAGCACCGTGAAGGTGCTGCCGTCGGGCCCGGCGCTGTCGGCTCCCGAGGTGCGGCTCGGCTACTTCCCCAACCTCACGCACGCCACCGCCCTGGTCGGGGTCCGCGAGGGACTGATCCAGAAGGAGCTCGGCGGCACGAAGCTGTCGACGGCCACGTTCGGCGCCGGACCCACCGCCATCGAGGCGCTCAACGCCGGCTCGGTCGACCTCGCCTTCGTCGGCCCGTCGCCCGCGGTCAACGGCTACACCAAGCTGGGCGGGAAGGGCCTGCGCATCGTCGCGGGCGCCGCGTCCGGCGGGGTGAAGCTGGTCGTCGACCCGGCGAAGATCAGGACGCCTGCCGACGTGAAGGGCAAGCGGATCGCGAGCCCCCAGCTCGGCAACACCCAGGACGTGGCGCTGCTGCACTGGATCTCGGCGCAGGGCTGGCGGGTCGACCCGGTGTCGGGGCGCGGTGAGGTGTCCGTGGTCCGCACCGACACCAAGATGACCCCGAACGCCTACAAGGCGGGGTCCATAGACGGGGCGTGGGTGCCCGAGCCGACGGCGTCGCTGCTGGTCGCCCAGGGCGCGCGCGTGCTCTTCGACGAGGCGCGGCTGTGGCCCGGCGGGACGTTCGTGACCACCCACCTCATCGCGTCGCAGCGGTTCCTCGACGCGCACCCGGACGTCGTCGAGGCGGTCGTCCGCGGCTCCTCGGCGGCCAACGCGTGGATCGCCGCCGAGCCCGCGGAGGCCCGGCGGTCCGTGAACGCGGCGCTGCGCGAGCTGACGGGGACGGCGCTGCCCGAGGAGATCATCGAGGCGGCCTGGCCCTCCCTCACGTTCACCGACGACCCGCTGGCCGCCACGCTCGGCACCCAGGCCGCCCACGCCACGGACGCGGGCCTGCTGGACCGTCCCGTGCTGCGCGGCATCTACGACCTCGGTCCCCTGAACCGGGTCCGCGCGGCGGCGGGCCGGCCCCCGGTCGACGACGCCGGGCTCGGCACGCCATGAGCGACGTCCTCGCGATCGTCCTGAGGGACGTCCTCGCGCACGCCTTGAGGGACGACGGCACGCCCGCCGTCCGCCCGTCCCGCACCGCACCCAGGAGTTGACTCGAGTGCATCCGACAATGACCACGGAACAGGTCGCCGCGCCCGGTGCGACCGCCCTCGCGCCCCGCGTGCCCGCTGTGCGCGTGGCGGGGGTCCACAAGACGTTCCGCCGTGCCGAGGGCGTGCAGACGGTCCTGCAGGACATCAACGTCGACGTCCTGCCCGGCGAGTTCGTCTGCCTGCTCGGCTCCTCCGGGTGCGGCAAGTCCACGCTGCTCAACCTGATCGCGGGCCTCGACCGGCCGTCCTCGGGGCACATCGAGGTGCCCTCGGGGCGGCCGGCGCTGATGTTCCAGGAGCACGCGCTGTTCCCCTGGCTCACGGCCGGCCGGAACATCGAGCTGGTCCTGCGGCTGCGGGGCGTCCCCAAGGCCGAACGCCGGGAGCGGGCCGAGGAGCTGCTCGGTCTGGTGCGGCTCCAGGACGCGTACGGCAAGCGGCCCCACGAACTGTCCGGCGGCATGCGGCAGCGCGTGGCGCTGGCCCGCGCGCTGGCTCAGGACTCGCAGGTGCTGCTGATGGACGAGCCGTTCGCCGCGCTCGACGCCATCACCCGGGACGTCCTCCACGAGGAGCTGACCCGGATCTGGGAGACCACCGGCGTCTCCGTCGTCTTCGTCACCCACAACGTCCGCGAGGCGGTACGGCTCGCCCAGCGCATCCTGCTGATGTCCTGCCGGCCCGGCCGGGTCGCCCACGAGTGGCGGATCGACCTGCCGCAGCCGCGCCGGCCCGAGGACCCGGCCGTGGCGGCGCTGTCCGTGGAGATCACCGACCAGCTGCGCGAGGAGATCCGGCGCCATGCCCGAGACTGAGGCCCGACCGACGCGACCGACCCCCGGCGTCGGGGGCTCCGACGCCGATCTCGCCCGCCTGGAGGCGGGCCTGGACTCGCTGGAGTCCACGCCCGTGCGCAAGGAGTCGGTCGGCCGGCGGCTGGGGCGGACCGTGGTGCCGCCGCTCCTCGGCATCGTCCTCGTCCTCACGGTCTGGGAGTCGCTGCACCTGAGCGGGCTCGTCTCCGAGGACCGGCTGCCCCCGCCGGGCGCGATCGGGGAGAGCCTGCGCACGCTCTGGCTGCGCGGCACGCTCTTCGACATCGTCTGGACCAGTCTGGAGCGCGGGCTGCTCGGCTTCGTGGCGTCCGTCGCGATCGGTACGCCGCTGGGGCTCGTCGTCGCCCGGGTGCCGCTGGTCCGCGCGGCGGTCCGGCCCGTCCTGTCGGGGCTCCAGTCGCTGCCGTCGGTGGCGTGGGTGCCTGCCGCGGTCATCTGGTTCGGGCTCACCGACGGCGCCATGTACGCGGTGATCCTGCTGGGCGCGGTCCCGTCGATCGCGATCGGTCTCGTCTCCGGCATCGACCAGGTGCCCCCGCTGTACGTCCGGGCCGGCCGCGTCATCGGCGCGACCGGGCTGCGGGGCGCCCGCCACATCCTGCTCCCCGCGGCGCTGCCCGGCTACACGGCGGGCCTCAAGCAGGGCTGGGCCTTCTCCTGGCGCTCCCTGATGGCGACCGAACTCATCGCCTCCTCCCCCGAGTTGGGGATCGGTCTCGGCCGCTATCTGGAGAACTCCCGGGAGAGCATCGACATGCCGGGCGTCTTCCTCGGCATCCTGCTGATCCTGGTCGTGGGCGTCCTGATCGACCTCCTCGTCTTCAGCCCGATGGAACGGCGCGTGCTGCGCAACCGCGGTCTGGCCTGACCGGCCGGCCGCCCCTCGATCCCGGAGGCGGGCTCGGTGCCTCATTCACGGCGCGGGAGCCGCGGTGCGCGCGATGCACCGTGCGGCCCGCGTCCGCCTCCGGACCCGCCCCCCTCGGGGACGCCGCGGACCCCCGTACCCCCTCGCCACGAGGGGGTACGGGGGTCCGTCTCCGTGCGGCCCACCGGTCGGCCGTACGACGGCGGCGGGCCCCGGCCCGCCCCCTCGGCGGCACGCGGACGTGCCCGCGGCCACCGGGGACGGCGGCCGCGGGCACCAGGGAGGGTCCGGTCGGTCAGGCTCCGTCGGCGGCGTGGGCGCGCACGGACCACTGGGCGAAGGTCTCCGACTCGTCCCTGCGGCCCTCCTCGTAGGCGCGGGCCAGGTTCTCCACGAAGTCGGGCAGCTCGGTCGCCGCCACCTTCAGACCGCGGGGCTTGTGCCCGAGGGCCGCCTCGTCGTCCTTGGCGAGCGAGAGGCCGCCGCCCAGGTGGACCTGGAACCCCTCCACCTGGTCGCCGTCCGGGCCGACGACGATCTGGCCCTTCAGGCCGACGTCGGCGACCTGGGTGCGGGCGCAGGCGTTGGGGCAGCCGTTGAGGTTGACGGTGATGTCCGGGCCCTGGCCGGCGAGCCGCCGTTCGAGCTCGGCGACGAGCTCGGCGGCCCGGTCCTTCGTCTCGACGATGGCCAGTTTGCAGTACTCCAGACCGGTGCAGGCCATCGTGGAGCGCCGCCACGGCGACGGGCGGACGATCAGGTCGATCGCTTCGAGGTCGCGGACGAGCGGCTCGGGGTCCACCACGTCCAGCACGAGCAGCTTCTGATAGGGCGTCAGGCGGATGCGGCCGGAGCCGTGGGCCTCGACGATGTCGGCGAGGCGGGCCAGCCGGGTGCCGGAGACCCGGCCGACGACGGGCGCTGCACCGACGTAGTACCGCCCGTCGCGCTGCTCGTGGACGCCGACGTGGTCGACGGGCGCGGCCGGCAGGACCGGCTCGGGGCCGTCGACGAGCCGCCGCCCGAGGTACTCGGTCTCCAGGACCTCGCGGAACTTCTCGACGCCCCAGTCGGCGATCAGGTACTTCAGGCGGGCGCGGTTGCGCAGCCGCCGGTAGCCGTAGTCGCGGAAGAGGCCGCACACGGCCGCCCAGACCTCGGGCACCTCCTCCAGCGGCACCCACGCGCCGGGGCGTTCGGCGAGCCGCGGCGAGGTGGAGAGGCCGCCGCCGACCCACAGGTCGAATCCGGGCCCGTGGACGGGGTGTTCGACGCCGAGGAACGCGATGTCGTGGATCTGGAAGGGGACGTCCGGCAGCCAGGAGACCGCGGACTTGAACTTGCGGGGCAGGTTGGACAGCGAGGGGTCGCCGACGTACCGGTCGACGATCTCGCGGATCGCGGACGAGGCGTCCAGGACCTCGTGGGGGCTGATGCCGGCGACGGAGCTGCCGAGGACCACGCGGGGGCAGTCGCCGCAGGCCTCGGTGGTCGAGAGGCCGACGGCCTCCAGGCGGCGCCAGATCTCCGGGACGTCCTCGATCCGGATCCAGTGGAACTGGATGTTCTGCCGGTCGGTGATGTCGGCGGTGTCCCGCGCGAACTCCGTGGAGAGCGCGGCGATCTCCCGCAGCTGCGCCACCGACAGCTCGCCGCCGTCGACCCGTACGCGCAGCATGAAGTGCTCGTCGTCGAGCTCCTCGGGGGCGAGGGTCGCGGTGCGGCCGCCGTCGATGCCGGGGCGGCGCTGGGTGTAGAGGCCCCACCAGCGGAACCGGCCGCGCAGGTCCTCGGCGGGGATGGAGGCGAAGCCCTCGCGGGCGTAGGTCCGCTCGATGCGTTCGCGCACGAGCAGCGGGTTCTCCGCCGCCTTGAAGCGTTCGTTGTCGTTGAGGGGTTCGCGCGAACCGAGCGCCCACTGGCCCTCGTCGCGTCTACGCTCCCGGGTCATCGTTGGTCCTCTCCTTC
This sequence comes from Streptomyces sp. NPDC003327, assembly GCF_053589515.1. Classification (NCBI taxonomy): domain Bacteria; kingdom Bacillati; phylum Actinomycetota; class Actinomycetes; order Kitasatosporales; family Streptomycetaceae; genus Streptomyces; species Streptomyces sp. NPDC003327. Next base: position 94,923 of record NZ_JBSFSA010000018.1, on the reverse strand, counting down.
AGGGGGCCGCTGATCGGCGAGATCATTCCGGAGGGCAGCCAGTCCGCCGTCTCGGCGCCGCCGTGGTGGTGGCCGCCGTGGCCGCCGTCGGCGGGGGCTCCCTCGCCGTCCACGGCGACCATGCCGCCGGGCACGTACGCGACGGAGACGGCGAAGAGCCGCGGCGCGGGCTCGGGCTCCTCCCGGCGCACGCGCTGCCAGGCCTCGTATCCGCTGCCCGTCGGGTGGGCGCCGGGCATCCGTGCCGTCAGCGCCTTCACGTACGCCATGGCCTCGGCCCGCCGCGGGGTGTACCGCAGCGGGATCAGCTGGCCGGCGCTGGGCGTCAGGACGGACCGGGCGAGCAGCCACGGGGCGAGGTAGACGCCCTGGGCGACGGTCCGGCCGCTCTCGACGGCGCGGGTGGCCTCCGTGGCGCCGGGCCAGCCCGTGGTGACGATCAGGGGCTGGGTGGTGCGGCCGGGCCGGGTGACGTCGATGCCCTCGCGGGCGGCGGCGGCGCGGACGGTGGCGGCCGCGGCCCGGCCGCGCCCGGAGTCGTCGGAGACGAGTCCGACGGAGCGGGTGCCCCGGGCGGCGAGGAAGCGGACGGTGGCGCGCAGCGCGGTGGCGTCCCGTTCGGCGAGCCGGTCGGACGGGCAGGCGGTGAGCGGTGCCCGCTCCCCCGCCACGAGGGCGCCGAGGGCGGCTTCGGCGCACTCGGGGCCGTCGGCCCCGGCGAGCGTCGCGGTCAGCGCGGCGGGCGGGCCGGTGCCGGTCGCGGTGCCGGTGCCGGTCGCCTTCCCGCTGCCGGTCCCCGCACCGGTGCCGGTACCCGCGCCCGTCTCCGCACCCCTCCCGGTGCCGGTGTCGACGGGCAGTTCGCCCGCCGCCCCGCCGGCCGAGACCCGCAGGGTGCTGCGGCCCTCGGGGAGGTCCACCGGGATCCAGGTCTGGGAGCTGCCGGGCCGCCGTTCGCCGGGGCGCAGCGCGCCCGCGGTGGTGCCGGCGCGGGCGTCCCCGGCACCGACGGCGACGAGGTTGCGGCCGGGGCGGCCGGGGACCACGAGGACGCCGACCTGCTTCCCGCCGATGGCGAGGGTCCGCAGGACGGGCGTCCCGGGCGGGGCCGTCTCGGGTGCGGCCGTGGTGCCGTCGGCGACGGCGGTCCCCCGGCCGTCGTCGCCCGCCCCGAGCGCGGCGACGGCGACGAGGCCGAGCGCGACGGCGAAGACGGTGAACGCGACGGCGAGCTGCCGACGGGGCAGCAGCTTCCGCCGGGCCGTGGCGAGCACGGCCACGATGCCGATGACGGCGGCGACGGCGATCGGCAGCAGGGACTCCCCCGGTGCCGCCGCGTCCAGCGCGGCCAGGTGACCGCGGCCCGGGGGGAGGGCCGCGGTCACCTGGGTACCGATGGATCCGGTCACTTCAGGACGCTGTCGCTGACGGTGAACAGGATGCCGTGCGGGCGGGCCGGACCGGTGTCGCCGTGCGGCCACGAGGTCCGGTCGAAGTCGACGCAGGGCTTGCCGCTCCGCTCGTCGCGGAAGGAGGAGTCCTGCTTCAGCTTGCCCTTGCGGTCGAGGTCGTACATGCAGACCTCGTGGTTGCCGTCGCCGCTGAAGGAGCCGGCGATGAAGTAGTTCGAGGTGGCGAGACGGCGGATGTGCTTGGTCTCCCGGTACTTCCCGCCGCCGATCCGTTCGAAGTTGTCCATCGCGCCCCAGTGCGGGCCGCCGTCCGTGGTGTCCCGGATCGGCATGGCGGACGTGACGGCAGGACAGTCGTTCTCGGCGCCGCCGCGGTACACCTCGTGCAGCTTGTCGATCTCGCACCGGGGGTTGTCGCCCGCGGCGAGCAGCTTGCGGATGTCGAGCACGTACACCATGCCGGTGGTGCGGTCGAGCGGCTTGCCGTACGCGGTGGACTGGCCCATCACCGTGTGGAAGAGGTAGCGGTCGTCGGGGCTGACCATCAGCCAGCTTCCGGCGTCGCCGCCGCCCGTGACGTCCTTGTCGGCCCCGGCGGCCCGGTAGGCCGTGGTGTCGTCGAAGACCTCGCGCCACTTCGGCTCGGGCACGGTGACGTCGGGGGCGTAGAAGATCGCGCCGCCGAGCATCGAGGAGGCGAAGGCCCCCTTGTGCTCCTTCTTGTGCGGGAGCGCGGGCTCCATGACGACCCGCGACTCGTGCCACATCGCGGACTTCTCCAGACCGGCGCGCGGACCGTCGGGCATCTTGCTCACGGAGAGCAGCTCGGGGTCGTTGCGGTTGGTGATGTCCCAGACGCGGACGGTCTGGCGCGCGAGGTTGGTCTGGTCGGGGAGCGTCGGGCTCATGAAGTGGCGGGCCTCGACGAAGTCGCTCGCGACCATGATGTTGCGCTCTTCGCTGACCATGATCCCGTGCGGATTGGCGCAGGTGGCCTTCTTGAGCCTGGGCACGTTGCCGCACTGCTGCGGGTCCTCGCCCTCGGCGAGCGCGGCGGGGATCTCGGCGAGCGTCCTGCCGTTCCGGTCGAGCCGGACGATCTCGCCGGGCGAGCCGGCGGCGCCGTTGCCCTCGCGGACCTCGCCGTTGGTGAACGTACAGGGACCGGGGAGGTCCGGGCCGCCGAGGTAGCTGGCGTACGCCGTGCCGTCGCGCAGCACCTGGAAGGCGTCGGGGGCGGTGCCGCAGGGGGTGTCGACGGAGGAGTTGACGCCGGCCAGCTTCAGGGTGGGCAGCGCGGTGGTGTCGAAGACGAAGACGGTGTCCTGGAGGAGACCGCCGGCGTAGAGCCGGTCGCCCTTGTGCCACACGTACTGCATGTGGTGGGCCTCGTGGGCGAGCCCCGGGCCGAGGGTGACGGTGTTGACCACGTCGCCGTACGTCGGCGAGTCGCGGGTCGCGTCGACCACGGCCAGGAAGTCCGGCTTGGCGGGGTCGGCGGAGCCCGCCCAGGTGAGGAGCCATTCCCGGCCGCGCCCCCGGGAGGCGGGCAGCAGGTGGTTGGTGGCGGTGTAGGTGACGCCGTCGGAGGCGGTGTAGCGGGTGGTGACCCGCTCGGGCTCGGGGGAGGCGACGGCGCCTCCCGAGGTCGTCAGCAGGGCGGCGGTCACACCGGCCGCGGTGAGGCACGCGGCCAGGCGGGACGAGCCGCCCGGCCGTCGGAGACTGAATCGTCGCACGTCGCGAACGCCCCTCTCAGGGAGCTGTCTGGTGGGGTTCCAACTGGAGCGCCGGTACCTTCGCAGAACTCGCTGACGTGCCCCTGATACCCCGGTCGCGCGCCGGTTCCGGCCGCTCGGGCCGCTGGACGGGGCGGTGGGGCTGTCGGGATTCAGTTGCTGAGGAGCCATCCGGCGTCGCGGGCGATCCGGACGGCGTCGGTGCGGTTACGCGCGTCCAGCTTGGCGACGACGGCCGTGAGGTAGTTGCGGACGGTGCCCGGGGACAGGTGCAGCAGCTCGGCGATCTCGGCCGATTCCGCACCGGCGGCAACCAGCCGCAGGACGTCCGCCTCGCGGGCCGTGAGGGGGCTCGGTACGCCCTCCCAGGCCGCGAGCGCGAGTTCCGGGGTGATGACCCGCTCGCCCGCCATGATCCGCCGGACGGCCTGGACGAGCTGCTCGGCGGGGGCGTTCTTGACCATGTAGCCGTCCACGCGGAGGTCCTGGGCACGGCGTACGACGTTCGGGGCGTCGAGCACGGTCAGGACGAGGATCCGGCAGCCGGCGAGCTGCTCGCGCAGCCGCTCCGCTCCGGTGAGGCCGTCCAGACCCGGCATGTTGACGTCGAGGATCGCGATGTCGGGCCGGGTCCTCTCGGCGACGGCGACGAGGTCCTCGCCGTTGCCGACCTCCCCGACGACCTGAACGTCGTCCTCCAGTTCGAGGAGGGAGACCAGGGCCTCTCTCACCATCTGTACGTCCTCTGCCAAGAGCACTCGTATCACGCACACACCCCCGCGATGTCCCCGACCCGGCCATGCATCGTAACCAGCCAGAGGTGGCAGGCCCGAAACGCGCCTTGGTCCGGAACGTCCTTGTATTGGTGGGGAGTTTCGCACATTCGTGTGCGTCGTGGGGTGAATGCAGCGGGACGGTTCGGCGGCCCCGGCGGATGGTGCGGGACCGCCGTGTGATCTTGGTAGGGTCACTTCCCCGCGGTCGCGGGCAGGACGGCGCGCCCCGCCCAGCGCCGGGCCTCCGGGGCCCGGACCACGGGCGCGGGAACCCCGGCCGCCGGGAGGTCCGGCGCCCCGGTGCCGGGGACGTCCGGGGCGGCCACGGCGCGGGTCGGGATCTCCGCCACGACCCGGAACAGGCCGCCGGGGCGCAGCTCGCTGTGGAAGGAGCCGCCGAGCGCGCTCACCCGCTGGACGAGGTTGACCAGGCCGCCGCTGCCGAGGCGGCCGCGGACGGGGTCCACGGCGGCCCCGTCGTTGGCCACTTCCAGGCGTACGTTGCCGGGTCCGCCCGACAGCGCGATGGTGCAGTGCGTCGCCTTGCTGTGCCGCAGGACGTTGGTGACGGACTCGCGCAGGACGGCCGCGAGGGCCAGCGAGGCGTCGTCCCCGTCGGGGAGGGCACCGACGCGGAGGGTGACCTTGATGTCCATGGCGCGGAGCAGGGAGGCCACCGTCTGCACCTCGCCGGCGAGGGAGACGCCCTGGTAGCCGCGGACGGCCATCCGGAACTCCGCCATGGCCTGCCGCGAGGTGCGCACCAGCTGCTCGGCCTCGGTGGCGGCCCGCTCCGGGGAGACCTTGAAGGTCCGGTGGACCAGCTCGGCGCGCATCGCGACCGCCGAGAAGGTGTGCCCGAGGAGGTCGTGCAGATCGCGCGCGAAGCGGTTCTGCTCGCTCTGCACGGCCGCCTTGGCGATGCGGTCGCGGGAGCAGCGGGTGCGGTGGACGAACAGGACCGTCTGGGTCAGGGTGTACGACATGAGGCCGACGACGAGGATCGCCCCGGCCATCAGGAGCACGTGCGACAGCTGGTGCGGCACGGACCCCGACGCGCGCGTGCCGACCAGCGGCACGAGCCCGCTGACCAGCACGAAGAGCGGCCACGCGTAGCGGGCGCGCAGGACGAGCGGCAGGGAGCCGGAGAGCGAGCCGGCGAGGACGCCACAGGCCTGGTGCAGGAGGTGGGTGGCGAGGAGCACGATGGCGAACTGCGCGACGAGGGCGACGACGGCCCAGCGGGGCGGGACACCGCCGTGCTCGACGCTGCGCGCCACGATGACACAGGCCTGGAGGATCAGCAGCGTGATGTCGAGGAAGAGCACGACACCTGACTGACCTAACCCGGCCCTTCCGCCGACGGCGTTGTAGACGATCACCTCCAAGGTGACGAAACTGACCCCCAACAGTCCGATGACGTGGATGAAGCCGTTGTGCGTGACCCTGTCGCGTTGCTCCGCCCACTTGCCCCTCACAGGCCTTCTCTCCTCATGTTTCGTCGCTTCCGGTCCACTGGCTGCCCCAGGGGGATTTCAGCACCGAACCGCCGCTCCCGGTGGGGAACGGCGGCTGAAGTCTCAAGGAGTTACGGAGGTGCGTTCCCGTTCGGCGACGGGATCGTCCTCGGTGGGCGGTGCGGCGACGTGGCGCGGGATGGCGAGGGCACAGAGCGCGCCCACGAGGACGACGGCCACGCCGATCCAGATCGCCGGGCGCATGCCGTCGACGAAGTCCTGGGCGGTGCGGTCGCTTCCGTAGTGGACGAAGACGCTGCTGAGGATGGCGGTGCCGAGGGCGCCGCCGATCTCGCGGACGGTGTTGTTGGCGCCTGAGGCCTTGCCGCGGTTCTGCGGCCCGACCGAGGCGAGGACGACGGCCGCGGTCGGGGCGAAGACGAGGCCCATGCCGATGCCGGCGACGATCATCGCGCCGACCATGCGGGAGTAGGGGGTGTCGGAGGTGGCGACCAGGTCGATCCAGGCCAGGCCGATCGCCTGGAGGAGCAGGCCCGCCGCCATCAGCCGGCCGCCGCCGAGGCGGTCGGTCAGCGCACCGGCGACCGGCGCCACGAACATCGGCATCAGCGTCCAGGCCAGGGTGAGCACACCGGCCTCCAGCGGGGTCCTGACCGGCGCGATCTGGAAGAACTGGGCGAGCAGGAAGATCGACCCGAAGACGCCGAAGTACATGGTGGCGGAGACCAGGTTGGAGAAGACGAAGGCCCGCTTGCGGTAGAAGGACAGCGGCAGCAGGGGCTGCCCGGCGCGCCGCTCCCAGAGGACGAAGAGGACGAGCAGGACGGCGCCGGCCGCGAAGGCGCCGAGGACGACGCCGGAGGTCCAGCCCTCCGTCTCGCCGTTCACGATCGCCCAGACGAGGGAGACGAGGCCGGCGGTCACCAGGACCATGCCGGGCAGGTCGAGCCGGGAACCGGGCACGGAGCTCTCGCCGAGGACGACGAAGACGAGCGGGACGGCGACGACGCAGACGGGGATGTTGATCCAGAAGATCCACTGCCAGTCGAGTCCGTCGACGACGGCGCCGCCGACGACCGGGCCGAGCGCGACGGCCATGCCGCTGACGGCCGACCAGAGGCCGAGGGCGAGGTTCCGCTTGCGCTCGGGCACCTCCTCGGCGAGCAGCGTGAGGGAGAGCGGCATGACGGCCGCGGCGCCGATGCCCTGGAGCGCGCGCATCGTGATGAGCTGACCGCTGCTGTCGGCCATGCCGCAGCCGATCGACGCGAGGGTGAAGAGGGTGATGCCGAGGACGAAGACGCGCCGCCGTCCGAACCGGTCGCCCAGGGCCGCGCCGGTCAGCAGCAGGCAGGCGAAGCTGAGCACGTACGCGTTGACGAACCACTGCAGGTCGGTGGTGGAGGCCCGGAGGTCCACGGCCATGGAGCGCAGCGCCGTGGAGACCACGAGGTTGTCGAGCGCGACCATGAACATGGGCAGGCTGCAGGCGAGGATCGTCACCCACAGGGGGAACCGGGCGGGCCGGGACTCGGGGGCGGGGGGCGGGGTCGTACCGCCGCCCTCGGCCATTCTGATTGTGCTCATGACAAACGCCTCCATCCGGCGGACGCCGGGATCGCACACACGAGGGGTCGGACCGAGAAGGGGTCGGACGAAGAAGGGGTCGCGCGAGAAGGGGTCGCGCGAGAAGGGGGTGGCGCTCCGCCGGGACCACCGACGGGGGACGAACGGCGTCCCGGCGGAGCGCGGCTCGGAGGGACGTACGGGAAGGGGCGGGTCGGCCCCGGCGGGTCAGCCCCGGTGGTGGCCACCGCCCCCGCGGGCGGCGTCCTCGCGGGCCTTCGCGGCCAGGCGGCGCTTGGCGTCGTCCCAGTCCAGCGGCAGCGACGCCGTGTCCACCTCCCAGAAGGTGAACGTCGACTGCTTCATCGACGGCCCCATGGCGCGCATCGCCGCACCGTGCGGGTCGGACTTGGCATAGGCGTACAGGGCGTCGCGGTCCTGCCAGGCGGAGAGCGTCCAGAAGGTCCGCTTGAGGGGCTGCGCGATCAGCGAGGCGCCGTACGCCCCGCGTGCGGTCTTGACCTGGCTCCACGAGCTCAGCGACTTGACCAGGAACTTCGGGACGTCGGTCAGGGACTTCACCTCGAAGCGGGAAGCCATGACGTACGCGTTCGTGCGGGGCGGTGCAGGGTTCGGGGTGATCCAGCCAAGGGTCGGCATGACGGCGCCCACCTTCCTGAAGACGGCCAACGACTACAATAATAGACAGTAGCGCCATCCGTTATCCAGTGAGTAATGGAGCACGATGAAGATTTCGGAACTCAGCCGCCGCAGCGGGGTCTCGATCCCCGCGATCAAGTACTACCTGCGGGACGGACTGCTGCCCCCGGGCCGCGCCACGGCGGCCAACCAGGCCTCCTACGGCGAGGACCACCTGCACAGGCTCCGGCTGATCCGCGTCCTGATCGGGGTGCGCCGGCTGCCGGTCAACTCGGTCCGGGAGATCCTGGGCGCCATCACGGAGGAGGGTGACCTCCACCAGATCTTCGGCATCGTGACCGAGGCCCGCCCGGCGGCGCTGAAGAAGAAGCAGGAGCAGGAGGCGGAGGCCGCGGAGCGGGAGAGCGAGGGCGTCGCGGACGCGCGCAGGCTCGTCGCCGCGATGGGCTGGGACGTCGCGACCCACACGGCCGCCGTCCACACGCTCGGCGACGTGCTCGACGCCCTCGGCGGGCTCGGCTCCGACATCGACTGGCAGACCCTGCTGCCGTACGCCGAACTGGCCGACCGCACCTCCGAGCTGGACATCAAACAGATGCACGGCACGTCCGGCCTGCTGGAGCAGGCCGAGCGTGCCGTGCTGGTGTCGGTCCTCCTGGAACCGGCGCTCCTCGCGCTGCGCCGCCTCGCCCAGGAGGACAAGTCCTCCCGCCTGTTCAGCAGGCCGGCGGAGCCGCGGGACACGGCGCCGGAGCAGGAGGCCTCGCGGGAGGGGGCCCCGGAGCGGGAGACACCTGAGCAGGAGACCCCGGTGCAGGAGACCCCTGCGCAGGAGGCCCCTGACCGGACGGCGCCGAAAGGGCGCCGGACGAGCAGGCGGGCGAAGCAGCAGGGAAACTGACCCGACGGGCCGTCAGGACAGCTCCTCCAGGATCCTGGCCGCCGCCTCCGCCCCGGCCGAGAAGGCCGCCTCGTGCGAGCCGATCAGGTCGGGGCCCAGTTCCCTGGAGTGGAAGTAGGACCCGCAGAGCTTCACGCGGGTGCCCTCGTTCGCCGCGTGGATCACGGACTGGCGCTCGCGCAGCGCCACGTCGATCACCGGGTGGGTGTAGTCGAACGAGGCGATGACGAGGTCCTCGGCCGGCGGGACGGGCGGGTCGAGCGTGACGAAGTAGTCCTGGCTCGCGGTGAGGTCCTGCAGCCGGTTGAGGTAGTACGTGACGAAGCAGCGGGTCTCGCCGTCGACCGCCTTCTTGCCGTAGTTCCAGGCGCCCCAGCGCTCGCGGTCGCCGGGCATCAGCGAGGCGTCCCGGTGCAGCACCACGCGGGAGGAGCTGTAGCGGACGCCCTCCACGGCCGCGCGCTGCGCGTCGGTCGGGTTCTCCAGCAGGGCGTGCGCCTCGTCGGCGTGGGTGGCGAGGACCACGTAGTCGAACCGCGAGGCGCCGTTGGCCGTCGTGACGACGACCCCGTCCTCCTCCTGCCGGACGCCGACGGCCGGCTCGGAGACCCGCAGGTCGGGGCCGATCGCGGCGAGCGCCTTGCGGACGTACGAGATGGAACCGCCGCCCACCGTCCGCCAGTCGACCCGGCGGCCGCCGAGCCCGCCCTCGTCGTGGCCGACGAAGAAGGCGATGACGGTCGCGGCGGGCATCTCCCAGATCAGCTCGGCCGGAACCGACCAGACCGCCGAGCAGAGCAGGATCAGGTACGAGTGCCGGAACGCGGCGCTGTAGCCGTTCACGTCCAGGTACTCCCCCAGCGACATGTCGGCGCGGCCCCGCGAGAAGTCCCGCCGGCTCTCCGCGTGGAAGCGCCGCACCTCCCGCCAGACGTCGGGGAACTCCGGGTACGCGGCGGCGTAGCGCGCCTCGATCGCGGACTCCTCCAGCTCCATCTCCTCCGTGCCGAACTCCAGGCCGCTGTCGAGGTCGAAGAACTCGAAGCCGCCCGGGTGGCGCACGGCCTCCACGCCCAGCTCGCCGAAGAAGGCGCACAGGCGGGGGTAGAACCGCGGGTTGAACACGATGAACGCCGTGTCGAGTCCGAGGACACGGCCGTCCTCCTCGACCTCCACCGTGTTGGCGTGCCCGCCGGGGCGGGGCTCGCGCTCGAAGACGGTGATCCGCGCACGGTCCCGCAGCCGGTAGGCGGCGGAGATCCCGGCGGGTCCGGCGCCGATGACGGCGACGCGCGGCGAGTCGATCTCGGGCATGGTGGGTCCTTCCAAGGTCGGGTGGCGATGGGGAGGTTCAGGGGAAGCGGGGGGCGCGGAAGCCCGCGGAGCCGAGGCCGCCGGGACCGACGGGACCGACGGGCTCGTACGGCCCGATGGGGCCGCCCGGCTCGTACGGCGCGACGAGACCGCCCGGCCCGGCGGGCCACGCGGGATCGCCCAGGACCGCCAGGTCGCCCGGGTCCGTCAGGTCGTGCCGGCGCAGGCGGCCCGTTCCGGCGTCGGCGAGGGCGACGGCGAGGAGGTGATCCGGGCCGTGGGGGGTCAGGTGGAGGCGCCAGCGGCCGTGCGCGCCGGGGCGGCGGCCGTCGGTGACGGTCACCTCGGCGGAGCCGGGGCGGCGGGCGAACCGCAGCTCCTTGAGGCCCTGCACCAGGCCGATGCCGAGCCCCTTGAGGTAGGCCTCGCTGAGGACCCACGTCTCCTGTAGGGCGACGGCGGGGTCCGGGGCCCCGGCGACGGCCGCCCGCTGCCCGTCGTCGAGCTGGAGGGCCAGCAGGCGGACCGTCTCCGCGTCGAACGGCACCCGCTCGACGTCGACGCCGCACGCGTACCCCTCGGTGACCACACAGGTGATCAGGCCCTCCGTGTGGGACAGGTTGAAGCGCAGCCCGCGGTGGCCGGGGGTCAGCTCCGGGCGCCCGTGGACGCCTTCGGCGAACCGCCAGGTGCCGCCCGGCAGTCCGGTGCGGGCGCTGAGCGCCAGCCGGCAGAGCAGCCGGCCGCCGAGGAAGCGGCGCCGCGCCCCCGGCGAGCGCTGGCGCGCGTACCGCGCCCGCTCGTCGGGGGCGAGGGCCGCCGCCTCGCCGCCGGACCGTTCGGCGAGCTCGGGCACGAGCCGCTCGGCGAGCGTCCAGACGTCCGCCACCGGCGGGGTGCCGCCCGGCAGTCCCCGGCGGGGCGCCGAGGAGCCCGCGGAGCCGGCCGGGCCGTGGATCACACCGGGCTCCCCGCCGGGGTCGCGGGGTCGGCCTGCCCGGTCGCTCCGGCCAGGGTGATGGGCCAGTGCGACAGGAGCCGGTTCTCGGCGTGCAGCCGGGTGAGGACCGCGAGGACCTCGTCGGCGGCGGCCGGGTCGCGGTAGGGCTCGTACGGGTGGAACTGCTTGCGCAGCCGCTCCAGCTGGAGCAGCAGCACCGCCGCGCTCGGCAGGGGCTCGGCCATGCAGCCCCGCGAGTGGACGTACGTGAGCACGCACGCGGCCGCGGCGTGGACGACGCAGTACTCCTTCGCCAGCTCGAAGAGTTCGGCCGACTGGGCGTAGCCCCGGCCGAGTTCGCGCCGCAGCGCGGTGGAGCGCTCCTCCAGCGGGCCGAGGCGGTCGAGGAGTTCGCCCGCGATGTCGGCGGCGAGCAGCAGCCGGTCCCGGTCCTTGTCGCCGGCGTCCTCCGCGAGGGCGCGCAGCCGCTCCAGGCCGTCGGCGGCGGCGAGGACCGCGTCGTCGCCGCCCCGGCCGGAGAGCTCCTGCTCGCCGGGCCGGTAGGGCGGGAGGTCGGCGTCCATGCCGAAGAGCACGGCGGCCCGTTCGGCGGCCCCCGCCCGCTCCTGCGCGGTCGCGGTGCGTGCCTTCGCCAGGAGCGGGTCCAGCTGGTGGCCGATGTTCCGCAGGTTCACGACGGTGTTCCCGTCGGCCATGTTGGTGACGAGGATGTCGCGGAGCATCTTCTGGTGCATGCCGTAGCGGGGGTGGTCGCGGAGGAACGTCCGGGCGCCGAGGACGACGTTGAGCCGGGCGAGCGCCCCTTCGAGGAGGGTCGGGACCAGGTACTTCACGACGGACGACCAGACGCTGACCTGCTGCGGCGAGGCCTGGACGCTGCGGACGGCGCCGAGGCACATCGCGTCGGCCACCATGAGGTCGGCGAAGGACTCCGCCAGCTGGGTGCCGGTGTACGGGACGTCGACGACGGCACGGTCGAAGAGCACCCGCCCCTGGGCGAACTCCAGGGCGGCGCGCAGCGAGGTGTCCACGCCGGACAGGGCGAGGCTGAGGATGACGAGGCGGGCGGTCTGGCTGGTCTTGAGGGCGATCTCCAGGCCCTGGCCCTCGGCGCCGATGCGGAGGTCGTCGGGGACGAAGACGCCGTCGAAGCGCAGTCCGCTGAGGTCGAGGGCGCGGACGCCGTGCAGCTTGAGCAGGGGGGTCTCGCGGACGGTCTCGGCCTCGGCGGTCCACTTGTCGACGACGAGGATCGAGAAGTCGCCGGGGCCGCGGCGCGGGCCGGTGCGGGCGAAGACGACCATGCGGTCGGCGACGGTGGCGTTGCCGATGGGCCACTTCTCGCCGGTGAGGCGGTAGCCGCCGGGGACCTTCTCGGCGACGACCTCGTTGCCGAGGAGGTCGCTGCCGTGGGCGGCCTCGGAGAGGCCCCAGGCGAGGGAGACGCCCCCGTGGATGTCCTCGATCTGCCGCCGCTTCTGCTCGTCGGTGCCGGCGATCCAGACGGGGGTGAAGGCCGCGTTGGTGAGTCCGAGGGCGATGGCGGTGGCGCCGTCGCGGCGGGCGACGAGCCGCATGAGGACGAACCCGGTCTCGGGACTGCCGGCCTTGCCGCCCTGCTCGGCCGGGAGGCCGTAGTCCAGGAAGCCCCAGCGGCGCAGCATGCCGACGAAGGCGTGGGGGAAGGCGTCGCGCTCGTCGTGGTCGAGCACGGCGGCGAAGGACATGCGGCTCGCAGGGTCGTGCGGGTCGCCCAGATAGCCTTCGAGCCGCTCGGCGAGAGCGATCAACTCGGCCTGGGACATGGGTCCTCCCTCAGGATCGGGTGTGCGGGGGTGCGGGCGAGCCGGACGGGCAGGGCGGTCGGCATCAGGCCCCCCTCCCACAGCGCCGTGACGGCGTCGAGCGCGGGGTACAGGGCCTCGGCGTGGCGGCGGGGGTCGGTGCCGTCGGCCTGGGCGAGCAGGTGGGTGAGGGCCGCGCCGAGCCAGCCGGTGGAGCCGGGCGGCGTCCCGTAGAGCGACAGGTGGCGGTTGTGGCGCCACAGGTGGAGGCAGGCCGCGGCGGCGTGCAGCCAGGCGTGGCGTTCGGCGAGGTCCACCAGGGCGTTGGGGTCGGCGCCCCGGCGGCGGGCCGCCGCGGCGAGGGCGGGCAGCCCGTCGACGGCGGCGACGAGCCGGGCGACGCACCGCCCGGTCCGCGGATCGCCCTCGGCCTCCGTGAACGCGCGCACCGAGGCCGGGAGTTCCGCGAGGACGGGTTCGGCGCCGCGGACGACGAGGTCGAGTCCGGCCGGATCGTACGGCGGGGGTTCCTCGTCCAGCCGGAAGGCACCGCCGAGCCGCTCGGCCGACGCCGTGCGCCCGCCGTCGAGCAGGCCGGGCAGCTGGCCGGCGTACGAGCGCAGGTTGGCGAGCGGGCCGGAGTCGATCACCCGGACCACGGCGCTGTCCCGCTGGAGCTTCTGGAACAGTCCGGCGCCGCCGGGCCCCTCGCGCAGCACGGAGCGGGTGGCGAGGACTCCGGCGCAGCGGCGGATCAGGGCGTCGGCGGTCTCGGCCACCACGTGCTTGGCGGCGAGCGCCCACACGCTGAACGCCCCGGGGACGGCGTGCACGCCCCGGCCGGCGGCCAGGGCCGTCGCGTCGGCGGCGAGCAGGGCGGCCGACGCGACCGCGAGGTCCCTGCGGGCGTACGGCGTGTTCAGCACGGGGGTGCCGGAGACGCGGTGGCCCGCGGCGAAGTCGAGCGTGAGGTGCAGCGCGGTGTCCGCGATGCCGAGGCTGCCCGCCATGCTCATCAGCCGGACGGCCTGCTGGGCGCGGACGGCCATCTCCAGGCCCTCGCCGGTCCGGCCGACGCGGGCGCCGTCGGCGACCGGCAGGCCGGTGAAGCGCAGCCGGGCGGTGTCGATGCCGCGCATGCCGCCGGTGCGGGCGGCCGGGAGCCGCTCAAGGCCGGTGCCCTCGCCGCCCCGCTCGGGGTCCAGGTCGAGGAGGAAGGCGGTGAAGGCACCGGGGCCCCGCTCGCCGGTGCGGGCCACCAGGTAGACGGCGTCGCAGCCGAGGCCGTTGCCGACCATCCACTTCTCGCCGTGCAGGGTGCCGTCGGGCGCGAGGCGGCATTCGTTGGCGAGGATGTCGCTGCCGTGGTCGGCCTCGGTGAGCGCGAAGGCGACCGTGCCGCCCCCGGTGAGGATCTCCGCCGCCCTGGCCCGCTGCTCCTCGCTGCCGTGGAGCTGCAGGCAGGTGGCGGCGATGATGCCGAACATGGTGCCCGGCATGACGTTGACGTCGCGGCGGGCGGCGGCCCGCACCAGGGTGATGGCGCGGTCGAAGGAGCGGAACTCGCCGCCCCACTCCCGGGGCAGGTAGTTGAGGTGGAAGCCGGCCGCGACCAGTTTCCGGCAGAGGTCGTCGGGGGCGGCGTCCTCCTCGTCCCGGGCGACGGCGGCGGCGAAGCCGTAGGGGTTGTCCGGGTCGGCGGGATCGCCGAGGAGTTCCTCGACCGCCTCGGGCGTCAGGGCGCTCACGGCGCCACCGCCGTCGGTTCCGCCGTGTCCAGGGGCACGGGGACGTACTCGGCGGAGGGCGGCAGGGTCAGTCCCGCCGCCCGCAGCTGCGCGGTCCTCGTGTGGTAGGCGGCGCCGCGCATGAGGTGGTGGGCGACGTCGGCGACCGTACGGTTGCCGGGGGTGTTGAGGTAGCTGCCGGCCACCCAGGAGTTGAAGCTGCCCATCGCGGGGCCGCACCAGATCTGGAAGTCGGCGCGGCGTTCGGCCTCGCCGGTGACGGCCCAGCGCGAGGACATGCCGAGGTACCAGCGGAAGACCAGGGCCATCCGGCGCCTGGGGTTGTCGGCGGCCCGGGCCAGCTGGTCGGGGTCGCGGCGGCTGAAGTACGTGACGCACTCCTGCCACACGTCGTCGAGCGGCCGCTGGAAGACCTGCGTCTCCAGGCGGTGCCGCTCCGCCTCCGGCAGCGCCTCGATGCCGTCGTACGTCTGGTAGAGCCGGTACAGCTGCTGGGCGCGCATGGGGAACATCGAGCCCCGGCGCAGCACCTGGAGCTCCACCCCCATCTCGAACATGTCGGCGGCGGGGGCCATCACGCAGTCGGCGACGTCCGCCTGGGCGAGGACCTCGCGGGCCGCCCGGGACGTCCCGGACTCCACGCACGACTGGTTGACGGAGCCGGTGACGACGTAGGCGGCCCCCATCGCGAAGGCTCCGGCGACGGCCACCGGGGTGCCGAGGCCGCCGGCCGCGCCGACCCTGATGGGCCGGGCGTAGCGGTACTCCCGCTGGATCGTGTCGCGGATGCGCAGGATGACCGGGAGGAGCGCGGGCAGCGGCCGCCGGTCGGTGTGGCCCCCGGAGTCGGCCTCGGCGGTGATGTCGTCGGCGAGCGGCACGAGGTGCGCCAGGCGGGCCTGTTCGGTGGTGATCAGGCCGTCGGCGAGGAGGCTCTCGACGAGGGCGGTGGGGGCCGGGCGCATGAAGCGTTCGGCGGTCTCGCCGCGGGAGATCTTGGCGATGACCCGGTTCTCCGCGACGACGCGCCCGGACGGGTCGGTGCGCAGGCCGGCCAGCCGGTAGCGCACCAGGTGCGGGGTGAGGTCCAGGTAGGCGGAGGCCTCGACGCAGCGCACCTGGTGGTCCAGGAACAGCTGGACGGCGTCGCGCTCCAGGCGCTGCTCGCTGGGGCTGTGGATGAGGTTGACGGCGTACGGCAGGCCCGGGATCTCGTCGCGGAAGCGGGCGAGGGCCCGCGCGATGACGTCGGGCAGCAGGCCCGCGGCCCCGAAGGAGGCCAGGAACCCCTGGCGGGCCAGGGCCGTGACCAGGTCGACGGAGGCGATGCCGCCGGCCATCGCCCCGGCCATGTAGGCGTACCGCACGCCGTGCGCGGCGCGGAAGTCGGCCGAGCCGAGCCGTTGCGGGGACAGGGCGGGGGCGACGGCCAGTACGGCGGGGCCCTCGCCGCCGACGGCCGCCGTGCCACCGGCGACGGCGCCGATGCCCTGCGGTCCCGACACGACGTAGCAGGGCTGGTCGAGGCGGCCGACGGCCTGGTGGATGCCTGCGGCGTCGGCGCTGGGATACCCCTCTCCGTACCAGCGGACGGTGTGCGGTGCGGTGCTCGTGGACAACTCGGCTCCTCGGCTGTGCATGCGGGATCAGTCCGTTTCCGGGCGGACTTCGATGGCCACGTCGGTGAGTTCGTAGATGCGCAGGCGGGTCTTCCACAGGTCGGCGTCGGCGATCACGAGGAGCCGGCCGGCCTCCCTGCGCACCTCCTTGACGTGCACGTCGAAGAAGAGCTCGTCGTCGTCGCGGAGGATCTGGCCGCGGTACTTCCACGCCATCTCGACGTCGGTGGCCATGGCGAAGCGGGGCCGTTCCATGCCGTCGGCGAGGCCGCGGTCCAGGACGAACAGGCGCATGGCCTGGAGCACGGCCTCGACGCCGAGGGAGCCCGGCATCACCGGGTCGCGGTGGAAGTGCCGGTCGAAGTACCACTCGTCGGGGCGGATGCGGCGGTGGCCGTGCAGGTATCCGGCGCCGTGGCGGCCGCCGTCCTCGACGAGGTCGACGCGGTCGACGAGGTGGAAGCGGCCGGCGGGCAGGTGCAGGGAGCCGCCGGTCGGGTCGGTGAACACGGGCGCGTCGTCGGGGAGTTCGATGCGGCGCATCCGGTCCGCGGCCGGCCGCTCGGTCGCGATCCACGGCTCCTTGTACGTGCCGCTGTCGAGGCCGACCTGGTGGGCGAGGGCGGCGTCGCTGAAGTAGCCGAAGAGGGACTCTCCGGTGTAGAAGACCTCGCCGTCGGCGCTGAGTTCGTAGCGGAAGTTCTGCAGCACGGCGCCGGCGACGACGCTGGTGCTCAGCAGCGTGGAGTGGTGGCGGATCGTCTTGTTCCGCAGGTCGACGTCGCGGACGAGGGTGGCGCGCCCGTCGAGGTTGCGGATGCGGTACTGCTCATCGGGCCGGCCGAGGGTGGCGCCCAGGTAGTAGCCGAGGAAGATCGCGGCCTGGAGCGAGGACTCCATGTAGACGCAGTTCGGCATGTACGGGGAGGAGTTCTCGCGGTAGTACCAGGCGTCGTCCGGGGAGTCGTACTCGGTGACCATCTCGGAGCCGGGGCTGAGGTCGCCGCGGGTGCCGGTGAGGGACATGACCCGGTCGACGAACTGGAAGTCGCCGTTGGGGATGTACGGGGCGCGGCTCTCGCGGTAGATCTCGAACTCGGGGCCCATCGCCATGTCCAGGAGGCCCTGGGCGGCGTGCGCCAGGTGCAGTTCGTTGATCATGGCGGGCTCGCCGGAGCGGTTGCGGCGGCCGAGGAAGGCCGGTACGCCGCCGGTCTCGGGGCGGTAGGGCGTGCCGGGCTTCTCCACGATCTGCAGGCCGAGGTTCTCCATGCGCACGACCGGCTTGTCGCCGAGGTGGACGAGGACGTCGGCGACGACCGTGGGCCGGGGCAGCAGGGTCAGTTCGGTGATCTCCAGCTCGTAGCGGATCTCGCGGTCGCGGGGGGTGACCTGGCCGCGGACCTTCACGTCGATCTGGCGGTCGGTGACCGTCTGGAACCGGGCGTCGGGCAGCGTCAGGTGCATGCCCTGGTGGAGCAGGTAGACCTGGAGGAGCTGGACGGCGCCCTCGGCGATCAGCGATCCGGCGAGCACCGGGTCGTCGGGGAAGTGGCAGGTGAAGTACCAGGCGTCGGGCTCCAGGTGCTTGACGGCGCCGATCCTGCCGAGGCCGCGCGGGCCTCCGGTGCGGTCGACCGTGACCTCGTCGATCATGCGGAGCATCGCGTCCGGGAGGCGCAGCGCCGGGTTGAGGCCGGGGTCCTGGGCGTGGTCGGGGCCGAAGACGTCCCCGGGGCGGCCCTGGGCGAGGAGTTCCAGGTCGGCGGCGTCGAGGCGGTCCTTGCGGGCGCGGGCGAGGGGCTTGAAGGTGGCCCGGGGCAGCGCGGCGCGGCGGGCGCGCTCGGCGTCCGTCATGACGATGCCGAGCGGCGTGTCGAGCTCGGCCTGGCTGAAGAACCCGGCGCAGCCGTCCTTGAGTTCGAGGATCAGCTCGCCGTCGGCGTAGCAGAGGTAGCTGAAGAAGAAGACCGTGGTGTCGCCCTGGTGGACGAAGCGGTCGATGGAGATGTCGTAGCGGAGGGTCTGGCCGGTGCGGGGCAGGCCGCCGTGGAAGATCAGCGAGCTGTCGAGGAGCCGGTAGACGCGGTCGCCCTTGTTGCGGAAGTCGATGCCGAGGAAGCTCACGAGCAGCAGGTCGCACTGGCCGGCCTCGACGGTCACGGCCGGGGGCACGCCGCCGTCGACGGCGTACCAGGCGTCCTCGGGGACGTCGTACTCGGTGGTGATGCGGGCGGGTTCGAGGACGCCGGGACGGGCGTCGAGCGCGGTGACGCGGGTGACGAAGTGGTACGGGGGCGCGGGGAGCCGCACGCGGGCCCGGTAGGCGTCGATCTCGGCGAACTCGGGGCGGCCGAAGGCCTTCGCCACGGAGCCGGTCGCGAACTCCAGCAGGTCCGCCTCGTCGAAGACGACGCCGCCGCGGGCGCGGGGCGCGGCGGCGGGCGCGAGGGCGGTGGGTACGGGCTCCGCGGGCGCGGCCGCCGCCGGGACGGCGGGCAGGGCCGGGGCGAGGGGCGCGGGGGGCGCGGGGAGCGGCGCCGCGGTGACCGCCGCCGGGTCGAGGAGGGCGGCGGTGCGGTCCAGGGTGGCGGCCTGGAGGACGCGGTGGGTCTCCATCACGACCCCGTGCGCGGCGACGATCTCGCGGCGCAGGTCCCGCACCAGGTCGGCCGCGGCCGTGCCGCCGGAAACCGGGGCGGGGGCGGAGGCGGGGACGGAGACCCGGGCCGGGGCCGGGGCCGGGGCCGCAGCCGGGGCCTCGGCCGGGGGTACGGGCGCGGGCGCCGGGCCCTGGAGGAACGCGGGCGCGGGGGCCGGGGCCGCGGGTGCCGGGGCGGCGGGTGCCGTCGGCGCGGGGGCGGCGCCGCCGAACGGCACGGCGGTCACCGGGCCGCCGTCGAACGTGATGGCCTCCGGCGCCTCCAGCGTCGGGTCGGCGGGCATGGCGGCGGGCGTTGCGGCGGACATGACGGCGGGCACCTCCGGCGGAGCGGGCGGGTCGATGACGGCGGAGCGGGACCGGCCGGCGGCCAGGGTCCGTGCGGCCTCGCGGGCGACGCGGTCCGGGATCGGCTCGCCGCCGCCGACCCGTACCGCGGGAAGGCGGCGGGCGGACGGCGCGGCCGCGTCCCGTACGGCCTCCCGGTCCTCGCCGAACAGCGCGGTGAGGTCCACCGGCAGACCGTGGCCGACGAGGCGGGCCACCAGCTGGGCGAGGCTGGTGGCGGCGGACGCGCCGCGGCGGTCGACGCCGGCGGCCACGTGCGGCGCGTCCCCCAGCGTGTCGCGGATCCAGCGGGAGCAGGTGGCGCCCGGTCCCGCCTCGATGAAGTAGCGGTAGCCGCGGTCGTACGCGGCCCGCACCAGGCGGGGGAAGTCGATCGTGGAGCGCAGGGTGTGCGCGATGCGCCGCGGCGAGTCGGCGAGCCGCTCGGCGGGCAGCACCTCGTAGTCGTAGGCGCTGAGGAGTTCCAGGTCGCCGAAGGAGCCCGTGGGGTAGTCGTTGAGACGGGCCAGGCCGTCGAACTCCGCGTCCACGACCGGGCAGTGCATGACCACGTTGGCGGGCGAGCGGGCGGCGGAGCAGCCGAGTTCGGCGATCAGCGCCCGGCACTGCGCGGGGTCGCCGCCGATGACCAGCTCGTTCGGGGTGTTCACATGGGTGAGGTGGACCCGGTCGTAGCGGGCGAGCGCCTCGGCGACCGGCTCGACGGGCGACAGCAGCACGTGCGTGGACCACACGTCGGCGTCGGGCGTCCCGGCGGGCAGCTTCCACAGGTCGCGCACGGTGCGCCGGGGCCCGCACAGCCGGTCCTGGAAGACGGGGCTCTCGGTGATGAGCGAGTCGGAGCGGCTGCGGGCGTCCCAGCCGCCGGTGGCGAAGAGCATGCTCGACTCGCCGAGGCTGTAGCCGAAGCCGCCGTGCGCGGTGATCCCGAGGATCTCCCGGATCAGCTCGGTGTAGAGGATCGCGAAGCTGGTCCCGGTGGCGAGCATGAACGGGATGTCGTCGGCGAGGCGTTCCTCCATCCGCATCATGGCGCGCCGGTCCGGCGTCTCGGTCCCGCGGGGGTAGAGCTGCGCCGAGCGCAGCATCCGGGCGGGTTCGGCGGCCTGCCGCTCGAAGCGGTCGAGCAGGCCGGGGAAGGTCCGGAAGAGACCCGCGCCGAGGCCGGGGTAGGTGTTGAAGGCGCCGGGGTAGACGAGGGCGACCCGGCCGTCGGGGCCGATCGGCCGGGGGGTGAAGAACGAGCCGGCGGGGGTGCTCCAGTCGGTCCCGGCGGCGTGCGCCTCGGGCAGGTTCCGTGCGGCGAGCTCCAGTTGGCGGGCGAGCGCGTCCCGGTCCCGGCCGACGAGGACGACGCGCAACCGTCGGCCGTCGAGGCCGCGCGCGGCCGCGCGCGCGAGCGCGGACGGGTCGGCGCCGTCCGCGAGCAGGGCGCCGTGACGGCGGATCTCGGCCACGAGCCCGTCGAGGGTGTCGGCGCCGAGCGGCAGCAGGAGCGGCCCCCCGGCGCGCGCCCAGTCGGCCTCGGGCCGGACCCGCCCGCCGGACGGCAGGGACGCCGAGGACGGTACGGGCCGCGCCGAGGACGGTACGGGCCGCGCGGACCCGACCGGCTCGGCGGACCCGACCGGCTCCGCGACCGACTCCGCGACCGGCGCGGAGGAGAGCACCAGATGGGCGTGCGAGCCGCTCGCGCCGAGCATGCTGACGGCCGCGTGGCGGCGGGCGTCCGGGCGCTCCCGGAGCCAGGGGAAGGAGGTCTCCGGCACCTGGAAGGCGGAGGCCGCGAAGGCCTCGGCCAGGTCGTCGGCGGGGCGGCGCCAGCCCTTCGTACCGGGCAGGTAGGCGTGGCGCAGGCAGAGAACGGTCCTGATCAGGGCGGCGATCCCGGCCGCGCACCCGGCGTCGCCGATCTGCGAGGTGACGCTGCCGAGGACGGTGGCGCCGCCCGCCGGGTACACCTCGGCGAGGGCGGCGATCTCGGTACGGTCCGCCTGCTCCGTACCGCCCGCGTGCGCCTCCAGGTAGTCCACCTCGGCGGCGGAGACCCCGGCGGCGTCGAGGGCGGCCCGCGCGGCCTCGGCGAGGGCGGCCCCCGAGACGGGGACGAGCGAGCCGTCGGCGGCGTCCGCGTAGCGCACGGCGACCGCGTCGATGCGGGCGTGCGCCCGGCCCGGGGCCGCGTCGGGGCGGGTGACGACCAGGGCTCCGGCGCCCTCGCCGATCCGCCGGCCGCGCGCGCCCTCGTTGAAGGTGAGGCCCGGCCCGGTGTCGGAAGCGGGCCGGACGAGCAGGTTCTCGGCGGCGCCGGCCAGGTCGACCCCGCCGATCAGCACGGCCTCCAGGTCCGGGTCTAGCAGCAGCAGCCGGGCGACGTCCAGCGCCTCCGCGGTGCCCGCGCCCTCGGCGGAGAGGGTGAAGGAGGGGCCGGTCAGGTTCCAGCGGGACGAGACGCGGCCCGCCATCACGTTGCCGATGTAGCTGAGCACCTCGTTGGCGCCGATGGGGTCGACGACGGCGTCGCGCGCGACCTCGTTCAGGGCGGCCCGTTGCTCCTCGGTCAGCCGCACCCCGGCCTTGTCGAACTCGCGGCGCAGGAAGGACCCGAGGCCGTACCGGCTCAGCCGGGCGTGGGAGTACGGCTCGATCTCGGTGACGACGACCACCGCGATGCGGCGGGGCTCGGGGGTGCCGCGGCCGCCCGCGTCGAGCCGGTACCCGGCGTCGCGCAGGGCCTCGTCGGCGACCCGGGTCATCAGGGCGTGCTGCGGGTTGTAGATACGCAGGTCGGCGGGCGGGACGCGGAGGTCGGCGGGGTCGACCTCGACGCCGTCGACGAAGGCCCCGTGCGGCGGGCCGGTGAGCCCGGCCGCTTCGAGGGTGCCGCCGTCGGTGCGGTCGAGGCCCCGCCAGCGGCGCTCGGGCAGCGGCCGCAGGTCGTGCCCTCCCTCGTAGACCGCCCGCTCGAAGGCGTCGAGCGTGTCGAGCGAGCCGAAGTGCGCGCCGAGCCCGACGACGTCGAGCGCGGGGAGGACGGAGGACGCGGCGGCCGTGCCGGCCCCGGTCGCGGTCGCCGCCCCGGCCCGGACGCCCGTGCCCCCCTGGGGACTCGAGCTGTCGGCCTGGGAGAGCACCACGTGCGCGTTCGTGCCGCCGAAGCCGAAGGCGGAGACGGCGGCGCGGCGGGGGCCGGGGGTGTCGGGCCAGGCGCGGGCGGTACGGACGAGCGTCGCCGCGCCGACCCGCTCGTCCGGCGAGGAGATCGGCCGGTCCACGCCGATGGTCGGCGGGATCGTGCCGTCCTCCATGGCGAGGACGACCTTGAGCAGGCTGCTGAGCCCGCCGACGGTCAGCAGGTGGCCGATGTTGCCCTTCACGGATCCGAGCAGCGGTACGTCACCGTGGGCGCCGAAGAACTCGGCGACCGACTCCGCCTCCGTGGCGTCCCCGATCGGCGTGCCGGTGGCGTGGCACTCCAGGTAGTCGACGCTCGCCGGGTCCACGCCGGCGCTCGCGTAGGCGCGGGCCAGGGCGTCCAGCTGGCCGCTCTTGCGGGGGACCAGCGGGTGGCGTCCGGCGCCGTCGTTGGAGAGCCCGATGCCGTCGACGACCGCGTACACGCGGTCGCCGTCGCGCACGGCGTCGGCCAGGCGCTTGACGGCGACCATGCCCGCGCCCTGGCCGGTGACGATCCCGCCGGAGCGGCCGTCGAAGGGCTGGCTGAAACCGTCCTCCGGGTAGGCGTGCAGATCGGAGAAGGAGAGGTGGATCAGGGTCGGGTCCGGGGCGCAGACCGCCCCGGCGAGCACCAGGTCCGCCTGGCCGGAGTCGAGGTGGCCGCAGGCGAGGCTGAGGGCGTAGAGCGCCGAGGAGCAGGCGGCGTCCAGGCAGTAGCGGGGGCCGCCGAGCCCGAGGGCCCCGGCGGCGACGGCGGCGGGCGAGCCGCTGACCCGGAGGTTCTCGGGCACGATCGCGGCGCGGTCGACGAGCGGGACCGCGCCGGGCAGGGAGTCGAGTTCGGGCGCGCCGGAGCGGCGCAGGCCGGCGAGGACGGCCTCGTGCGCGAGGGGGACGCTCACCTTCGCCGATGTGGTGGTCGGGAACGAGTAGTTGCCCATGACCAGGCCGGTCCTGGCGAGCAGCGCGGGCCGGTCGGCGGCGCCGCAGTCCCGCAGGGCCTCCCGGGCGGCGTACAGCGACCAGTGGAAGAGCCGGTCGAGACCGGCGAGCCGGTCGGGGGCGAGCCGGTAGCCGGTGGGGTCGAACTCGAAGCCGGTGACGAACCCGCCCCGGCGGGACACGATGCGGTGCCGGGGGTCGAGGTCACGCTCGTCGGGTTCGGCTCCGAAGACCTCTGCGCCTCCTTCCCGACGGCTGTCCGTGCCACCGCGGAGGTTCTGCCGGAACTCTTCGGGCGTTCGCGCTCCGGGGAACAGGCAGGAGATGCCGACGATCGCGTATCTGCTCATAACTGGGTGAGGTTCCTTCCCAAGCGGGAGATCCTGTGGGGCGGGCGGCGGCAAGCCGCCGCCCGCTCACTGCTTCCGGTGCGGACGCCGTCAGCCCGCGAACTTGGCCGCCAGCTGCGGGGCCGAGACCACGGAGACGGCCGTGAACCTGGCCCTGACCTGTCCGTCGGGCGTGCAGGCGGTGATGTCGAGGCGGGAGTCGGGGCCGCCCTGGCCCGTGGGCTCCACCACGACGAGGAAGACCTCACCGGCCGCCAGCGGGCCGTACAGCTCGACCCCGCCCACGGCGAGCGGCAGCCCGGCGGTGCCGCGGAAGCGGCGCACCCAGACGAGCGCGGCCTGGAGCAGCAGGTCCGCGGAGCCGGCCGCGAACCAGTCGGACGAACCGCTGTCGGTGTCCGTCCGGACGGCCTCGCACTCCAGCACGAGGCGGGACTCGGAGTCCGCCAGGATCCGGCGCAGACCCCGCAGGGCCGGACCGTGGAAGAGCGTGCCGTCGGTGTAGAGCCCGGCGGCGTCGGTTCCGGTGCCCGGCGCGGGAAGCCCGGTCACCGGGGCGGCGGGCGGGAGGGCGCCCGCGACGACGGTGGCCGCGTAGTGCGGTCGTACGGTGCCGTCGACGAGCGACTGGACGGCGACCCTGACGTCGCCCCCGCCCGCGGGGCCGGCCTGGGCGCCGCTCCCGTCCCGGCCGGTGGCCGGGGACATCACGAGCCGCAGCTCGGCGGGCTCGGTCCCGTCCAGGACGATGCCCTTGTGGACGGCGAAGTCGCTCAGCCGCACGGCCCGTCGCCCCCCGGCGTGCTCGACCGCGCCGAGCGCCCAGCCCATCGCGACGACGGCCGGCAGGACCGGCACCCCGTCGATGACGTGGTCGGTGACGAGCGAGGACCCGGCGAGCTCCGCCGGGCGGCGGGTCACGGTGCCGCCCGCGGCCGTGCCGGAGCGGTCCCGCGAGCTCAGCGGCGTCGTCGGACCGAGCACGGTCACCACGTCACCGGCCCGCTCGGGGGCGAACTGGTCGGCGAACATCCGGGCGCCCTCGTCGACCGGGATGAGCGCGATGCCCCGCTCCTCGAAGACCTTTCTGATCTGCGGGGAGACCATCCCGCTGTCCCAGGCGCCCCAGTTGATCGAGGTGACCCGCGTCCCGGGGAACTCCCGTCGCCGGGAGGACGCCCAGGCGTTGAGGACCTCGTTGGCCATCGCGTAGTCCGACTGCCCCTGGTTGCCGAAGAACCCGGCGACCGAGGAGAAGAGCACCACGTGGCGCAGCCGCGTCCCGGCCAGGGCCGCCGTCACGGAGCGCAGACCGGTCAGCTTCGGGGCGAAGACCCGCTCGATCTCGGAGGCCTTCTTCTGCGCGATCATCTGGTCGGCGAGCACCCCGGCGCCGTGCACCACGCCCGTGACCTCGTCCTTGTACGGGGCGAGGACGGCGGCGGTCGCGGCCTGGTCCGTGATGTCCACGGGCAGGTACGCGGCCTCGCTGCCGGCGGCCCGCAGCGCGTCCAGGGTCACGCGGATCTCCCGGGCGCCCGCGACGGCGGCGGCGAGCTGACCGACGCGCCGGGGCGTCGGCTTCTCCCCCGCGGCGGTCAGCGAGGCCGCTGCCGCCGCCTTCAGGTTCTCCTCGGGCAGGCCCTGCGCCCAGGCGGGCTCCGCGTCGAGCGGGGTCCGGCCGAGCAGCAGCAGGCGCGGGCGGTGACGGCGGGCCAGTTCGACGACGCAGGCCGCCGTGATGCCCCGGGCGCCGCCGGTGACGACCAGCAGGTCGTCGGAGGTGACG
The DNA here is from genome assembly GCF_053589515.1 of Streptomyces sp. NPDC003327. NCBI lineage: Bacteria > Bacillati > Actinomycetota > Actinomycetes > Kitasatosporales > Streptomycetaceae > Streptomyces > Streptomyces sp. NPDC003327. Next base: position 69,697 of record NZ_JBSFSA010000018.1, on the reverse strand, counting down.
GGCGCGGCCTCGGCGTCGGCCGGGACCAGCGGCTCCCCCGCCACGGCGAGCCCGACCCGGCGGGTGCCGTCGTGGCCGACCTGTACGGGCTCGACGGCCGAGTCGGCGGCCTCGTCGAGTACCAGGGCGGCGGCGTCGGCCGGGTCGATGCCGGGCGCGAGGTCCACGGACCGGACGAACAGCTCGGGCGCTTCGAGGGCCAGCGTCTTCACCAGCCCCGCGACACCACCGGCGGGGGTGGCGTCCTCGGCGACGCCGGTGAGGCCGAAGGCGCCGTCGAGCCGGGTCACGGCGAGGAACGCGGCCCGGCCGTGCGCGGCCGACTCGGTGAGCGGGCGGACGACGTGCCGCGCCAGCAGGAGGGAGTGCGCCAGCCTGCGCACCCCGTCGTTCCAGTCGCCGTCGGTGCGGGCGGTCACGTCGACGACGAGCCCGACGCGGAAGGTGAAGACGGCCTCGACACCGGCCGCGAGTTCGGTGGTGCCCCAGCCCGTCAGGGCGTGGTCGTGCACGTCGGCGTGGCGCGGCAGCACGCCGGGGAGCCGCAGGACGTGCACGCGACGGCCGGCGGCGACGAGCCGCTCGACGATCCGCCCGGCCAGCTCGGAGCCGTCGTCCACGACGAGGGCGCCCTGGTCCGCGGGGTGGGCGTCGAGCAGCGGGTCGGGGGCGGGGAGGGTGACGAGCGCGGCGTGCGCGCGGCCGAGGGGCGCAACGGTCCCGGTCGCCGCCTGCGGGGAGGCGGCGGGAGCGGCGTCGGCCGCGGCGGGCGCTGCGGTGGGTGCTGCTTCGGTGGGTGCTTCGGTGGCGGCCGGGCCGGCGACGAAGTCCACGATGTCACCGAGGGTCCGCAGCTCCGCGAGCTGCTCGGGACCGGCCGACGACACCACACCGAACCGCTCCTGAATCACCCCCATGATCTCGACA
>NZ_JBSFSA010000018.1:0-68672 GCF_053589515.1 Streptomyces sp. NPDC003327 | reverse complement strand
GCTCCAGCATCTCCGCCGGATAACCCGTCTTCTCCGCCACCACCGCCAACAACACCGACCGCACCGTCCCCACATCGGGACCAGCGACAGCAGCAGGGGCAGGCACAGGGGCCGGGACCGGGACCGGCGTGGCGGCCGGCACCGAAGCCGGCACCGAAGCCGGCGCCGGGGCCGTGGCCGGTGCGGGCGGGGTCCAGCCCGGGGGCAGCGCCGGGACGACGGGCGGCTCCGGCAGGGCGGGCGCCTGGACGGCGGGCCGGGGCGCGGGAACCGCCGGCGCCGGGGCCGCGGGCGCGGTGGCGCCGCCCATCTCCAGGTGGGCCAGCTGGCGCAGGACGTCGTTGGCGTGCGCGTGGGTGCGCCCGATCGCGAGGCCGTGCTCCTTGACGGAGCTCACACCGGGGAGGACCTGGTCCAGCTTCCCCTGGTCGGCGGCGCGTTCCAGGATGCGCGTGAGGCGCTCGACGCTCTGCAGCTGGCCGTTGAGGTACTCGTCGTGGAGGGACAGGTGGTCCGAGACGAGTTCGGTGAAGCGGTCACTGGGCATGTGCTCGTTCTCCTGAGCAGGGGGCAGGGTCTCCGCAGGGACGCGGACGGTCCCCGCCGCGCCACCGGTGTCCGCCGGGACGTCCGGGGCCGGTTCGGGAAGGTGCTGCTCCGTCGCCCGGACGGGGGCGGCCGCCCGTGGCAGGCCGGGGGCCGGGAGTTCCGCCCGTACCGTCGGCTCCGCTCCCCCCGTCGTGGGTACGGCGCCGGGCGCGGCGACGGCGGTGGGCGCCGTGACGGCCGTGCCCGCGGCGGACGCCCCGGGAACCGGCGCCCCGGCCCCCGTCGCTCCAGCGGCCCCCGTCGCCGTCGGCACCGCCACGCGGTAGCCGTTGGCCAGCGCGTCCTGGTAGGCGGCCCGCCGCTCCGGGGAGACGTAGTTGATGCCGTTGAGCATCAGCGTCATGCCCTTGACGGGGGCGGGCTCCTCGACGGCGGCGGCGTACCGGTCGGTGACGGCGACCGGGAGACCGAGCACCGCGAGGCGCGCCAGTGACTGCTTGAGGGTGAGGTCGGCGTCCTTGCCCGGTCCCCCGTCGAGGGCGAGCGCGTGGTGCGGGCGGTCGCCGAGGATGCGGCCGACGAGGCCGGTGAGCACCGAGCCGGGGCCGAACTCGACGAAGACGCGGAACCCGTCGGCGTACATCTCCTCCACCCGCGTGGCGAACTCCACGGGGTGGACGAGCTGTTCGGCGAGGACGCGGCGGTTGGCGTCGACGTCGGCGCCGTAGGAGGCGCCGGGGCTGTTGGCGTACACGCGGCCGCGCGGGGCGGTGATGTCGACGGTGTCGACGACGGCCCGGAAGTCGTCCACGGCGTGGGCGACGAAGGGCGTGTGGAAGGCCGCGGAGACCGGCAGCCGGCGGGCGTGCACCCCGGCGAGGCCCGCGGCCTCGACCAGGCGGTCCACCTCGGCGGTCGCGCCGCCGACGACGATCTGGTCGGGCGCGTTGCGGTTGCAGACCCGCAGGCCCTCGCGCTCCGCGAGGAGTGCGGCGACCCGCTCCTCGGGGGCGAAGACCGCGGCCATCGCGCCGGTGTCCTCGGCGGCCTGCCCGGGGGCGGGCGACATGGCGCGGCCGCGGGCGCGGGCCAGCCGGTGGAGGGTGTCCTCGTCGTAGGCGCCGGCGGCGTACAGCGCGGTGAGTTCGCCGAAGCTGTGGCCGAGGAAGCCCTCGGCGGCGAAGCCGAGTTCGGTGAGGTACCGGAAGTGGCCCGCGGAGAGCGCGCCGATGGCGGGCTGGGCGTAGGCGGTCGCGCGCAGCGCGGTCTCCTGGGCGGCCCGCCCCTCCGCGTCGACGAGCGGCGGCGGAAAGGCCACCCGGGACAGCGGGGTGTCCTCGCGGAAGTGCTGGTTGGCGCGGTCGAAGGAGGACCGCAGCGGCGGCAGCGCGAGCACGGCGCTCAGGCCGGGCTCGACGTACTGGCTGCCCTGTCCGGCGAAGAGCGCGGCCACCCGGCCCGTGTCGGCGGCGGACCGCCGGTAGTGGACCCCCTTGGGGTGCGACCAGGCGTCGGCCTCCGCGCGAGCGCGCAGCTCGCCGAGGGCGAGGGTGCGCAGCGCGTCGGCCTCGGCGGCGTCGCGGGCCGTGAACGCCACGCGGGCGTGGCCGGCCGGGACGGGCCCGCCGGTGGGCGGGGTGCCGGCGGCGAGGGCGTCCGCGAGGGCCTCCGGTCCGGGCGCGTGCCAGAGGTGGACGCGGGCCACCGGGAAGCGGACCGCGACGTCGTCGCCGTCGCCGTGCTCCTGGAGGACGGCGTGGAAGTTGGTGCCGCCGAAGCCGAAGGCGGAGAGCGCCGCCCGCCGCTGGGGCCGCTTGGGGTCGCGGATCCAGGGCCGCGCCTTGGTGTTGACGTAGAAGGGGCTGTCCGTGCCAAAGGCGGAGCTGGGCCGGTCCACGTTGATGGTGGGGGGCAGCACCTTGTGGTGCAGCGCGAAGGCGAGCTTGATCATCGCGGCCGCGCCGGCCGCCGCCTTGGTGTGCCCGATCTGGGACTTGACGCTGCCGATGGCGGCGTAGCCCCGCTCGCCGCCGTCCTTGGCGACGACCTCGGTGAGCGCGCTGAGCTCGGTGGCGTCGCCGACGGCCGTGCCCGTGCCGTGCGCCTCGAACAGCTCGATGCTGTCGGGGGCGGCGTCGGCGTCCTGGTAGGCGCGGCGCAGCGCCTCCATCTGGCCCTCCTTGCGGGGGGCGTAGATGGACTTGAAGCGCCCGTCGCTGGAGGTGCCGAGGCCGCGGATGACGGCGTACACCTGGTTGCCGTCGCGCTCGGCGTCGGCGAGGCGGCGCAGGGCGAGCATGCCGATGCCCTCGCCGATCAGGGTGCCGTCGGCCTCGCTGTCGAACGGGCGGATCCGCCCGGACTTGGAGAGCGCGGGCGTCTTGCTGAAGCAGAGGTACATGAAGATCGTGTTCTCGGCGTCGCAGCCGCCGGTCAGCATGGTGTCGGCGCGCCCCTCCAGGAGCTCGCTGACGGCCGTGCGGACCGCGCCGAGGGAGCTGGCGCAGGCGGCGTCGATCGTCATGTTGATGCCGCCGAGGTCGAACCGGTTGGCGATCCGGCCGGCGACGACGTTGCCGAGCATGCCGGGGAAGGAGTTCTCCTCCCACGGGGCGTACGCCATGCGGAACTTGGCGGCGATCTCCTCGGCGTCGCGCTCGGAGAGGCCGCAGCTCCTGACGACCTCCTTGAGCACGGGGCTCTGGAGGCGCGCGGTGAGGGGCTGGGTCAGCTGGTTGGCGCCGGTGATGCCGAGGACCACGCCGGTGCGTTTCGGGTCGTACCAGCCGCGGTCGGCTCCGGCGTCCTTGAGCAGGTCGCGGGTGACCGTGAGGCTCAACAGCTGCAGGACGTCGGTCACTTCGAGCGTGTTGGGCGGGAGGCCGAACTCGAGCGGGTTGAAGGGTACGTCGGGGATGAACCCGCCGCGCCTGGCGTAGGTCTTGTCGGGCGCCGAGGGGTCGGGGTCGTAGAACTCGTCGACGTCCCAGTGCCCGGCGGGCACCTCGGTGGTGCAGTCGGCCGCGGCCACCACGTTGGCCCAGAACTCGCGAACGTTCTGCGACTTCGGGAAGAGTCCGGACAGACCGACGATGGCGATGGGGTCCCGGGCGAGTCTGCGGTCGAGCATCCGTTCCTGGTATTCGTTCACTGCGTGTCCCTCCGGGTCGTGACGAGCTGTGGAGGCCGGGAGGCCGGAATCAGACCGGCGATGGCGCGCGAGGCGTCCGGGCGGATCAGCATCGTGTAGTGGTCGCCGGGCACGGTGTGGGCCGCCACCGTGCGGTCGGCCAGTTCGTCCCAACCGAGGGTCGGGTCCGTGGGGATGAGGCTGTGGTGCGCCTTGATCTGGGTGAGGGGCACGGTCGCGGGCACCGGACGGTACGAGGCGGTGAGCCTGTTGTTGCGCAGGAGGCCCGCGGTGTAGGCGTCGAAGAGCTTGCGGATGCTCTGGAGCGGTGTCCCCTCGGGCAGTGCGCCGCAGGCCACGGCGTCCCCGAGGAGCTGCTCCAGGCCGACGAGGACGTGGTCCGCGCCGAGGGCCGCGGTCGTGACCGCGCCCTCCGCCGCTGCCGGGCCGGTGCCGGTGCCGGGGGTGCGGAAGGGGACGGCCGTGCCGCGCTTCGCGCCGAGGAACATCGCGAACCAGCGCAGGACGAGCCCGGGGTCGATGCCGTCGTCCTCCGCGTAGGTGTACGACGGCGTGGGCGCGATGCTGTCGAGCAGCACCACGCCGTCGGGCCGCTCCTCGGGCTCCAGGCGCTCCGTCATCCCCTGCGCGACGACCCCGCCGAAGGACCAGCCGACGAAGGTGACCGGGCCGGGCCTGCCGGCGTCCCGTACCTCGGCGCGGTAGGCGTCGACGAGGATGTCGATCAGGCGGTCGACGGTCAGGCCGGACGCACCGGGATTCAGCGCCGCCTCCAGGTACGCGGGGACCGCGCCCAGGTCGAGCACGACGAAGCCCGTGTCCTGGGGCAGTGCCCCGGCCAGGTTGGCCCAGGCCACGACGGGCAGGGCCCCGGGGTGAACGGCGTAGACGGTACGGCCCCCGGGCGGCGTCGCCCGGTGGCGTACCAGCACCCGTGCGGCGGCCGCTCTGCTAGGCCGCGGCGCCACGCTGGGCACTCTCCTCGGCGATGTGCGCCGACAGGGCCTCGATGGTCGGGTGGTACCACAGCGCCGTGGTGCCGAGCTCGAACCCGAGCCAGTTCTCCATCTCGCCGGCGATGACGAGCGCCTCGGTGCTGTCGAGGTCGAGCTCGTCGAAATACTGTCCGGGAGAAATGCTCGACGGGTCCTCACCGAGCCGGTCCGCGATCTTCTGCACAAGCCATTCCTGAACCTCGCCGGCCGTGACCTTGACCATTACCTGTTCCTTTCTAGAACCTGCACGCACCTGCCACCCCGGACGCCAAAGAAAGAGGCTTCCGGGGTGTACGGGTCTACGTGAGAGAACAATGAGCGGTCAGGCCTCCGCTCGCAGTTCGAAAGCCTAGGGAGAGCTTCACTGATTGCGCAACACGCCCTTTGGCCGACGACTTCGCATTTCCGGAGCCGTGAACGCACCCGGCCCGGAGACGGCCGCGCACCGCCACAACCGGGCCCACCAGGAACGACACCGGAACCCCGGCCCGTACGGCTCCGCCCGACGCCCCTCCCACCGCAGGCGAGCCGCCCGAAACGGCCCCGACAGCCCCATCGAGCCTGGTCCGAAGCTCTTCCGGAATGTCAGCGGCGCGTCAGAAGCGGCTCAGCGCCCCGTCCGGGCTCTCTCGTATCGTGAGGAGCGCCGTATGCAATTCCCTGCCCGATTCCCCTCGCCCGGCGGTGACCTGAATCACCGGCCCGGCAGGCGACGTGCCATTGACCCCGGCCGCGTCCAGGAATTCGGATGCACTGCGGCACGCGTGATCGGGACAACGGTGACACGGCGGCGACGGGGAAGGAAACAATCCGCCACCGGTCATCGCGCGGACTGTCTTCTCACCGAGAGTTGGGAAAGATCTGAAATGCCGACCGAGATCGAAGACTCCTGGGCGGTCACGGCTCGCCGAGGAGAGCTGGGGGCCGTCGACGACGCCCTGTCGAAGGGCGGCGGAATTCTTCTGACGGGGAACGCGGGCGTCGGCAAGACCCGCCTGCTCGCCGCCTCGCTCGCACGCCTCGCGGCCGGCGGCCGCACCGTCGTGGCCGTGGGCGGCGTCGGCGGACCGGAGAGCGGCTGCGCCGAGAACTTCGGCTCGGTCTCCGAGTGCCTCGACCACCTGGAGTCGGCCCGGCGGCACAGCGACCCGGCCCGGCGCACGGTCGTCGGCCTCGACGACGCCCACCTGCTGCACGAGGCGTCCGCCCACCACCTCTACCGCCTCAGCGCCTCGGGCCGCGTGACGGTCGCCGCGACCGCCCGCCGGGACACGGCGCTCCCCACCGGCGTCGACAAACTCTGGGTGGAGCGGCTGGTGGAGCGGATCGAGGTGCAGCCGCTCGCCCGCGACGCCATCGCCGCCATCGTGCACCGCCGCGTCGGCGGCCCCGTGGACTCCGGCACCCCGGAACGCCTCTGGGCCGCGACCGGCGGCAACGCGCTGCTCCTCCACGAACTCGTCGAGCACTCCCTGTCGGAGGGCTCGCTGCGCCGCGTCGGCGACCACTGGCGCTGGGACGGCCTCCTGGCACCGCCGCCGCGCCGACTGGCCGACATCGTGCGCCTCGGCCTCGGTGATCTGACGGGCGAGGAACAGGAGTTGGTCAGCACCCTCTCCGTGGTGGGCCACGTCGAGTACGAGGTCGCCGAACGCCTCGGCCTGGCCCGCGCGGCGGAGGCCCTCGACGAACGCGGCGTCGTCCAGCTCGAAACGGCCGGCCGCCGGATCGGCATCCGGCTGGCCCTCTCCCTCACGGCCCCCGTCGTGACGTCCCGGATGTCCGGCCTCACCGCCCAGCGGCTGCGCCTCCAGATGGCCTCGGCGATCGAGGCGACCGGCGCCCGGCGGGAGGAGGACGTCCTGCGGGTCGTCGCCCTCCGCGTCGCGGCGGGCACGGTCCCCCCGGCCCCCACCCTCCTGGCGGCCGCCCGCACGGCGGTCCACCACCAGAACTGTGTGCTCGCCGAGCGCCTGTGCCGCCTGGCCCTGGAGGACCCGCCGCACGAGGAAGTAGGCCTCGCGGGACCGGCGGTGTCGGTGCGGGAGGCGGCGTGGGACCTGCCCTGGACACCGTCACGGGAGGCGCCCCGGGCACCGGAGGCGTCCTGGAACCCGCTCGCGCCGCGGGCGAAGGACCGCGCGCCGCTGCCCGCGCCGCGCACGGGCGACCGGGCGCCGGAGGTGTCCCGGTCACCCGGTGCGGGGCGGGTGCCGGCCGTGGGCACGGCGGCCCCGCCGACGCGCTCCCCCGCCTCGGCCACCCTCTCCCGCCCGGGCACGTGGACCGCGCGCGTGCCCGCCCCCCGCGGTCACGGGGAGCGCGGGGCGCCGGGTCGCGCCGACGGGACCCGTCGCGCGGAGCTGCTCCTCGGACGGGCGCTCGCCGGGCAGAACCGGTACGAGGAGGCCGAGGCGGTGTTCGCCGAGGCGTTCCGGGACGGGGCCGCGTGGCAGGCGCCCGGGGTCCCCCGGGACGAGCTGGTCGAGGCCGTACGCGCCAGGGCCGGCGTCCTCGCCTGGGGAGCGGGCCGGGTCGCCGAGGCGACGGCCGTCGTGGAGGGCGTACCGGAAGGGGTGGACGCGCTGCACGGGTTCAGCGCCGTCCTGGCCCTGCTCGCGGACCGGCCGGACCGGGCGGCGGAGCTGGGCGACCGGGTACTGCCCGGCGAGCGGGCCGACTCCGAGGTCGTCCAGGCCCTCCTGCCGCCCGCGGCGCTGGCCCACAGCGAACGGGGCCGTCCCGACACGGCCCTGCGGCTGATGGACCGCCATGTCGGCGACCTCGGCGCGTGGCGGCCGGACGCCCGCCTCCAGTGCCTCGTCGTGGCGGCGCGGTGCGCCTTCGCGCAGGGCGACCTCGCCCGGGTGGCGGACCTCCTCGACGAGATCGGCCACCACGCCACCACCACGGACGACGAGCTCCGCCGGCTCCAGATCGCCGTGCTGCGGGCCCGCCTGCTCCGCTTCTTCGGCCGCCCCGCGGAGGCGGTCCACCTCTTGCGCCGGGCCGGCGCGCTGCGCGTGCCGCGGGACTGGCTGACGACACCGGCCTGGATCCTCGCCCAACTCGCGGGCGCGCTGGCCGAGTCGGGCCGCCCCACCGAGGCGCTGCGGACCCTGGTGGAGGCGCAGACCGCGCTGCGGGGGACCCCCGGCTTCCCGCTGGCCGACGACGCCGTCGTCCTGGAACACGCCGTGGTCCTCGCGCACGCGGGCGACCGGGCGGGCGCGAGCAGCCGCGCCTGGGAGGTCGCCCGCCGCGCCGGGACCCGCCCCGCGACGGCGCTGACGGCGCTGCACCTGGCGGCCCGGGTCGGGAACCCGGCCCGCGCGGCGGCCCACGCCGCGCGCCTGGCCGCGGCGGGCGGCTCCGGCCTGATGCGGCTCCAGGCCGACCACGTGCTGGCCCTGGCCGGGGACGACGGCGCCGCCCTGGACGCGGTGTCGGCGGGCTTCCGCGCCATGGGCGCCCTCCCCCTGGCCGCCGAGGCGGCGGGCCAGGCGGCCGCCGCCTACCGCAAGGGCGGCCGCCGCCGCGCCGGCCGCCTGGCCCGCGCGGCGAGCGCGCGGCTCCTGGCGGAGTACGGCGGCCCGCTGCCCCCCTGGGTGACCCCGGAGGAACACCGCACCCCGAGCCCGGCGGCCCCGCTGACGACCCGCGAACGCGAGGTGGCGGCCCTCGCCGCCGGCGGCCTGTCGAACCGCGACATCGCGGACAGCCTGGTGGTCTCGGTCCGCACGGTGGAGAACCACCTCTACCGCGTCTACGAGAAACTCGGCATCACGGCCCGCTCGGACCTCCCCCACGCCCTCCCGGACCCCACCCTCCCGGCCCTGCGCGGGGCCGCGGCCTGACACCGAGGGCGCGCCGAGTCGGCAGGTCCCATGTCGCAACTGCAGCACTGCCTGCGCTTAGCTGGAAGCCCCGCCGGGAGGCACTCACCCGGCGGGGCTTTCAGTCGCCTCAGCGACGTTCTGGCTTCGCTTCCTCTAGCTCAGTTCGACTCCGTGACTCGCTCGAAGGCCTGCCGCGAGGGCGGCTCCCTGGTCCGTTTCGGCTCTGATCTCCACCGTCCACCATGTGCCGTCGCTCGCCGAGAGCATCATGAAGCACTCGGCAAAGTCACCAGCGGCGAACAGCTCGGGATTGAGCTTGGGGCGATCACTCACCGCTACGAGCAGCAGGTCGAAACACTGCCGGACACCGGCTGCGAATTTTCGAACCTGTTCCCACGACATTACATAGCCATGCGGCGACGAATCCACCCTCTGCCGGATGTCGGAGTACTCCATTCCCGAATTTCCCTGGACGATCCCGCCGAATTCAAGAACGGACCACATCCAATCATTGTCCGGAATCATGGCGAGCAAGCTACTCAACTCGATTGAGTGGCCGTCAGTGCCATGCATCAGAAACTCTGCGACTCTACTCATCTGGTGACCTAATCCATGGGTTCCGGAACACCACGGCTACGGGTGCCCCCTGTTGCGTTCTCATTCCAACGATGCTGATGGGGATTGGTATGGTTCTGAGGCCTGTTGTGATCAGTGAAGTCGACGTCTCTGACGGGCTTGCCGTCTGCATCGAACTCCCGAGCCTGAGCGTAGGGAGGGTTCCGCTTACTGAGCTTGATCCCGAGTTGCGTGTGTGGGTACCCCGCAGCCGCCGGGTCGGGGGCCGGCTCACCGGTCCGCGGGTCCTTCGGCAGTTCCCGGTTCGGATAACCGCGCGGAGTGGGGCAGTTCGAGTTGTGTACCAGAACCGGAGTGGCCCCCGCCAGCACATAGTACGTGTGCGCGCCGGGCGGGCGGCACCTGCATTTTCGCTGGTCAGCGAATTCCGGCCTGTCCGTGGGTGTGCATGGAAGTGCCGTGCTGTGCGCCTCTGTTGCCGTCGGCGTTGCCGTCAGACGGCTACGCACGTGAGGGCGGTGGAGTGGGCTTTGGCCGGTGTCCTGCCCGGGTTGGGGTCGGGCATGGTCAGGGGGCCGTACGCTGGCCGGCAACTCGGGCAGGCTTTGGACCTGCCCGGAATTTGAACGAGTGGCCCCCTGGCCTTGCCCGACGCGGGCCCCGGCCCGGGGAGGTGGGTAAAGCCCACGGAGCCGACCGGCCCCACCCCCGGGCCTACGCCCCGGCCAACTCCCCGCCGTCGCTTCGCCGTCGGCCTGGCGTTCGCCGTGCTGGCGTGTCCGGCTTTCTCCGCGCTTCCGGTCGTCCGCTGTGCTGTCTTTGCGCGGCCTGGTCGCTGGCCGGCCCGCGGTGGCGGAGCCGAGAGCGGGCCGGGTGGGCGGCCGTGCCGCGCGCGACCCGCGTCAGCGGGTCGCCTTGACCGGCTCCGCACCACCTGTCAGTGCTGCACCCAGGGCCTGGACACCGAACGAAAGAACTGCTGTGCGATCGGCGAGTGCTGCCAGAAACGGCTGTCCCCCTTGACCGTGACCTACGTGCGCTCGGTGCTCAAGTCGGCTCTGGAACACGCCGTCCGCGAGGACGAGCTGCCGCGCAACGTCGCCCGGAACGTCAAAGCCGCCATGCCCCGGCCCAGGCGCTTCCGGCCCCTGACTGCGACGGAGGCTCGTCAGTTCCTCGACGCCGCCCGCACGGACCGGCTCCACGCGCTGTACGAACTCGCGCTGCGCACCGGACTCCGCAAGGGCGAACTCCTGGGCCTCCTCTGGGAAGACCTCGACCTCACAACCGGAACGGCCAGCATCCGCCGCTCGCTCCAGCGCACCCGCACCGGCGGCCTCACGCATCTGCCCACCAAGACCCGGGCGTCTGAGCGCCGTATCGCGCTCCCGACCGAATGCCTCCACTCCCTCAAGGAGCACAAACAGCAGCAGGACAAGGAGCGCGGGACAGCAGGGTCAGCCTGGCAGGACAGCGGCCTCGTCTTCACCACCCCTACCGGCCGGCCTCTCGACCCGGCCAACCTCACCCGCCGCTTCCGCAGCTTCCTCGACCGGGCCGGACTCCGACGCATCCGCTTCCACGACCTCCGACACTCGACCGCCACCCTGCTCCTGGAACAGGGCGTCGACCTCGTCGTGATCAAGGAACTCCTCGGCCACGCCCACATCGGCGTCACCGCCGGCGTCTACGCGCACGTCCGACTCCGCCTCCAACGCCAAGCCATCGACACCCTCGGCAACACCCTCGGCTCAGCGGACGACGGCCCCGAAGACCCACCTGCCGCAGCCGTCGTCCGCTGACGTTGCCGTCAGCGTTGCCGTCAAAGACCAGGATGCCCCTTTCTCCACCAATCGGGAAAGGGGCATCCTGCCTCACTATTCGACAGCGCCTACGAGCGAGCTAGCTTTCGTCCAGGAACTGCAAGACTCCTTCAGGTCCGCCTGAATCGATAATCCCCTTGAAGGAATCCAGCATCGCAGCCAGACCCCCCTCCGGAATGATCACGAGATCGGGACACTGAAAATATGCCCCGCCGGAGCATTCTCCAGTCTCCTTCCATCGATCCATCACTTGCGCGATCGCGCGCAGCGTCATGAACGTGGCACTCCACCGTGTCCCATCCGGGAGGGTGAGTTCCGCGTCTACATTCTCAACGGTTTCCTTGTCGTCCTCTGCACCCAACATGAAGAGCGCGCTGAACTGCTGGTTCTCTACGCGGTAGAGAGGATCACTGGCCATAGAGCTGATTCAGCCTCGCAATCACCTTGGACTCGTTCGCTTTATCGGACTTCCCGACGACCTGGATCCCTCCGTCAACGTTCCGGAAGAACAGGCGACCGCCGTTCCTTCCTCGCGCGTAGGTGACATCCGTTCCGGCCAACGCCTTACTTCCGAGGCCCGGATTCATATTTCCGCGCGACAGCTGCTGAAACAGGCTGTCCAGATCGGCCTGAACCTTCTGATTCTTCCCTGCCTGCTGTGCGGCCTTCGTCAGTGCTGAATCCTCGCCAATGACAGAAGACATCGTTGTGAGGGGGCAGTTGGAATTGTGAACCAGTACCGGAGTGGCGCCCGCCAGCACATAGTACGTGTGCAGGTCGTCGATGGTCAGGTTGTACGTCCGTGCATGGCGCGTGTACGCCCTGTTGCCGGTGACGGAGACCTCGGCGCCGCGGTCCGTGAGGAGCGTCATCCCCGGCTCGAGACTGCGGGCTTCGAGCCAGCGGTTTTCGGAGACCACCCAGAACGGGTGCTCGTGGGTCGCGGTGAGTTTCGCGGCCCCCTTCTCCGTGGCGACGGTCAATTCGTTGAAGTGCTTGTCGTCCTCGGTGACGATGAGCTGCGTGACCTTTCGGACACCGCGCTCGCCATTTTCCGGATCGGTCGCCAGAACTTCGTCGCCGACCTCGATCTTCTCGATGTCCTTGGTCGACCCGTCGGCCATGAGCACGTCCGTGCCCGCGAGGAAGCACTGATTGCAGTACCTCAGCGGAGTCGACGTCTGCCCCGCCTTCGCGTTCGCCTTCCCGCCGCCCTTTCCGGCGTGACCGGCGGCGCGCATCCCGCTGTCGTCCCCGAACTGCGCGGCGACGACGAGGACCTTGAAGAGGTCGAGGAACGCCAGATCCCATCGCATGTCCTCCGTGCAGATGCCCCCGTCGGGACCTCCGCAGGAGTTTGCGGCAGCGGCCACCAGATCTTCAGGAATGAAGTAGTCGCGCCAGGGCGCCTTGTGGAGCTCGCTCTGGTACTTCTTCCGCCATTTCTTGTACGCGGCGCCGGTGCCGAGGTTCTTCTTCGCCGTCGTGGTGATGAACTCTTCGACGATGTTGACCGGGTTGTCATTCGCGGTGACGTCATTGACCGTCAGGGTCTGACCGCCCCTGTCGTGCCGCTGCACCCCGTCGCCCTGGCCGGCCTGGCCGTCCGTCCGCTCGGTGTGGCCGGTTCCGTCGTCGAGACCGAGGCCCGTGGGGTCGGAGAACGTGACGGGGTTGTTGGCCGCGTAGCTGTAACCGGTCAGGGTCTGGAGTTTCTCGATCTCCAGCAGGGGGTCGACGCTGATGAAACGGCCGAGGTTCGGGTCGTATTCACGCGCGCCGATGTGGGTGAGGCCGGTGTCCAGGTCCTTGGTGCCGCCGACGAAGCCCTTGTCGCCGGTCCAGCCGGTGGGCTGGGTGCCGCGCGGTCCGCCGAAGATGCCGGTCTTGCGACGGGTGACGGTCTGCTTGGCGTCGGCGGTGATCTGGGTGGTGCTGGTGCCGAGGTGGTCGGCGAGGGTGAAGACGAGCCCCTTGGCGGTGCGCAGGGCGGTGGAGCCGTAGTAGCGCGTCGCGTTGGCGGTCGTGGCGCCCTTCTTGAGCTGCAGCTCGTTGCCTTCGGGCAGGTAGAACGTGGTGCCCGTGGAATCCCGCCGGAGCAGACGCTGGCCCGCGGTGTCGTAGACGAAGCTGCTGACGTCCGTGACCTTCGTGACGGACTTCAGGTGCCCTTCGTCGTCCCACTCGAACGTCTCGAGCGCGCTGTTGCCGATCTTGCGGGTCTTGGTGTTGCCGTTGTCGTCGTAGGTGTAGGTCTCGGTACGCGGGGCGGACCCGGTCTGGGTGACCGAGGTCAGGTCGTGCGTGCCGGGGGTCGGGTCCGCGTAGGTGCGGAGGGTGTCGGTGGCGGGGCCGGCGGGCGTCTGGTGCTGGACCTCCGTCTTGCGGTTGCCGACCGCGTCGTAGGTGTAGCTGGTCCAGTACGGGTCCTGGCCTCCGACGACCGCGGCGGACGGAGCCGCCGCACAGGTCTCACCCGTGTTGGTCCAAGCCTCGGTGATGCGCCGCAGGGCGTCGAGGGCGAAGCACTGGGTGTCGGTGGTGCGGGCAGCGTCCTGGCCGTAGCCGGCCGCGATCTGGGTGATGTTCCCGGCGAGGTCGTAGGTGTAGCGGGTGTCCTCGACGCGCTGGGGCGCCAGCTCCCGGTCGACGACCCTGCGGGTCAGGTTGCTCGTGTGGTCGTCGTACTCACTGGTGACGAAGAGCTGCTGGGCGAAGCTGCCGTACTCCAGGCGCGTGTTGCGCCCGTAGTGGTCGTACGTCGCGGCCGCGATCAGCGGGTCGACGCCGGAGTGCAGCGTGTTGAGCTGGCCGCCGTTGGTGTAGCTGTAGGAGACCATCTCGCCGGGCAGGTCGCCGATGGCCGGGTGTTCGGTCGCGACGGGCTGGCCGGTGTTCTGGTCGTAGTAGTGGAACCACTCGTAGGTCCCGGCGAGGGCCGCTCCCTCGGCCTCCGGGATGGTCACCGAGGTGCCGGCGGCGCGGTTCATCTCGTCGTACGCGGTGACGGCACTGGTGTAGGCGTTGCCGTTGGCGTAGCGGGTCGACGAGGCGGGCAGCCCCAGGGCGACCGTGTCGAAGGTCCACTCCGCCAGCTTGGTCGTGCCCTTGCTCAGGGCGGTGCGGCGGCCGAGCCGGTCGTAGGTGTTGCGGAGGGTGATCGACGGCTCGGTGGTCCGCACGGTGGTCATGTCGACGGGCCGGTCGGCCTTGTCGTACGTCGTTCTGACCGTGCCCTTGTCGGGGTCGACCGCCTGGGTCTGACGTCCCCGGACGTCATAGGTGTAGGACCACTTCGCGCCGGAGGCGTCGGTGATCTGCTCCAGGAGTCCGCGCTTGTCGTGCCTGAACCAGGTGGACTGCGGGGCGGTCAGGTTCGCGCCGGCGTACTCGCGCATCTCCGTGGTGCGGCCCAGCGCGTCGACCACGACGGTCTGCACGGTGCCGCCCGCGGGCGGGACGACCGTCGTCGTGTCACCCGTGTAGGTCGTGGTGGTGACCTCGACGGGGTCGGTGAACCGCTTCGACGTCACGACCGTAGGGCGGCCCGCGCCGTCGAAGGTCGTCTCCGTCGAGGCCGGGTACTTGGTCTGTTGCCCGGTGACGGGCGTAGTGGACGGCTGGAGCGCGGCGAAGTAGACGCCGGAGTCGAGCCAGGCCTCACCGCGGGAGTTGTAGTACGTCTCGCTGATGAGCGAGCCGACGCGGTCGGGCGACCTGGTCTGCGTCTGGCGGTGCCGCAGCAGGCCGTCGAGGTGCTCGTACGTGCTCTGGTACTCGGAGTTGTGGTCGAGCACCTTCTTCGTGATGACGGAGGAGTCGCTGGTGCGGATCAGGTAGTCGAAGTCGATGTGCGGGCCGTTGGGGTACGTGGCCTGGGGCCGCGTCGGCAGCCACACCTTGTCCGCGCGTCCGAGGGCGTCGTACGTGCTGGTGGTGACGTTGTTGTTGGCGTCCGTGATCTTCGTCGTACGGCCGCGAAGCGGCTCGAACTCGGTGACCACCTTGTGCTGCAGCGGGTTGGTGAGCGTGACCTTGGTCGCCGGCTCGCCCGTCAGCGGGTAGTGGTCGATGTACGAGATCTCCCCGTCGGCGTTCGACGAGGCGATCGCCCGGCCGTAGCGGTCGAAGCACAGCTGGGTCTTGGTCGCGCCGCAGACGCTGGGGACCGCGGTGTCGACGTCGTAGCCGGTGCCCGTTCCGTTGATCCGCTCCTTACGGGTGACGAGCCCCTTGGTCGGGGCCGTGCCGACGGCGGCGCCGTCGTACGCCGTGCGCACGTCGTCGATCACGTCGCCCGGCCGG
The DNA here is from genome assembly GCF_053589515.1 of Streptomyces sp. NPDC003327. Lineage (NCBI taxonomy): Bacteria > Bacillati > Actinomycetota > Actinomycetes > Kitasatosporales > Streptomycetaceae > Streptomyces > Streptomyces sp. NPDC003327. Next base: position 53,434 of record NZ_JBSFSA010000018.1, on the reverse strand, counting down.
GAGATCGCGGTCGCCTGGCAGTCGGCCGCCACCTTCTCGACGCGCGAGACGGTGGTCAGGATGTTGGCGCCGGTGTTGCGCGCGTAGGTGATGAACGAGCAGGTCTCGTCCCCTGCCTTGCTCACGTCACCGAGCTGCGACTCGGTGGTGAGCATTCCCTGGGCGTCGAACGTGCGGACCAGGCGCGTCGTCCGGACACCGCTGGACACGGTCTTCCTGGTCTCCTCCACCCCGACGTTCGTGTGGTAGGCGACGAGGTCGCCGACGGCCGCGGGCCGGGCGCGGGTCGCGGTCGCGGCGGACCGCCACGGCGTGTACGAGGTTGCCGAGACGAGGTCGCCGCCGTCGCCGTTGTAGACCGCTGTCTCACGGAGCATGCCGGCGAACTGCTCGCGGTCCGTGACGGAGACGTTCGCGGAGTTGGGAACGTCCTCGCCGTCGATGCCGCGGAAGTAGCGGTTCTCGGTCAGCGTCTTCGCCGTGGTGACATCGCCCTTGCGGACCTGGACCCGGTGGTAGCCGCGGGCGACCGAATACGTCAGGTCCTCGGGCTTGCTGAACTCGTCCTCGCTCTTCGCCCACTTCGCCCCGCCGAGGTAGGAGTACTTCGTGAGCGTGTTGGGCGTGGCGAGGACGTTGTCGTCCTCGGTGACGGTGTCGACGACGTAGGAGTTGAACCAGTCGAGCTTCTTGGTCTCCCCCTCGTACGCCCACTTCACCGGGTAGCAGCGCGTGGTGTTCGTGTCGTCGGCCGGTGGCAGGTTGGTCGGCGTACAGCCGGTGTCGAGGTAGTTCACGCCGATGGCGCCGCCGGATTCGGTGGTGATGGCGGCGATGCGCATCCGCACGAAGGGAGCGAGACCGTCGCCCACCGCGTCGACCCTGTTGGCCTTCTGCACCGGGGCGAAGGTGGTCGCCGGAAGGGTGAGGGGCGTCGCGCCCGCCCGTCCGGTACGGGTGATGCTGTTGAGCCACATGGGCGTGGAGATGCCGTCACCGGAGCCGGCCGGGAAGGTCTGCGCCAGGGCCCAGTGGTCGACGTCCTTGTAGACGCCGCCGGTCAGCACCTGTGTGGTGATGCTCGTCAGACGGGTGCGCGACCAGAAGGAGGGCGAGGTGTTGCCCGTGCAGGCGGTCGCCGTGTCCTTGCAGTACAGGTCGAAGGGGACGTCCGGCCAGTTCTTCGCGTTCGTCGCGTCGAACGTGCCGCACGTGGTCAGGCAGCGCTCGCCGAGGCCGAAGTTGACCTTGGCCATGGCCTTGGAGCGGTACGGTGCGGGGTCGGCCAGACCGTACTCGATCCGCTGCAGCGAACCGCCGCGGTGGTACGGGGTCTTGGTCGACGCGCCGGTCGTCACATTGACGTTCCGGCCGTAGTGGTTGGTGTCCTTGTTCCAGTAGTACGCCATCGCGTTGCCGCGCGGGTCGACGACGTAGTCCAGGTTCCAGCGCCAGGTCTGCTGGCACCAGGCGGCGGCGAAGGACGCGTTGTAGCAGGGCTCGCCGGAGTGGTTGCCGAAGACCGGGACCTGCCAGGCCGCGTTGGTGACCGGGTCGTCCGCCGCGGTGCCGTTGTCCTGCCAGCCGGGCAGCTTGTTGCGGCCGAAGAAGTACTGCGTGCCGTCCGCGGTGGTGATCTTCCAGTGCTCGCCGGTGCCGTCGACGCCAGCGGTGCCGCCGTCGCCGTTGTCGGCGCCGGTCAGCTTCTCGACCTTCTCGGCCGCGTCGTTGGCGGTGCGCCAGCCCTTGCCGGCTTCGTAGACGAGTTCAGTGGTCTTGCCCCCCAGGGACATGACCACGTTGTCGTTGAACCAGCACTGGTCACCGACCCTGGTGGTGTTCGTGCCGCCGGTCTTGTCGTCCTCGCAGGACTTGTAGCGGCGCTCGACGTATCCGGGGCTCCAGTCCCAGCCGTCGCCGATCCAGCTGGCCTGCGTGTTCGAGGCTCCGGTGAGGCCGTCGACCGCCTGCGAGTTGTAGGTCAGCGCGATGCCCGGCTGAAGGCCACCGGGAACAGCGGGTACGGAGACCGGGTACGACCAGTTGAACGCGCCCGTGGAACCCCCCGCGCTCCAGGAGCCGGACGGCTCCAGCGAGGTCGCCTTGTACGTTCCCGTCGGACCGCTGTCGCCGGCCGTCACGGCCAGCACCGTCGCGCCCGAACCCGAGGCCGAGGCGGCCGCGAGGGGGACGTCGGCGGCGAGCGTCCGGGTCTCCGTGTCGTTCGCCGTGGGCAGCGGCGTACCCGTGCGGCACTCCGTCTTCTCCGGCGTCGTGAGCGCACAGGCCGGCATCCGCACCAGGCGCAGGCGCGACGCCCAGCCGCCGCCGTAGGCGCCGCGGAAGGCGTCATAGCTCACCTCGACCCGGGTCGCCCCGGCGCTGCGGGCGCCGTCGGCGCGGCCCACCGACAGCAGGACGCCTTCCACACCCGCCTTGCGCGCCGCGTCCTGGCCGGTGACGGTGATCTGCACCTTGCCGGGCCGTTCGGCCGCGGTACGTGCGCGACCGGCCGGTGCCAGTGCGACCGGGAGGGCCTTCGCGCGCCTTGATGACGCCGTCCCGGTCTCGACCGTCTCGCTGCCGGCGGACGGCCAGGTGACCTTGGGCGCCTTCCACGCCGGAGCCGCCGTGGGCTTGACCTTGTCGCGGCCGAAATCCATCTCCCGGACGGCCACCCCGGGCGGCTGTCTCAGCTCCGGCAGGTCCGGCCCCTCCTGACTCATCGGCCCGGCGGCCGCCGTCGCGGGCAAGAGGCCCACGAGTAGAGCGGTCGCTACCGCTCCGATCCATCCACGCTCGCCCAATAGGCGCACGCCCCACCCCTTAATGGAGACAAAAATTCCCCGCACACTAACAAGGCACCAATGGAAAATAAAGATTCATGATGCAATCAGGAGCAATTGAGGCCTCTTGGGGGCTGATGTCCGCTTCAAGATCATTACGGCCCGGAGGGGCGCAATCGACCAAAAGGCGCCCGCGACAGCCAGGGTTAAGCTGGGCACGCTTTTCCAATAGGGAGGGGATTTCATGTCCATGACAGTTCAGAAATGGGGGGCGACGGGCAGACGCGGGAGACGTCTGCTCGTCGCCGTTCTCGCCGGGGGGCTCATGGCCTCCTGCGTGAGCGTCCTGCCGGCCCACGCCACCACTCCGGCCACCGCACCCGCGCTCGCGTCCATGGCGCTGGAGTCGGACCCCGTGGCCGACGGATCCATGACCGAGGCCGAGAAGGCGTCGCTCGACGCGGCCGCCACCGGCCGGCCCGTCGAGGTGGTCTCGCGCCGCCAGGAGGCCGCCGACACCTGGGCGATGCCGGACGGGACCTTCACGGTCAAACAGTACGCGTCCGTCAAGTGGGTCATGCAGGACGGCGCCTGGGTGGCCGCCGATCCCACGCTCGTCTTCGCGGCCGACGGAACCGTCGTGCCGAAGGCGGCCTCGGTCGGGATCCAGTTCTCCGGAGGCGGCACGGGCCCGATGGTCACCGGCGTGCAGGACGGCCGGACGCTCAGCCTGACCTGGACCAAGCCGCTGCCCGTCCCCACCCTGGCGGGCAACATCGCAACGTACGCCGAGGTCCTTCCCGGCGTTGACCTGCAGCTCAAGGCCGAGGTCGAGAGCTTCTCCCAGGTCCTGATCGTCAAGACCCGGGAGGCGGCGGCCAACCCCGAGCTCGACCAGCTGCGCTTCGCCACCAACACCGTGGGACTCGACCTGGCCAAGGACGAAACGACGGGCATGCTCGTCGCGACGGACTCCGACGGCCAGGAGGTCTTCACCAGCACCGCCCCGGCCATGTGGGACACCCCCGAGCCGACCGCGGCCCCCGCCTCCGGCGGCATGTCCGCCATGGCGATGGCCGCCGCGGGAGAGGGCGGGAGCGAGGGCGAGACGGCTGAACCCCAGGACGCCTTCGAGCCCGGCGTCGGCGCCACCGAGGCCGAGATGCCGACCACGCTCAGCAACGACGTCCTGACCGTCACGCCCGACCAGCAGCTGCTCCAGGGCGCGGACACCACCTATCCCGTCTACATCGATCCCGAGATCGACTACGGCGAGTGGAACCACTGGTCCTGGATCCACAGCCTCTGGCCCAACAACGCGTACTGGGACAAGGAGAAGGTTGTCCGGGTCGGCTACGAGAGCGACACCGGCGGAAAGTCGAACTCCTTCTTCCAGATGAACCTCGGCCCCGTGTCGCACACCAACGTCTCCAAGGCGACGTTCCGCATCAAGAACACCTGGTCCTGGTCCTGCACAGCACGACCGGTCGAACTGTGGCAGGTCAACGGAATCTCCCGGAAGACCACCTGGAACAACCCGCCCAGCAAGGTGGGTACGGTCCTCAGCAGCGTCAACGCCGCCAAGGGCTGGATCGCCGACGGTGCAAGCACCTCCGAGTGCGCGGCGGGCGACCTCGAATTCGACGCCACCCGCGTCGTCGCGCCGGCGGCGAAGCGCGGCGACCGGCACATCACGTTCGGCCTCTACGCCGACCAGTCCGACGTCTACGCGTGGAAGAAGTTCGACCCGAAGACCGCGGTGCTCGAGTTCGAGTACAACACCCTCCCGCCGGCTCCCGACCAGCTCGGAACCAGCCCCCACACCGCGTGCACCTCCGGCGGCGTCATCGGCAACACCAGTGTCAGCCTCCACGCCCGCGTGAGCGACGAGGAGACGGGCAACCTCACCGCCGAGTTCGTACTCGACGGTGCGCTGAGCGCCCCCAAGACCTACCGGATCCCCGGGGCGATCAACGGCCGGGTCGTCACGGTCGCCCTTCCGGCGGGAGACACCCCCACCGACAGCTACACGTGGAAAGTCCGCGCCTTCGACAAGGAGAACGCGGCCTCCCCGTGGAGCCCGACCTGCAAGTTCTCCGTAGACCGGACGCGTCCCTCCAAGCCGCCGACCATCACCTCGGTCGGAAACGTCTACCCCCGCGGTGACAACGGCTGGCCCAACCCCACCGGCCCGGCGCGGGCCGACGCCGACTTCACGTTCGGACCGGCGTCGGTCACCGACGTCCAGTCGTACGTGTGGTGGACGGACACGGACCCCAAGGTCCGCGAAACCCCCGCGACGAAGCCGACCGTGCGGACGCGCGTGGCCTCCGTCGGCCCCCACCTCATCTACGCCTACAGCGTCGACAAGGCGGGAAACCGCTCGGACACCGCCACGTACCTCTACTACGCCAACCGGGCATCGAAGGTCCGTGACGCCGACGGCGACCTCAACGGCGACAAATTCGCCGACATCTGGAGCGTCGACCGCTACGGCGCCCTGCTCACCTATTCCGGCCAGGGAAGCACCAATTTCAGCGCCGCCGTGAATGGCGGACAACTGGGCGAAAGCGATGCCAAATCCTTCCCCGATGAATTGGTTGCCTACAGCGGGGACTGGGGAGAAGACGGTTACAACGACCTCGTGGCCCTCGAATACAACACCGCGGACAGCGGTTACCGAATGGGCTTCTACACGGGCTCCGGATCCGGAGTCATCGATCCCAACCGCTTCACGGCATTCAACGCAGTCATCAAGCACTGGGCCCAGGCCAGTCAGGTGGCGGTGACGGACACCAACAAGGACCAGAAGCCGGACGTCCTCGTCAAGGTGGCCGGAAAGCTCTACGCCTACCTCGGCAGCCGACAGGCCAACCTCACGGCCATGGGCGGACCGAAGCCGGTCGGAGGCGCCGACTGGGACAAGTTCACCATCGCCACGCCCGGAGACCTCAACGGCGACGGCCTGGCGGACCTGCTGATGCGCGAGGACGCCACGGGCGACATCTACCGCTCCTACGGGTCGGAGAAGCTCAAGCAGTTCGATTACAGGCAGTGGGGCACCCCGGCCACCCGCACGAAGATCGCCACCGGACTGCTCCCCAAGGCGAAATACCCCACCTTCGGAACCCCCGGAGACTTCGACGGCCAGAAGCCGGCCACCGGGGCCACCGTCGTCGGCGACCAGATCGTCGACCTCTGGGCCCGCAGGACCGACAACACCATGACCGGCTGGCGCGGCACCGGCAGCCCCACGAACCTGACCGGTTTCGGGGCACAGTTCGCCATCGACGGCATCATCGGCGGAGCCCGGCTCTTCCCCGGCGCCACCCTCGCGTCCGGCCAGAGCGTCACCTCCAAGTCCAACACGCTGATCATGGGCGCGGACGGCAACCTCGTCATCAAGTCCAAGGCCAACAAGGTCCTGTGGTCCTCCCAGACCATCGGAAACAACGGCGCGACGGCTCACGTCGAACGCGACGGCAACATCACGATCCGCCGCACGGACGGCACCACGGTCCGCGCGCTGAGCGGCGTCTCCCCGAGCACGGCCGACGGCTACGCCGTCCTGACCGACCGCGGCGACCTCACGTTCTACGACGCGAGGGGACAGTCGTACTGGTCCAGCGGCTCGGCCGTCCGGCACGACTACAACAACGACGGCCGCAGCGACATAGCGGACTGGTACAACTACTCCGACGGCAGCGACAAGCTCCACACCTTCACCACCGACGCGAACGGCGTCTTCAACGCCCCCGTCCATGCCTGGGAAACCGCCTCCGGTAACTACTGGGTGGAGAACATGAAGCACACGACGGGTGACTTCAACGGTGACGGCATCGGAGACATCGCTTCCTTCTACGGCTTCGAGGACGGCCGCATGAATCTGCGCACCTGGCTCGGAAAGGGCGACGGAACCTTCAACGCCCCGTTCGTCTCCTGGCAGGTTCCCGCCGGCCACTGGAACTTCGACGCCATCCGCGTCCTGTCCGGTGACTTCAACGGCGACGGCCGGGACGACATCGCCACCTGGTATGCCTACGGCGACGGCAGCGACAAGCTGTTCACGTTCGTCTCGAACGTGCGGGGAGGCTTCAACTACCCCTTCGCCTCCTTCTACCGGGCCGACGGCTGGTACGCGCCGAACATGAAGTTCACGACCGGCGACTACAACATCGACGGCCGCGACGACATCGGCGTCTTCTACGGCTACGACAACGGCACCACCACGTTGTTCACCTTCACCGCCAAGCCGAACGGCGCCTTCAACGATCCCGTCACCCGCTGGACCAGCCCCGAGTGGGGCAGCTTCGACGCCACCTCCCTGCACTCCGGCGACTTCGACGGCGACGGCCGTGACGACATCCTCACCTGGTACGACTACGGCGACGGCCACGACGCCATGATCACCTTCACCTACAACCCGGCGACCGGGAAGTTCGACCGCAACGACCCGGCCGCGTGGTCCGTTCCGAGCGGCCACTTCTGGCGTCAGAACCTGAAGATCGTCACCGGCGACTTCAACGGTGACGGCCGTGACGACGTCGGCGGCATGTACGGCTACGAGAACGGCGGCGTCCGGATGCTCACCTGGACGGCACAGCCCGACGGCGACCTCAACAGCCACGTCGGCGGCTGGGAAGCGGACCCGGGCAACTGGTGGTTCAACTCGGTCCGCATGATCGAGCGGTACAGCCCGGCGTAGGGAAGCACCACCTCAGCCCCGCGGCTCTTCGCCGGGGTGACAGGCACAGGCCTCGACGGCCCGGGAGTGGCGACACTCCGCGGTGACGGCGAGGACCTGTGCCTGTTCTGCTGTACGGACCGGGGATCCGCCCCTCTCCCCCGTCACGCGCCCCGCACCCCTGTTCCGCGCCGCGCGACGACCAGCCGGACCAGTTCGGGGGCCGCGCCCAGCGGGGCGGCGAGGACGTCGGCGCCGGCGGTCGTCGCGTCGGCGGCGATGCGGTCGGGCAGGAGGCCGGGCGCGAGGACGTACGGGGCGACGGCCACGCGCGCGAGGCCGCGGGCGCGCAGGTGGCGTACGGCGTCGCCGGGGCGGAGCCCGGGGCCGGTGGCGTACGCGGGGAGGGCGTCGCCCCAGCCGGCCCGCCGCAGCTCGCGGGCGACGGCGGCGACGGAGGCGCGCGCGTCCGGGTCGCGGGAGCCGGTCGCGGCGACGACGACCCCGGTGCCGGCCCGGTCGGCGGGGCCGAGACCCGCCTCGTACAGCCGTCGTTCGAGGGCGGCGACGAGGAGGGGCGAGCCGCCGAGGACCTCGGTCGTGCGCACCGGCACCGGCCAGTCGCCGGCCAGGGCGGCGGGGAGGTCGGTGGTGGCGTGGTAGGCGCGGGAGAGCAGCAGGGGCACGACGACGACCTGCTCGGCTCCGGCGGCGACGGCGGCGCGCAAGGCGTCGGGGACGCCCGGCCGGTCGAACTCCAGGAAGGCGAGCGCGGTCCGTGGGCACCCGGCGGAGCGTACGGCCGTGGCGAGGCCGCGCAGGGTGGCCGCGTGGCGCGGGTCGCGGCTGCCGTGGGCCACCAGGAGCAGGGCGGTCGTCGACGGCGGCCGCCCGACGCGTACGCCCGGTCCCGGTACTGCGGCGGCGAGCGTGCGGCCCACGGCCATCGGGCACCTCCCGTCCCCTGCCCCGCGGCGGGGGGTCCCGTCGCGGGGGGCACGCTACGCGAGGCCGGTCACACGGCACTGACCGTGCGCTGACCGGCCCGGGAGGCGAGGCTGAGGTTCAGGCGCTGCGCAGCTGACCGAAGGGGGACTCTCCACGGACGACCGGGCCGCCGTTTCCGGCCACGTCGAGGGTGAGGGTGGGGTCCCGGCGGAGCATCCGCTGGTGCGCGTCGCGGACGGCCTCGGAGGGTTCGAGCCCGAGCTCGGTCACGAGCCGGGTGTGCAGACGGCGGTACGTCTCCAGGGCCTGCCAGATCCGTCCGACCTGGTACTGGGTGACCATCAGCTGGAGGTGGAACCGCTCGTGCATCGGGTAGCGGGCCGTCAGCTCGGTGAGGCGGCTCAGCACTTCGGCGGTGTGCCCGGCGGCCAGGTCCACGGCGACGCAGGTCTCCAGGACGCTGAGGCGGGACTCCTCGAGCCGCAGCGTCTCGACCTTGAGGGGCGGGCCCTGGGCGATGTCGGAGAGGGCGTTGCCCCGCCAGAGGGAGATGGCCTGGTTGAGGAGTTCGGAGGCGCGGGGGTGGTGCCCCCGGCGAGCGGCCAGGAGACCGGCGGCGGCGAGGCTCTCGTGCTCCAGGGCGTCCACGAAACCGGAGCCGATGTTGAGGACGTACCCGCCGTGCGTGGTCGCCAGGATCTCCTTGACGCGGCACTCCGCCCCGCTCTTGGCGCCGGCGGCGCTGATCGCCCGGCGCAGCTGCATCATGTACGTCTGCAGCGTCGCCTGGGCGCTGCGCGGTGGGCTGTCGCCCCAGAGCTCGTCGACCAGCTCCCACATCGGCACGGTGTGCCCGGCCCGCAGCGCCAGCAGGGCAAGCACCTGACGGTGCTTGGCCGCGCTGGGTGTCCATGGCGTACCCCCCAGGTGCGCGGCCAACGTCCCCAGCAACGTGATCTCCACTTTGCCATCCTCCCCCGGACCAGTGAGCACCTCGATGCTGGCACGGGCGATCGAACTCCAGTAGTGATCCGGTCATCAATCGATCGTGAACCGTCATGTGATCGCTTTGGCCGGATCTCGACTCCAGCGAAAGCCCAGAGGGGCATCAGACGCGTCTCAAGCACCGGCTGCTGGGGCCGTGTGAGGCTTCCCCCATGAGATTCACCATCCTCGGACCGGTCGGAATCATCACGAACAACGAGCTGACCCCCGTCGCCGGCCATCGGCAGCGGATCCTCCTCGCCTCCCTCCTCCTCGCGGACGGGCGGCTCCTCACCAACGAACAGCTCTACAACGAACTCTGGGGCGACGACCCGCCCCACACGGCCCACAACGCCCTCCAGGCGCAGGTGTCCCGGCTGCGCCGCACGCTGGGCCGCCTCTCCGCCTCCTGCGACGACATCCCGCCCGTCGTCACGCACTCGGCCGGTTACGTCCTCAAGGTCGACCCCAGCGCCGTCGACATGCACACCTTCCGATGTCGCACCACGGAGGCGAAACGCGTCGCCGACACCGACCCGGGCCGCGCCGTCGACCTCCTGGACTCCGCCCTCGCCCTCTGGCGCGGCAAACCCCTCCAGGACGTCGGCAACAGCCCCCTCTGTCACAGCATGGCCGTCCAGCTGGAAGAGGAGTACCTCACCGCCCAGGAGACCCGCCTGGAACTGAAGCTCCACTGCGGCCGCACCGAGGAGGCGATCGGCGAGCTCCGCGCGATCAGCGTGGTGCACCCGTGGCGCGAGAAGATCACCGAGATGCTGATGCTCTCCCTCTACCACGTCGGCCGCCGCGCGGAGGCCCTGGAGACGTACCACAGCGCCCGCCGCCAGCTCACCGACCACCTGGGCATCGAACCCTCCCGCCGCCTGAAGGACACGCTCCGCGTGATCCTCCACGAGGAGCCCACCCCCGCCCCGCGCCCCCGCCCGGCCCTGGTGCGCTGAGCGCCCGGCCTCTCTTGCCCCCGTCCGGCTCAGCTGCGGACGAGCGCGAGCTGCTCGCTCATGCGGGTGAGGAAGCGCACCACCACGTGGAGTTCGTCGGACGTGAACTGCGTGCGGGTCGCCTCGGTGCTGAGCGCGAGCGGACGGAAGTAGTCGCGTGCCACCTGCTTGGCGGCCTCGGCATAGTGGACGTGGACGACGCGCCGGTCGTCGGCGGACCGGACGCGGTGGATGTGCCCCGCCTTTTCCAGGCGGTCCAGGCAGGCGGTCATGGCTCCGGAGGTGAGGTTCATCTGCTTGCGCAGCCGGCCCGGGGTCATCGCGCCCTGGCCGTGCGCCTCCGAGTCCAGGACGGCGATCAGGGCCTGGACGTCGGTGAGGTGGAGTCCCTGGGAGTGGGCGAACTCCAGTGCGATGCGGTTGAACTCGGCGTTCATCCGTCGCAGGAGCACCGCGAAGGACTGCAGCCCGATCGGGTCGTCGGTCGGGAGCGAGGCGGTGATCGGACTTTCGGCGTCAGGCATGACCTCAGCATAAGAAGCCGCCTGACCGCCGCACCGTCGTCGGGCGAACGCCGTCAGGCGATCGTGGTCATGCGCTCGCGGTCGTGCTCGTGGTCCCGGTCGTGGTCCCGGTCGCGGTCGCGGTCGGCGGCAGGCTGGGCGGTCAGGGATTGTTCGAGGACGTCGAGCGCCTCGCGCATGCCGGCGATGCGCTCGGCGAGCTGCCGAGAGTCCACCGGTACGGGGTGAAGCTCGCCGTCCCGGAGCGCGGCCTCGTCGCGGGCCGCCTCGTCGAGCGCGGCCTTGTCGAGCTCGCGGGCCTCGTCCAGGCTGTTGAGCACGACGCCGATGAGGACGTTGACCAGGACGAACGACGCGAGCAGGACGTAGGAGCCGTAGTAGAGCAGGCTCAGCCGGGAGATGGCCAGCCCGTTGTAGATGGCGTCCTGCAGCCCCTCCAGCGTCATGAGCAGGAACAGGGTGAGCAGGGCCCGGCCCAGGGAGCCGAAGTGGGCCGGGTCGTGGGAGCCGAAGCAGACCCAGCCGACCATGGCGTACACGTAGAGGATCACGGCACCGACGAAGAGGAAGCTGACGGTGCCCGGCAGGCTGCGCGAGACGGCGACGAACAGGACGCGGAGCTGCGGCAGGAAGCGGGCCGTGCGCAGCACCCGCACCAGGCGCAGCAGGCGCAGGACGGTGGCGTTCTCCCGTACGAAGGGCACGTAGGCGCAGGCCACGACGGCGAGGTCGAAGACGTTCCACCCGTCGCGCCAGAAGTCCCCGGGGCGGTCGGCGTGCGCGAGCAGCCGCAGCAGCATCTCCGCCGTGAAGAAGGCGAGGCAGCCCTGCTCGGCCCAGCGCAGCTGCTCGGCGTGGTCGGTGGCGAATCCGCGGTAGGTCTCGGCTCCGAGCAGCACCGCGTTGAGGAGGATCACGGCCAGGACGGCGAACGAGAAGGCCGGGGCGTCGGTCAGGGTGCGGCAGGCGGCCGCGATCCGGACTCGGACGGGCGCCGGGGCGGTGGTCATGAGGGGTCTCCGTAGCGTGAAGCGCGCGAGCACCGTCCTGGTGAGGTCGGACGACACCAGGCAGCACGAGGGTCTTGTCCTTCCGCGCCTAACGTGCCGACACGCCGCTGGGCTGCGGGGTGCCGCGGAATTGAGTGAACGATTCATCCGCCCCGGCGAAAGACCGTCCGTCCGGTCTCCGTCGGGGCGCCCGATCCGTAACCCGCCCGGCCCAAGATCGTTGGTTCCGGCCGCGCGGCGCGAGGCCCGCCGGGCCCGCCGAGGCCCCGGCCGAGTCGCACCGTCCGGGATATCGGGTCAAGCTCGCCTGTACAGCCCTGTGCGGGAACGTCGGACCGAGGAGGCGGACGTGGGCGAGCTCATCGTCATCGGATACGACCACGGCGACGCGGCGCGCCGGGCCTGCGAGACGGTGCGGGAACTCCAGCGGGACTACGTCGTCCACCTCGACGGTCTGGCGGTCGTGGAGGTCGACGAGAACGGCCGCACCCACGTCGACTCCGACAGCCGCGTCGTGGGCACCACCGCGGCCACGGGCGGCATGTGGGGCGCGATCTTCGGCATCCTCTTCCTCAACCCCGCCCTCGGCCTCCTGACGGGTGCCGCCCTCGGCGGTCTCATGGGCAGGCTCAGCAGGTCCGGCATCGACGACCGGTTCCGTCAGCAGGTGGCCCATCTGCTGCGGCCCGGCTCCGCGGCGGTCGTGGTCATGGCCTCCAAGGTCACCGACGACAAGTTCACGGCGGCGATGCGGCCGCACGGCGGCACCGTCCTCAAGACCTCGCTCAGCGACGAGGACGAGAAGGATCTGGCCGAACAGCTCGCCGGACCGCAGTGACGCGAAGCGCGCCCCCTCCCGTCCCCCCTTCCAAAGGAGACACGACCGTGAGTCCTTCACCCGAGCGGCTCAGCCGCCCGGTCCGCTCCCGCGCCATGAGCGCGGCAGCCGCCGTCGTCCTCGTCGCCGTCGGCACGGTGACCGTCGCCGCCTGCGGCTCCGACGGCGACGACACGGGCCGACCGGGTTTCAGCGAACGCCCGACCCCACCCGTCACCGACTCCTTCGGCGGACTCCCGCCCTCCGCACTCGCCTCCTCGGCCTCCGAGGCCGTCGAGTCCGCCCGGGCCTCCGCCTCGTCGGCCGCCGCGTCCGCGTCCGCCGGGGAGGCGTCGCGCAAGGCGTCGATCGGGGCCGAGATCGAACGCTCGCGCCGCGCGGCCGAGGACGCGCTGAAGGACGTGCGGGGCCGGGGGAACGCCCTGGACCAGGTGGCGCTGACGGGCACGCCGCGCAAGGGCGACGACGGTGCCACGACCGCCGTCGTCACCATCACCAACAAGACGCAGGACACGGCCTCGTACGCCGTCCAGGTCGACTTCGTCGACACGGCGGGCAAGGTCGTCGAGACCCGGTTCGTCGGCGAGGAGGACCTTCCTCCCGGCGAGCGCAGACAGCCCCTGGTCGTCAGCCGGCCGGCGCCGGACACCGTCCTCACGGCGCGGCTGACCAAGGCCCAGCGGTACTGACCCCGACCCCGCTTCGCCAGGAGTGGCGAGGTGCGTCGTGGACCCCTCGGCCGCGCCGGGCCCGCCGGGACCTCACGAGCCCTCGCGGCTCACCGGTGCGCTGTCCCGCGTGTAGCGGTTGACCGGACGCGGCAGGCCGTAGTTCTCGCGGAGCGTGCGGCCGGTGTACTCGGTGCGGAAGAGGCCCCGGCGCTGGAGGATCGGCACGACGTGGTCGACGAAGTCGGTCAGGCCGGTCGGCAGGACGGGGGCCATGATGTTGAAGCCGTCGGCGGCTCCCTGCGTGAACCACTCCTCCAGTTGGCCGGCGATCTGCTCGGGGGTGCCGGCGAAGGTGCGGTGGCCGCGGCCGGCGCCGAGGCGGGCGATCAGCTCGCGCAGACTGAGCCCGTCGCGGCGGGCGAGCTCGGCGACGAGGGTGAAGCGGCTCTTGTTGCCGTTGATGTCCCGCTCCTCGGGGAGGTCGGGCAGCGGGCCGTCCAGGGGCAGGCCGGTGAGGTCGACGTTCAGCATGCCGGAGAGCTGGGCGAGGCCGTACTCGGGAACCTGCAGGTCGGTGAGCTGCTGCTGGAGGGCCTTCGCCTCGGCCTCGGTGGACCCGATGACGGGAGCGATGCCGGGGAGGACGAGCAGGTCGCTCTCGGCCCGGCCGTACCGGGCGAGCCGGGACTTGAGGTCCTTGTAGAAGGTCTGGCCGTCGGCGAGGGTCTGCTGGGCGGTGAAGACGGCTTCGGCGTACCGGGCGGCGAACTCCTTGCCGTCCTCGGAGGATCCTGCCTGCACGAGCAGGGGGTACCCCTGCGGGGAACGCGGCACGTTGAGCGGTCCGGCGACGCCGAAGTGCTCCCCGCGGTGGGCGGCGGGGTGGAGCTTGTCGGTGTCGGCGTAGACGCCGCGCTCCTTGTCGAGGACGATCGCGTCGTCCTCCCAGCTGTCCCAGAGCTTGGTGGCCACGTCGAGGAACTCGCGGGCCCGCTCGTAGCGGCGGGCGTGCTCCAGGTGCTCGTCCCGGTTGAAGTTGCGGGCCTCGTCGACGGTGCCGGAGGTGACGATGTTCCAGCCGGCGCGGCCGCCGCTGATGTGGTCGAGGGAGGCGAACTTCCGGGCCAGGTTGTACGGCTCGTTGAACGTGGTGGAGACGGTGGCGATCAGTCCGATGTGCTCGGTGACGGCGGCGATCGCGGAGAGCAGGGTGAGCGGCTCGAAGCCGCCGAGGGCGTTGTGGCGGGCCTTGCCCCAGAGGGCGACCCCGTCGGCGAAGAAGATCGAGTCGAGCTTTCCGCGCTCGGCGGTGCGGGCCAGCTCCTGGAAGTACCGCACGTCGGTGACGCGTTCGGGGCTGCTGTCGGGGTGACGCCAGGCGGCGTCGTGGTGTCCGGCGTTCATGAGGAACGCGTTGAGGTGCAGGGTGCGGGATGCGGTCATGTCCGGTCCTGGGATGTCGGTGGGCGAGACGGTGGCCGTCCGGGGCCCGGGTCGTGGTTGTCCGGCGAGCGCTGCTGCGGCGCGCGACGCCGTGGAGCGAGCGGCTCAGGCCGGGACGCGCCAGAGGCTGAGACGGCGTTCGATCGTGACCAGCAGCTGGTTGAAGGCCACGCCGACGGCCGAGATCGTGATGATGCCCGCGTACATCTGCGGGATCGCGAAGTTGAACTGCGAGGCGTTGATCAGGTACCCGAGGCCCGCCTTGGCGCCGATCATCTCGGCGGCCACGAGGACGAGGATGGACACGGCCCCGGCGAGCCGGATGCCGGTGAAGACGGCCGGAACGGAGGCCGGGAGGATCACCTTCTGGAAGAGCCTCGGGGTGGAGAGGTTCATCGAGCGCCCCAGCTTGACCAGGGTGGGGTCGGCGTTGCCGACGGCGCTGATGGTGTTCAGCAGGATCGGCCACACGCAGGCGTAGACGACGATGGAGACCTTCGAGGTCTCCCCGATGCCGAGCAGCAGCACGAAGACCGGCAGCAGGGCGAGCGCGGCGGTGTTCCGGAAGACCTCCAGGAGGGGGCCGAGGAGCGCGGCCACGGGCCGGTACCAGCCGATGAGCAGGCCGAGCGGGACGGCGACGGCCACGGCGATCCCGAAGCCGCCGAGGGAGCGGGTCAGGCTGGCCGAGGCGTGCTGGACGAGCTGGCCGTTGCCCAGCAGTTCCCACCAGGCCCCGCCGACCACGCTGACGGGCGGCAGGAAGGTGGCGTCGACCAGGCCGATCCGGGGTGCGACCTCCCAGACGGCGAGCAGGGCGAGCAGGGCGACCGAGCGCAGGCCTGCGGCCCTCAGTCCGCGCAGCAGTGCCGTGACGCGCGGCCGGACGCGCAAGGCCGCCGGGGCCGGGGCCGGGGTCGGGGCGGTGGCCGGGGCGGTGGCCGGAGCCGTGGCCGTGGCCGTGCGTGGATCATCGGCCGTCGGGGCCGGGGCCGGGGCCGTGCGCGGGTCATCGGCCGTCGGGCCCCCGGGCGAAGCCGGAGTGCGGGCGTCCTTTCCGGGCCGGGCCGGGACGGTGGGACCCGGGGTGCTCGCGAGGGTGGTGGTGTCGGTGGTCATACGGCGGCCTCCTCCTTCTCCAGTTGCTGGGCGCGCGCCACCTCGTCGTGGAGCAGGGTCCAGATCTCGTGGCGATAGCGGGCGAACTCCGGGCTGGATCGCAGGTCCTCGCCCAAGAGCCCGGCGGTGCGGGCCTCCCCGAAGGAGAGGGGAACGACCTCCTTGATGCGTCCGGGGCGGGAGGTCATGACGGCCACCTTCTGGCCGAGGTAGACCGCCTCCTCGATGCCGTGGGTGATGAAGACGACCGTCTTGCCCGTGCGCTGCCAGATGCGGCGCAGCTCGTCCTGGAGCGACTCCCTGGTCTGGGCGTCGAGTGCGGCGAACGGCTCGTCCATCAGCAGCACGTCCGGGTCGTACGCCAGGGAGCGGGCGATCGCGACGCGCTGGCGCATGCCCCCCGAGAGCTCGTGCGGGTAACGGTCCTCGAATCCGGCGAGTCCGACCAGTTCCAGGAACTCACGTGCCCGGTCGCCCCGTTGGCGTCTCGGTACGCCGGTCGCCTCCAGGCCGAACTCGACGTTTCCGAGCGCCGTCCGCCAGGGCAGCAGCGCGTACTGCTGGAAGACGATGCCCCGGTCGAGTCCGGGCCCGGTGACCGGCTCGCCGTCGAGCAGGATCCGGCCGGACGCGGGCCGGGACAGGCCGCCGAGGAGGTCCAGGAGGGTGGACTTCCCGCACCCGCTGGGGCCGACCACGACGACGAACTCCCCGGCCTCGATCTCCAGGTCGACGCCGTCGAGCGCCGTGAACTCCTCCTTGTTCCGCCTTCCCTTCGCCGGGAAGGTCTTCGTCACCGCCTCGAACACGATCTTCGCCATGCCGGTCAGCCCTTCCCGTACCCGTTGAACTCGTTGGTGTAGAGGTCGGACGGCTTGAACCGCCCCTTCTCGATCTCGCCGCGCTCACCGAGCCAGTCGAGCCAGAGCTGGAACTCCTTGTCGGGTATCCGGCCCCCCGGCTCGGCGATCCCGTAGGAGCGCCAGTACCGCAGGGCGCTGGTGTCCTCGTTGCGGCCGCGCTTCCTGACGATCTCCGTCATCCGCGCGACGACCTGGTCGCGCGGGGTGGTGCGGGACCACTCGATGGCCTTGGCCACGCCGGTCGTGAAGGTGCGTACGGTGTCCGGGTTCTGCTTGATGAAGCGCTCGGTCATGATGTAGGTGCCCGCGCTGAACGGCCCGAGGAGCTCGACGTCGGTGAACAGCGGGCGGATGCCGCCGCCCGCGACGGCCTTGTCGCGCAGGATCCCGGTGAGCACGCCGACCTCGATCTGCCCCTGGCGGAGCGCCTGCTCGGTGTTGACCGGCGGCACCACGAGCGGTTCGACCTTCTCCGCGTCGTCCTTGGAGAGCCCGTTGCGGCTGAGGTAGAGATCGAGCAGCGCCTGGTAGTGCGCGCCCAGGGTGTTCATTCCGACCTTCTTGCCGATCAGGTCGCGGGCGGAGCGGATCGGGCTGTCCTCCAGGACGTAGTAACCGGCGTAGGAGTGCCGGTCGGAGCCGTAGGACGAGATGACGGCCTTGATGGGGGCGTTGCCCGCGGCGAGTTTGATGACCGCGCCGTTGAAGGCACTGCCGAAGTGCGTCTGGCCGGTGGCGGCGGACTGGATGTCCTGCGGACCGCTGATGGTGTTGCCGACCCATTCGAGTCTGACGTCTCCGAAGTAGCCGAGGTCGGCGGCGAGTTCGGGGAGGGTGACCGCGCCGACCGCGCCCTGGTACTTCAGGGTCCTGATCTGCGCGCCGGAGCCCGATCCGCCGCCGGCGGTGGCTGTGCCGCAGCTCACCGCGGCCGCCGAGATGCCGAGCAGGGTGAGGAACTGGCGACGGGAGGTGGTGGTCGGGGTGAAGGCTGCGGCCATGACGGTTCCTTGTCGGTACGGGGGGTTACGGGGTGGCGGTGAGCGCTGCGGCGGGGGCGGACCGCAGGGCGTCGGCGAACTCGTCGACGGCCTGGTAGAGGTCCAGTTCCGCCTCGGGCCGCAGCCGGTCGGGGCCGCTGCCGCGCTCGACGGAGGAGTCGAGGACGAACCGGCCCGCCGTGACGTGCCGGGCGCCGAGCGCGGCGAGCACGGGGCGCAGGGCGTAGTCGATGGTCAGGACGTGTGCGAGGCTGCCGCCGGTGGCCAGGGGCAGGATCGTCTTTCCGGCGAGCCCGTCCTGCGGGAGCAGGTCGAGGAAGGCCTTGAGGAGGCCGGTGTACGAGGCCTTGTAGACGGGGGTCGCGACGACCAGGCCGTCGGCCTCGGCGACGGCTTCGAGCGCCCGGCGGACGGCCGGCTCGTCGCGGCGCCCGGAGAGCAGGTCGGCGGCGGGCAGGTCGCGTACGGAGAGGTGCGCGGTCTCGAAGCCGGAGTGCGCCAGGCGGCGCACCACGTGGTCGGCGACGACGGCGGTACGGGAGTGGGCGGAGGGGCTTCCGGTGAGGGCGAGCAGGCTGGGCACGAAGGGGCTCCTTGCGGCAGGGTCAGACGGCGGTCGAAGCTCCGGAGGCGATGCCGAAGGCGGGGTCCGGAACGCTCTCGGGGCTGATCAGTCGGGACGGCACGCCGTCGGGCCCGACCGGGACGTCCCCGTCGACCGTCACGCGGCGCAGGGTGCGCTCGTGCTCGTCGGAGTCGTCCACGCCGTAGTGCTGGGTGGCGCGGTTGTCCCAGATCGCGACGTCGCCCGCCCGCCACTGCCAGCGCACGGTGTTCTCGGGGCGCTCGATGTGCGCCTGGAAGAGGTCGAGCAGGGCGCGCGAGTCGCGGCCGGTGAGGCCGACGATGCGCTGGACGAAGTTGCCGAGCAGCAGGGAGGGTTCGCCGGTCTCGGGGTGCACGCGGACCACCGGGTGTTCCGTGAGGAACGAGGTGGAGGTGAACACCTCGCGGTACTGCGCCAGCGCCTCCGGCAGCGCGTCGGGACGGAGGGCGGCGTAGTCGTACTCGTTGGAGTGCAGCGCGCGCAGGCTGTCGGCGAGGGCGCGCAGGGGCTCGGGGAGACCGGCGTAGGCGGTGGCCGTGTTGGCCCAGAGGGTGTTGCCGCCGTACGGGGGGACGGTGACGGCACGGAGGACGGAGAAGGCCGGGTAGGCGGGGACGAAGGTGACGTCGGTGTGCCACTGGTTGGCGCGGGCACCGTGGTGGGAGTCGATGCCGAGGGCGTAACGCCCGTCCGCGGAGGGGACGGTGGGGTGCGCGACGGGCGTGCCGAGCAGCCGGGCGAAGGCCTCGTGCGCGGCCTCGTCGAGGTGGCCCTGGTCGCGGAAGAAGACGACCTTGTGGGCGAGCAGCGCGGCCCGGACCGCGGCGACGGTCTCCGTGGGGAGGTCGCCGCCGAGGCGGACGCCGCCGATCTCGGCGCCGATGCGGCCGCCGATCTTGGTGATCGTGGGCAGGGGGGTGGTAGCGGTGGCCATGGGAGCTCCCTGGGGGTACGGATGAGACACCCGCCGCGGTGAGGGCAAACGGGTGGGGAAGGAAAAGCGGAGCGGAGTGGTCCCGTACGGCGGACGCGGCAGCGCGGCCTCTCGGGCGCGGCGCGGCCCCGGCGGTCGGGACGAGCGATCAGACCGTGCTCAGGCCTGGCAGCGGCCCGGACACGCGCCCGGCGCGGTACGGGGGCCGGGGGTGTGGAGCCGCGGGACGAGACGTTCGTTCGCGGACATGTCCCGGAGCGTCTCAGCGCCCCCACCCCGGGTCAACCCCCGCCCCCACCCGCCCCGCTCCCCGCCCACCCCCGCCGACCTGCCCTTTTGCCGCCCCGGGTCGGCCGAAACCCGTGGCTGAATTTCACGCCCCCGCAACGCCCCCGCCACGCCGCCGCCCACGGCGCGGCTGCCGCCGGCCTGATCCAGTCTCTGGCGAGTGCCACGGAGCGGCGACAGGGCACCCGTGCGGGCGATCGGGGGCGGCTGCGGCTGCGGCAATGAGGGACGGACGGTAGACGCACCTGTCTGCCTAGGAAGTCCATGTACTTGCCCCCCAGGACATGCGGCCCGTGCCCCAGATTCGGAGGCGATCGGGGAGGTCAGCGCCGGACCGGAGGCCGGCGCTGCTTCCCTGTCAGTCCTCGGACAGCACGCACCTCCGGAGCAGCGGTTCCAGGCGCACGTGGCTCCCCTCGTGGTCGAAGACCTGCAGGGCGTCGAGACAGGTCACGATCCAGCGGGCTTCCTCCTCGTCCTCGATCCGGACGGCCACGGCGGTCACCGCGCTCTCCCTGTCGAACGGATCGTCCGGGAACTCCTCGGCGAGGGCCCGGTACCCGGTCACGAGCAACGGGTCCGCGTACACGCCGGTCGCCTCGGCGAAGGCGCGGGCCCGGCTCCGGTCCCCGCACAGGTCGGCCAGCCGGTTCAGCACCGCGTCCGGATCACCCAGTTCGCCGTGGAGACGGTGGGCCCGGTCGACCAGGGCCGGCCAGCCTCCGGTCAGCTCGTGGAGCCGGTCCAGACGGTCCTCCGTGTGAAACTTCTCGACCCGCTGCGCCCAGCCGCGCAGACTGCGGCGGTCGTGCCGGCGCAGCACCACGGGTGCGGCCGAGGTGGTTTCGGAGCCCGTCAACAGGGGGCGCCACAGGCCCAGCTGGGAGGGGTCCGTCACCACGACGACCGCCCGGGTGACCCCCGGCGTGACGGGCAGCAGCGTGTCGGCGAGATCCACGGCCTGTCGGGGCGCCTCGGGCCGGGCGTCCGGGTAACGGGCGAAGTCGCTGATGACGACACGACGCTCGCGCGGGCGCCCGCCGGTGAGTTCCTGCTTGTAGACACTGGGCTTGCCGACCGGGGGCAGCGTCCAGTCCGCGATCCGCCCGGCAACCGTACGGAGGGTGTCGCCCACGTCGCGGACACCGGTCGCCGTGCTCCCGAGGACGACCCTCGTCTGGTTGGACCGCTCGCCGAGGAGGTCGTCGAGCTGGGTGATGGTGAGCGGGGCCGGCCGGCCGTCGGGCAGCTCGGGGCGCCCCTCCTGCACGATGCTCTCCTGGAGCTCGCAGTCCTGCTCGGCCCTGAGCAGGCGGGCGTCCACCTCGTGAGAGGTGCCGATCATGCGCAGGGCGTTCGGGCCCCGCAGGTGCCAGCCCTGGCCGTCGTGGTTGGGGGCGAGCACACCGAGGCCCACCATCTCGGAGAGATACGCACGGAACCCCTCGGTGTCGAGCTGTTCGAAGCCCTTGCGCCAGAACGTCTCGCACTCCTCGCGCAGCTCGGCGTCGCTCAGCCGCACCTCCAGGCCGCGGTGGCGCGCGTGGTAGGCCAGCACGTTCGCGATCACGTCGTAGCGATGGTCGAGGCTCAGGGTGTCCTTGAACGCCGCCGAGATGCCGTCCCTGAGGCCGCTGTCCGACTCGACGACCTCGATGTCGGCGCCCTCCACCGCGTACGGAGGGCCTTCGACACCGCGCCGCGCCCGCTTGCGGTGCATCACCTCGACCAGTCGGTGACCGAACATCTGGAGGAGGAACGGCTGGTAGGAGCAGTAGCCGAGGACCCGGTTGACGAGGTCCACGTCCTGGAACTCGAAGCCGAGCGCCCGCATGGGGTCGACCAGCAGTTCGGCGGCGGACTGGGGTGCGAGCGGGCCGATCACCTTCGGGGTCTGCGCGAGATGACCGAACGGCCCGTTGCTGGCAAGCTTGGAGAACCGCTGTACGGAGTGCAGGCCAGCGAAGACGACCTTGGCACGGTCCTTCGTGTCGGACCCCAGGCCCTTGAGCTTCTTGGTCTGGTCGAAGCGGGGGGCGTCGGCCTCGAAGAACTGGTCGCACTCGTCGAGCAGGACCAGCAGCCGCCGACGGGAGTCGCCGTCGAGCCAGGCGCGGATGCCCGCGCGCACCCGTTCGGAAATGTCCTTCCCCGACTTGCGGCTCGGCTGCCCGCCCAGTACCTCCGACGCCCTGAGCTTCTGGTCGAGGACACTCCACAGCGCCTCAGGGCCCAGCGAGCTGCCCTTGCCGATGTTCTCCTGGTCGAGGTTCACGTACACCGCCAGCTGGTAGCCCGGGCGCTGCTCCTCGAACCGCTCCCCGGCGTCACTGAGCAGGGCGGACTTGCCGAGTCCCCGGCCGCCGAAGATGACCTGGGTGCCGCTCCGGTCGAGAACGCTCTTGCGCTCGACGTCCCGTCCGTAGAACATCTCGCGGCCGATCCGGCCACGCTTCTCCCGGATGTAGGGGTTGACGCCCGAGAACGGCAGCAGGGTCTGGGTGGCCGTGCTGACCTGCCGGTTCCCCCGTGCCGCGAGATAGGCCAGGGCGGCGTCGTCCACGACCAGCATCGGCTGCAACCGGGCCGACCCGACGGCGAGTTCGACGCGGGCCTCACGGCTCAGGGTGCCGAAGTAGAGGACCAGGAGGCTCGCACCGCTGGTGTCGCCCTCCGCCAGGCTCATCACGTACTTGGCGGACGGGCGGCCCCAGACCATCAGCACGCGGAGACTGCCGCCCTGCTCCCGGATCTCCGATCCGAACGCGGGGGCCTTCGCCCGGCCGTTGATCTCCACCTCCGTCACTTCGAAGAGGCGGTACTCGCGTCGCCGGTGCGACTTCTCGTCCAGCGGCTTGGCGCTCTTGGCGTCGTAACCGAGGAGTTTGAGGGCCGGGAGCAGCTGCCGCCGCGCCGATACTTCGAGCCGGTCCTTCGGTTCGGTGGCGCCCAGCTCGCGCCACTCCTCCAGGGCGTCCGCGGCCAGGGCCGCCTCGTCGGTCGACAGCGCACCGTACTCCAGGACGGGGACGTCCGGATGCGTTCCGCCGCACCGCACGAGGCCGACGAGGGCGCGGTCGATGCCCTTGGGCAGTCCGTCGGGCACGGCCGGGAAGAACTCGGTCAGGTGGGACTCGCCCCCGTCGATCTCCGGGACGTCCTCGCCGATCTCCAGGAAGTACACCAGGTCCGCTGCCGTGGCAAGACCGCCGGTGTCCAGGTGCCGCAGGACCTGCGCGCGCAGCGCCTCTGTGGGTTCCAGGGCGTCGAGCCGGGCTCGGATCCGGTCCGACGCCTGCTGCCGGAAGGCGGGGAGGTCGTTGCGTACGGTGTCCAGCGCCCGCCGTACGTCCACGAGGTCGTACGCGGCGGTGTCGTCGAGCCGGTCCTTGGCGTCGGCGAGGAGTTCCTGGAGGCGCAGGTCCTGGTCGTCGGTGACGGCGCCGTCGGCCTGAGCGCGGTGCAGCTCGGCGACGAGGTCGTCGTGCTCGCCCCGCAGCTCCGTTCGCCGTGCGGCCGCCCGGGACTCGATCTCGGGCACGGGGGGCGGGGTGAACCCCTCGGCCTGCACTCCCGGCAGCAGCCCGTGTCCGGCCAACTCGACGAGCGTGCGAGCCGCGGCGAAGGCGTCGCGGTCGAGCCGTTCGGCAAGGCCGTCCTGCCAGGTCCGGTCGACCGCGGCGAGCAGCTCGTCGAGCGACGGGCGCTCGTCTCGGCGGTCGCGGACCTTCAGCAGTTCCGCGTCCAGTACGAGTTCGGGATCCACCGGACTCCCGGGACGCGCGGGCGCGGCGTCACCGGCCAACAGGGCGAACAGCTCCTCCACCGAGGCGCGCGCCGCCCACGCAGTCGCGGCGTTGACCGCGCCGGAGTTCCGGGCCAGCTGCTCCAGTTCGGCCAGTGTCGCCTCCCGACCGTCCAGCAGGGACCGGCGCAGGGAAGAGATCTCTTTGACTGCGCGGTTGCCGTCCGAGCGGTCGCCGCGGCGGATGGTGTCGACCGCCAGGCACCACTCCTTGGCCAGGCCGACGGCTCGTTCCACGAGATGCACCAGGTCCTGTCGCCCGGAGCCCTGAAGCGGCTTGCCGCTGGGCGAGCGGTGCTTGCGGTCCATCCGGTCGATTTCGTTGCTGACCTCGGGCAGCTTCGACAGGCGCTCCGCCTGCTCGCGCACCCGTGCCGCCCCGTCGCGCTGGTCGGCGACCACGGTCGTGAGCAGCGACCCGAGGAGCCCGTCGTCGGCCAGCCAGCGCTTGGCGATCTCCGTCGCCCGCGCGAACCGGAGCCTCGGCGGTACGAGCAGGACACGACACTGCTCCAGCAGGTCCCGCAGCCGTGCCTCCGCCCCGGAGACGTCGGCGCTCACCACCAGGGGCGAGGCCATCATCAGGGCGCCGCTGAGGGTACGGTCGGCGACCGCGGTCGCCGCCTCGGCCAGCCGCTCCGGCAGCCGGGGCGCCAGGGCCTTCAGCTGGGCACCCGCCAGGTGGTCTCCGGTGATCAGCGCTGTGCGCAGCAGGGCGGGCAACAGAAGGAATTCGCTGCCTTCCGCGTCGCGGCCGGCGTGTCCGCCGTACCGCTGGAGCAGGTCGGCGGTCAGCCGGGCGCTCTGGCTGTCACCGGACGTCAGCAGCCCGGCGGCGCCGGCCAGGTGAAGCGCGGCCACCTGCGGCTCGGGGTGTCCGGCGGCGTGCGCCACGCGGTGGGCGAGCCCGAAGCGCCGCTCCACGACCAGCCGCGTCAGCGCCTGCTCCACCACGACCTCGTCGGAGTTCTCCTCGGTGGTGGCGGGGGCGAGGCCGTTCGGGGTCTGCGGCGGGCGCCGCGTTTCCTCGTCGTGCGACACGGTCGCGGCGGGGGCGGGCTCCGGGGCGAGCACGGACGGAAGGTCGGTCTCCGGCTGCACGGCCACTGCCAGCCGTTCGTCGGCCGGCGTCGCGGCCGGCTCGTCGGCGGGCGTCAGGGCCGAGTCCCCGTCGGTGCGCCTCCTGGCCGACGTGGCGTCGGCGGCGGGCGAACCGGATTCCGGCGTCTCGGGGGCGTGGCCGCCGGGGTCGTCCGCCAGGCTCTCGTCCGCCTGCCCGACGACGGGTTCCCCGAGCTCGGAGGTCGTCCCGCCCACGGCACGCTCGTCCGCTCCTCCGACCCCGCCTTCGGTGCTGCCCTCGTCCGCGGGGGCCTGGGCCTCCGCGCCGTCCGCGGCCGGGTCGAGGAAGTCCTCCTCCGGCCGCGTCTGCAGCACCAGCTCGGGGGCCATGACCACCGCCATGGCGCACGCGGGCAGAACCCGCACCATCCTGTCTTGCAGCGCCAGGATCTCCGTCGCCGCGTAGGCCTGGCGCCCCTCCCGGATCAGCCGTGCCAGGTCGGCAAGCGCGGCGGCTTCCTCCCGTTGGGGCTGCTCCCACACCACGGCGTCCAGCAGACGGCGGGCCGCTCCTCGTACGGCCTCGGCGGCGAAGGAGGCGGGGCTGTCGGGCCGGCCCGCGACCTCCACCAAGTCCCGCAGCGTCTCCCGTGCCCGGCGGTCGCGGTCGCGCGCTCCGCGGTACTCGCGCGCGGCCTGCGTCATGTCCTCGAGCCGACGGGGCACCCCTTTCATCCCCGCCGCGCGGAACGCCGCGTCGGCGCTGTCGAAGGCGACGCCCAGCGCGCCCAACGCGGCGAGGTCCTCGCCTTGCGGAGGGCGGCCGTCCGCCACCGTGCGCGTCACGTTCTCCGCGGCGTGCCCGGCCGCCGCGAGGGCCGACTGCAGGTGCCGGCAGGCCTCCTCCGGATCCGTCTCCTGGCCGGCGGGAGTGGCGGGGGCGGTCACCGACAGGTCGTGCGGGGCGCCGGTGTCCCATGCGACGCCCTCGGAAGCGTCAGCCTCATCGCCCGTCCTGCCGACGGCGGCGGGAGCGTCGTCCTTCCTCCCCCCGGTGGGCAGCCGATCGGCGTCTTCCGGTATGCCCTTGAAGCCCGGGTTGGCCGCCACGACGGACCGAGCCTCGTCGGCCACGGCAGCCAAGCGTGCGGCCTCCTCTCCGTCGGCCCTCCCCGTGAACCAGTCGTGTGCGGCCGCCCAGGTGAGGAGGTAGGCGTCGGCGACGGAGGCGTTGCACCACGCGAACACCGTGACCCGGAGGAGTGTCGCGCCCCAGCGGGACACGGGATCGGGCAAGGTCGTGCCGCCACGGGGAAAGGCGACCGCGGCGATCTGGTTCAACACGTTGGGCGTGAGGCCCCTGATGCCGTAGGTCGAGTTGTGCTGCCGGGCCTCGCGCCGCAGGCGGGAGAGGACGTCCTGGCAAAGGGCCCTGCCCGCACGTCGAGGGGCCGCCATGCGGATCCCCAGGCTGCCGAGCAGTTTCTGCCGCTCCTTGGGCGTCAGGGAGTTGAAGGCGAGTTCCACCATGTCGACCGTGAGTTCGCTCAGGGCGGCGTCGACCGGGTGTTTCAGGGCGTTGAGCGCGGCGGCCAGCCCCTTGAGGTCCTCGGCCGAGACGGTCGGCGGGGACAGCGGCGGCCCCGTGATGACGTGGTAGAGGTCGTGCATGGACGCCTACTCCGTTTCTGCGGTGGTACTGCGCGGTCGGCTCGCTCGACGCCGAGAAGCCAGGGAAGGACGAACGAGACGGGCAAGAAGAAGAGAAAGCCGGTGGAGGCGCGGGTCAGCAACCCCGTGTGTGCTCGATGACGAACGTGTAGCCGTAGGGCAGTTCCCAGCCGTCCGCCTTGCCGAGCCGACGGCAGTGTTCACGGAAGGCCGCTCGCTGCGCCTCGCTGGGCGAGCAGCCCGGCCGGAGGCGTCGCAAGTGCCCCGCGACGAACTGGAGGGGGAGTAGACCGGCGCCGTCCGGGTCCGCACCGCCCCAGGGGCGTATCACCCGTCGCGTGAGGGGGCGGTAGCCGATGAGCGGGATGGTCGGCTGCCCGTCCCGGGCCGGGTGATGTGGCTGGCCCCATGCGTCCCTGCTGCCGAGGGCCGGCTCCAGCAGCCGCTCGGCGAGCAGCTCCGCCACCGCCGTCTCCAGCGTGGCGGCCTGGGACCGCGCCGGCTCGCGCCCGTAGACCGCGCGCGGCAGGACCGAACGGTCCAGGAGGGCATGGCCGTCCAGTGTGAGCAGCCCGCAGCGGCGCACGGTGCGCATCACCAGCTGCCGGGGCCCCAGACCGGCCGCGCTGTCGCCGTGGCGATCGCTGCCGGGGGCGTCGTCTCTGGTGAGCACGCGGGGGTCGTAGCAGTGCTCGATCTCCCGGTCGCCGACGTGCATCGGCTCCGTGAGCGGGGTCGTGGCCGCTCGGATCACCGTGTCGCCGCGGAGCCAGCGCAACTCGAGCATCAGCCCCGGGAAGAAGTCGCGGGGCCAGTGAACGCCCGCCAGACGACCGGTGTCCCCGTCGAGTTCGGCCGCGACGTCCTGGACCGCGTGTTCGCGCGGGAGAGGACCGGTGTGGTCGAGAACGAGGCGCGAGGTGAGGCGCGGTCCGTGGGACAGGACGAGTGCGCGGGCGGCGTGCGGATGCAGGGGGAACCAGCCGCCGATGAGGTGGGGCAGTCGCAGGGGGGCGCGCCAGGCGATCTCCGTCGCGTCGTTCCGGAGGAGTTCGGCGGGACCGAGGGTTGCGTCGTCGGCGAGGGGAAGGTCGATCGGCGTGACGTCTGCTTCCGGTGCTACCGGCCGTGGCCGCGCGTCCGGCTCCGGCGGCGCGGGAAGGGTCGACGCCCAGCCACGCCCGGCCGGGGTGAGGGGGTCCGCGGGCGCTTCGACACCGCCGGGATGGTGAGACCGCCAGACTCCTCCGCTCTCGAAGGCGTCGTCGAGCGTGATCCGGGAGCCGTTCTCGAACAGCCCGTGATCGCTGTCCCCTCGGACGACGTCGGCGAGCGTCAGGTTCGCCCGGCAGACGGCCGCCGCGTACCCCACGCCCTTCAACAGCTCCGTCGCACCGGGGAACTGGCGGAGCCTCGGTCCGACCGCCGTGTAGACCGTGACCGGGGTGGTGAGGCCGTGGCGCCGCCTCGCCGGTGTGGCCGCGTGTTCCACCGCGGCGGCGAGGGCCCTGAGGTCGTCGCCGCCCAGTGGGCCGGCGTCGCTCCAGCACTCCGCGAGGGAGGTCCGGGTCACGGCGTAGTGGCCCCATGTGCGCAGGGAGGTGCTGGAGCCGAGGACGCCACGTACGGTGTCGAGCAGGCCGAGCAGCCCCACGCGCAGCTCCTCGTCGCTCGTGCCTCCCACGAGTTCGGCGAGGGACACGGGAACGAAGGGGCTGAGCAGCTGTTCCCGAGCCGTGGTCAGGAGATGGTCGGCGTAGGCCGTCAGGTCGTCGCGCCGTGCCGCTTCGGGGGACGGATAGCAGACGTCGACGACGACGTGCCCGTCCTCGTTGATCCAGCGCCGGCGCGTGCGTAAGCGGTGGAGCTGGGCCGGCGACAGGCTCAGGGCAGGACCGAAGGCATGGACGTCCGGGACGAGGAGTTCCTTTCGCCGGGGAGCGGCATCGGTGCCCGGCGTGCCTGGCCCCCGGGCGCCTGCGGGCGCCCCGGACACCCAGGCCGGCACGTCCCCCAGCGCTCCCACCTCCGGGTGGACGCCCTCTCGGTGGACGATCTCCGCGAAGATCGGGTCGGATCCTGTGGCCACGCACACCATGGCACCGACCGGCAGCACGGGAGCGCGCCCGCCGAGGGTGATCACAGGAAAGTCGTCGAGCCGCAGCGGGCTGCCGCCGTACCCGTCACCCCCGAGGTCGTATCCGAAGTACGCGGCGTTGAAGGCGACGGCGGTGTGCACGGGCGTCCGACGGGCGGCGACCACCGCCTCGAGGTAGCGCAGCAGCAGCTTCCGGTCCCCGTACGGTGTGGCGTCATGGCCCTTCGCCATGGCGGAGGTCAGCAGAGGCTGCTCCCCGTAGGGATCGGGCACCCCCGTCCCATCCTGCTCGCCGACCGTTGCTGACACGTACGGGTCCCCACCCATGGCACCTCCGCCGCACTCCGGGCCACCCCGACCCACCTGCGGTAATGCCCGCAGACTACGCCCGGGCGCAGCGTTCCTGTGGCACTTTCCCCACTTTGCGATCGCAGCTTCCCGCCCGTCGGCCGCACGCGCGGATCGCTCTCGGCGGCACAAGCGGCAGAGCGCCTTCCAGGCGTCCGCCGAACGTCCGCGATGCCCGTCCGCCAAAGCCCTCGCACTCGCAAAGCCGCGCCCTTCCGGCCCGTTTCACCGGCCCCGTCATGCGTCGCCTTCAGTCGGACAGCGCGGGGGCCCGTACTGCGATCCGATTCCGCGGTCAGGGTCTTCGATCGGGATAGGGCGCGGTCAGCCACAGCGCGAGCCGCTGGTTCTGTCCGGCGAAGGCTGTGCATCCGAGCAATGATCCGTTCTGCTCGCACGCCGTCCTCTCAGCGGAGTACTTTCACGGTCAGAGGCTCCATGGCCACCCCGTCGGACAAGAGGTGTCCGGGTTCCGGGAAGACCGTCCGTTGCGGATCACCGGCTACTCAACCGCATCATGCCCTCAGGTGCAGGCTGGAGATCGTCCTCAAAGACAGGGAAGCCGCGGCGTACTGGTAGACGCTCTTGACCCTCCAGCAGCTTCCAGTGACCGTCCGGTACGTGAAGTGACCAACCCCAGGAAGGACGCGTACGACCGCACCGCCATGGTCCGCGGGCCGGACTGCGTGACGCTGACCGACACGAAGGCGGGAGAGGCGGCTCCCTTCCGGGTCTGGCTGCGCAAAGAGAGTCCGACGAGCTCCGCCACACCTCTCGCGCCAGCATTTCCAACCAACAAGAACCCAGGTCAGATCCTTAACTCGCTGGCTCCAGAATCGCCATGCACTCGACATGGCGAGTCACCCCAAGCATGCGGCCGAAACAGAACAGTTCAGAGACGTGCTCGACCCAAAACGGGCGCACGAGCGATGCGCATGACGTGCGCTACGTGCCGTCTGTGAGGCGCGGCCGGGACGGTGACCGCCTGCCGCGCGCGCAAGTCGACGGCGAAGTTGCCTGAGGTGCCGTGATGCAGCACCGGACCCGGGTGGCGCAGCTCGTCTCGGCCTCCTGGTCATCCCGGCCGTCGGGGGGCTGCCGTCGGCCCCCCACGTGAGGCGGCTGCCCGTTCGGGACAAGCGCCTCCCCCTGACTCGTGCGGCCGGCTCAGCCGGGGACGATGTTCTGCGCCTGCGGCCCTTCTGGCCCTGCCCGATGTCGAACGCGACGTGCTCGCGGTGAGCTCGCGGTACCCGCTGCCTGTGATTTCGGCGTAGTGCGCGAACACGTCCGGTCCGCCGGCCCGGACCGTCACCCCGGCATCCTCGTCGGGGACTGTCGGTGCAAAGGCCGATGCCGCTCACGTCGTCACGGGCGGAGTGGGACCGTGCCAGTCCAGGCACAGGACGGTGGCGTCGTCCCGAGGCGGCTGTCCGTGGTAGGCGTCGCTGACCGCGCTGACCAGCGTGCGTACCACTTCGCGGGGGTGGTCGTCGGCGGTCTTGCGCAGGAGGCCCGGCAGGTCGACGGTTTCGGCGTCGCGTTCCTGCATGCCGTCCGTGTGGAGCAGGAGTCGGTCACCAGGTCGGAGGTCGAGGTGCTGGACCCGGTAGGCGCCTTGGGTGACGACGCCGAAGGGCAGGTTCACGGCCAGGCTCAGTTCGCTGACGGCGCCGTCGCGCAGGCGCAGCGGCCAGGGGTGGCCGGCGTTGACGAGCTGGGCGCCGGTGCCGTCGAGGGCGATGCGCAGGAGCTGACCGGTGGCGATGCTGTGGTGACCGTGGTCCAGGAGCGCCTGGTGGACTTGGCGGGCCTGTTCGGCGAGGCCTTCGCCGGCGCGGCGGGCGCCGCGGGAGGCGTTGACCAGGAGGGTGGCCATCAGGGACGCGCTGACGTCGTGGCCCATCGCGTCGGTGATCGACAGGTGCAGGGTGCCGGCGTCGAGGCTGTAGTCGTAGGTGTCACCGGCGATGTCGGAAGCCGGCACCAGGGCACCGGCGAGGGTGAACTGGGGAGCTTCGCAGGCGGAGGCGGTGGGAAGGAGCTGGCGCTGGATCTCCGCGGACAGGCTCACGTTCGTGGTGCGGTTGCCCCAGTGGTAGAGGTCGGTGAAGCGCCGGTCGGTGACGATGACGTACGCCAGCGCGTGCGCGGCCTCCTGGATCTGTTCCAGCACCTCAGGGGTGGCGTCGGCGAGGAAGAGTTCCAGGACGCCGATGGAGTCGCCGCGGTTGGTGACCGGCGCGAGCACCCGCTGACCGCCTGCTGCGCCGTCCGGTGCCCGGAGCAGGCGCTGGCTGCGCAGGACCTCGTCGTAGACGCTGCTGCCGGCCAGGGGGACCTGCTCAGCACGGTCCTCCTGCCGCTGGGTGGCGGTGTCGTGGACCCTCAGCAGGCGTCGGCCGACGACGTCGACGAACAGGAACGACACGTACCGGGCGCCGAACCGCTCCCGCAGGTTGCGTGCCACCACATCCAGCGAGTCCACCGGAGCAGCGGCCTCGGCGGCCGCCAGCACCTGCTCCAGCCCCATCCGGTCACCAGCCACATCAGCCTCCAACGCGTTGCAAGCTCTTCTTCCCCCTCGGCCGAAACAATCACGGGCGGTGCACCGCAGAAGTCCGGTCGAGGCGGCCGTCACGGCGGCGTCGGACGGGATCGTGTGGGGGCCGGATGGTCTGGCGGCCCCCGACCGCCCGCTCGACGGCGATGAGCGGGCGCACGCCCTGCGTCGGTGGCGACATCCGGATACGGGGTCTCGCGGTGCCGACACGACTGCGGAAACCGCATGGCCGACTCTGCGCGATCAGCGGCTTCCCCGGACGCCCTTCGCCAGCAGCCAGGCGATGCCCAGACAGCCTCCCGCCAGCACGAGGATCCGGCCCCGCGGCACTCGGCTGCCGGCCTGGAGGAGATCCCGCGCCCGGTCGAGGGCGCTCAGTGGTACGCCGAGGACGGCGTTGGTCGGCGGCCTCCGGGGCACCACCGGGTGGGGACGCGTGGGGGCGGTGCGGCGCACGGCTTCCCACGCCGAGCCGAGCCGACGCAGGTGGGTCCTGTCGAGGGACTCCTGCAACCGGGGCAGCAGCAGATCCTCCTCGTCGCGAATGTCCTGCCGGATCAACGCGAACGCCTCGGTGGCGAGCACATCGTGGCGGGGGTCGTCCGGCCCGATCCGCTCCATCGTCGTGACGAGGTCGTTGATCTGCTGATGCTCGCTCTCGACTGTCGCGGTCAGCTCCTCCCCATCGGGTGCGAGCCGACGCAGCACGGGCCACAGAACGGTCTCTTCGGCGAAGGCGTGACTGAAGGTGAGCTGCACGAGCGCCTTGAGCGTCCGCCGCCGCTCCTCCCGTGATCCCCGGCCGGACTCGTATGCCCGCATCAAGCGGTCCAGCTGAGCGTGATCCCGGCGCTGTCTCGCCAGGATGCTGGCGTTGCCGCCCAGCTGCTCGACGCTCTGGGCCGCGATCGGGAGGGTCATGATCAGTCTCCTTGCCCTCGACTGGTGCGTCGCCGTCCTGAGGACCGTCGCGGCACCGTGCCACGCCCGCCCGCGGATCACTCCGCCGATTACCCACTCGGAGCAGCTCTAGACGCGGATCGTGGCGGAGCCCGCAGACCGGATACAGGGAACGGGACGGGGTACCCGCTCCGTGTCACCGGCATGTCCGGTCGGTGGAATGGCTGCTTCGGAAAGGGCTGATCAGAGCATGAGTGACCCGATGAACTCCGAGCCGACGCCTTCCCAGGCGGAAGGGGAACCGGAGCCGCAGGAGGAGCAGGAGACGGAAGAGCCGACAGACGCCGACCGCCCCGACGTGCCACGCACGACCCCGTCTCAGGCGGAGGGAGAGCGCGGCACCGGCCCGGGCTGAGGGCGAGCGGCCACTGGCCCCGTCCGCCCGAGTGCGCGGAGGCCACGGCCGAAAGGTCGGCGCCCTGGAGACCCGTCCACCTGGCCCGTCGGGCCCGGCTGGAACAGCGGGGCTGGCCGCGGCAGCCGGCGAGCTCGTGGTCAGCGCCGGCGTCTCCGAAGGGCCGGTTTCGCACGACGAACGCACGTCCCCGCCTGGCGTCGATGAAAGCCGAGGCGCGCAGGTTCGCACCCAGCGCAGCGAGGAGTCTCCATGAAGGCCCTGACCTGGCACGGAAAGCGCGACGTTCGCGTGGACAGCGTGCCCGACCCCGTGATCAAGGCACCGACCGACGTGATCGTGCAGATCACGACAACCGGCTTGTGCGGTTCCGATCTGCACCTGTACGAGCTGTTCGGCCCGTTCCTCGACGTCGGCGACATCCTCGGCCACGAGCCGATGGGCGTCGTGGCCGAGGTCGGCCCCGAGGTGACCCGCGTGAAGCCGGGCGACCGGGTCGTCGTCCCGTTCAACGTCTCCTGCGGCACCTGCCACACGTGCGACCAGGGCCTCCAGTCCCAGTGCGAGACGACACAGGTTCGCGAGCACGGCTCCGGGGGCTCCCTCTTCGGGTACACGAAGCTCTACGGGCAGGTTCCGGGAGGGCAGGCGGAATACCTGCGAGTGCCCTTCGGGAACACCCTCCCCATCCCCGTACCGGGTGACGGCCCCGACGACCGCTTCGTCTACCTGTCCGACGTCCTTCCCACCGCCTGGCAGGCCGTCGAGTACGCCGCGATCCCTCCCGGCGGCACGGTGGCGGTCCTCGGTCTGGGTCCCATCGGGGACATGGCCGCCCGCATCGCCGCCCACCGCGGCGCCGGCCTCGTCATCGGCGTCGACCTCGTCCCCGAGCGCCTGCGGCGGGCCGCCGCCCGTGGTGTGCACACGCTCGATCTCTCCGCCCACGGCGAGGGCCTCGCCGACGAGGTACGAGAACTGACCGGCGGACGCGGACCCGACGCCGTCATCGACGCCGTCGGCATGGAAGCCCACGGTGCGCCGCTGGCGAAGGGGGCCCAGCACATGACCACCCTGATGCCCGACGCCCTGGCCTCCAGGATGATGCAACGGTTCGGCGTGGACCGTCTCTCCGCCCTCCACCTCGCCATCGAACTCGTTCGGCGTGGGGGCACCATCTCGTTGTCCGGCGTCTACGGCGGCATGGCCGATCCGATGCCGCTCCTGACCATGTTCGACAAGCAGATCCAACTGCGCATGGGGCAGGCCAACGTCTGGCGCTGGGTCGACGACCTCATGCCCCTCCTCACCGGCGCCGACCCGCTGGGTGTGGACGACTTCGCCACCCACCGGGTCCCGCTCGCCGATGCGCCCCAGGCGTACGAGATGTTCCAGAAGAAGCAGGACGGCGCCGTCAAGGTCCTCTTCACGCCCTGAGGCTCCGCGCCTCAGGGGTCCGGATTCCGCGCCGGTTCCCCGAAGTCGACGGCGTCCACGGGACAGACGGTCGCCCCCATGTTGCGCTCCATCATGCGCAGTGCCGCATCGGAGAGCTCGGGGTCGATGTGGGCGACCGCCTGCGGGCAGACGGTGACGTCAAGGTGCCGGATGTGCGCGTCCAGCGCCGAGTAGAGCACGCACTGCTCGGTCACCTGCCCGCACAGGACGAGGCGCTGTGCCTGCAGCTGGGAGAGCAGATACGCGAGGGGTGTCTCGAAGAAGGCGGAGTGGCGCGCCTTGAAGACGAAGAGGGAGTCGTCGTCCGGAACGATCGGCCGCACGAGTTCAGGGTGCCGACCGGACAGCGCTTCATCGAGGATCTCGCCGTGATGGGAGCGCCACTGCCCGAAGTTGTCGTTCACGTAGATCACCGGCGCGCCGTCGGCCCGCGCACGCCGCAGCAGTTCCTCCATGACCGGCAGGGCCTCGCGCACCGAGGGGACGAGCCGGTCGGCGTCCGGGTGGTCGTACGTGTTCAGCATGTCGATCACGACGAGCGCTGTACGCTCCATGGCCGGCCACCTCTCGCCCCGCAGACAGCTCTCCGGGTCGGCGTCCTGCCGCCCCGCGCAGGGCCTCTACCCGCGGCCGAGGCGTTGAGTCGCCTCGGCCGCGTACTCGACGCGCATCACGCCCACTCGGCAAAGCCTCAGGTCAGCGGCCCTTGTCAGCAGGGCGGCCCTTGTCAGCAGGCTCCAGGATCGCCACGCACTCCACGTGGTGCGTCATCGGGAAGAGGTCGAGCGCCCGCAGCGTCCGCACCCGGTAGCCGCGGTCCGCGAAGTAGGCGAGGTCGCGGGCCAGGGCCGCCGGGTCGCAGGCGACGTAGGCGATGCGGCGGGCGCCCAGGGCGGCGAGGTGGTGGACCGTCTGCTTGCCCGCGCCGGCGCGCGGGGGGTCAAGGACGATGAGGTCGACGTCAGTGATGCCCGTGCGCGGGAGGACCGACTCGACCTTGCCCTGTTCGACGCGGACGCGCGGGAACTCGGCCAGGTTGTGGCGCGCGTCCTCCACCGCGCGCTTGCTCGACTCGATGCCGAGGACCGCGCCCGTGTCGCCCACGCGGTCGGCGAGGGCGCCCGCGAAGAGGCCGACGCCGCAGTAGAGGTCGAGCGCGGTCTCGCCCTTGCGCGGGGTGAGGCCCTGCATCACCGCGAGCATCAGGGTCTGCGCGGCCTTCGGGTGGACCTGCCAGAAGCCGCCGTTGCCGACGCGGTACGTGCGGTTGTCGGCGCGCTCGCGGACGAAGGGGCGGCCGTGGACGCGGTGGACGCCGCCGTCCTTCTCCTCGACCCGCAGGACGGAGACCGGCTTGTCCAGCTCGACGAGCGGCAGCCGGGCGCCGGGGCGCGGGGTGAGGACGACCTGGCGGTCGCCGGAGCCGGAGGCGGCGATGGCCTCGACGGAGGCCATGCCCTCCCAGGTGCGCTTCTCGATGCCGAGTTCGCTGACGCCCTCGGCGGCGATCATGCAGTGGTCGATGACCTCGACCTCGTGCGAGCGGTGCTTGCGCAGGCCGGCCCGCCCGGAGGCGTCGACGGCGTACTGGACGCGGGTGCGCCACTGCGGGACCTCGCCCGCGGGCAGCTTGTCGCCCTCGGCCGGCATGACGGTGCCGTCCCAGCCGGCCTCCTCGGGGGTGAGCCCGGCCAGGCGCAGCAGCTGCTCGGCGATGACCTCGCCCTTGAGCCGCCGCTGGGCACCGGGCTTGGCGTGCTGCCAGTCGCAGCCGCCGCACTTGCCGGGCCCGGCGAAGGGGCACGGGGCCTCGACGCGGTCCTTGGAGGCGTCCAGGATCTCGACGGCGTCGGCGCGCAGGAAGCGGGAGGTCTCCTCGCCCTCGGTGACCCGGACCCGGACGCGCTCGCCCGGCAGGGCGTGCCGGACGAAGAGGACGCGCCCGGCGTCCGTGCGCGCGATGCAGTGGCCGCCGTGGGCCACCGGGCCGACCTCGACCTCGTACTCCTCCCCGACCAATGACGAAACAGGGGTGTTCTGCATGATCGGGGGCTCCTGGGAGAGAAAGAGAAGTGGGCTGCTGTTCGCACAGCAGCCCACCAGTCTAGTTGCTCTTTCCGGCCGGATCCTTCTGCCGCTTCTCGACCGGGCCCCGGCGGACGGCGCCCGGCGCGTTCCACTCCTGGCGCTTGCGCGCCCGGTTCTTCGCGGCCTCGGAGGACCGGAGCTGGTACGGCACGGAGGTCACCATGACGCCCGGGGTGAAGAGGAGCCGCCCCTTGAGGCGCAGGGCGCTCTGGTTGTGCAGCAGGTGTTCGTACCAGTGGCCGACGACGTACTCCGGGATGTAGACCGACACGGCGTCGCGCGGGCTCTCCTGCCGGAGGTTCTTGACGTACTCGATCACGGGCCGGGTGATCTCGCGGTAGGGCGAGTCGAGGATCTTCAGCGGTACGTTGATGCCGCGCCGCTCCCACTCCTCCTTGAGGGCCTTGGTCTCCGCCGGGTCGACGTTGACGGTGAGCGCCTCCAGCTCGCCCGCGTGCATGAGCTTGGCGTAGGCGAGGGCGCGCAGCGTCGGCTTGTGCAGCTTGGAGACGAGGACGAGGGAGCGGACCCGGGAGGGCCGCACGTACTCGTCGGGGCGTTCCTCGGCGGCGGCGATCTCGGCGGACACGGAGTCGTAGTGGCGGCGGATCGCGGTCATCGTCACGTAGAAGATCACCATGCCGAGCAGGGCGACCCAGGCGCCGTGGGTGAACTTGGTGGCGAGGACGACGACGAGGACGAGACCGGTGAAGAAGGCGCCGAAGGCGTTGATCGCGCGGGAGCGGATCATGTGGCGGCGCTTGGCCGGGTCCCGCTCCGTCTTCAGGTGCCGGTTCCAGTGCCGGACCATGCCGATCTGGCTGAGGGTGAAGGAGACGAAGACGCCGACGATGTACAGCTGGATGAGGCGGGTGGAGTCGGCGCCGTAGATCCAGACGAGGAGGGCGGCGGCGCCGGCGAGGAGCACGATGCCGTTGGAGAAGGCGAGCCGGTCGCCGCGGGTGTGCAGCTGGCGCGGCAGGTAGCGGTCCTGGGCGAGGATCGAGCCGAGGAGCGGGAAGCCGTTGTACGCGGTGTTGGCGGCCAGGAAGAGGACGAGCGCGGTGGCGGCGGCGAGGACGACGAAGAGGAACGTCCCGTCGCCGAAGACGGCGGCGGCGACCTGTGAGATGACCGGGTCCTGGACGTAGTCCTCGCCGACCGGGACGCCGTTGTGCAGCAGGTCCTGGGCGGGCTTCTCGGCCATCCGGACGTCGGTGGCCATGGCGAGGAAGATGATGCCGCAGAACATGGTGACGGCGAGGCCGCCCATGAGCGCGAGCGTGGTGGCGGCGTTCTTCGACTTCGGCTTGCGGAAGGCGGGGACGCCGTTGGAGATCGCCTCGACGCCGGTGAGGGCGGCACAGCCGGAGGAGAAGGCGCGCAGCAGCAGGAAGACCAGGGCGAAGCCGGCGAGCCCCTGGTGCTCGGGTTTGATCTCGAAGTCGGCCGTGGGGGCCTTCATCGTGTCGTCGAGGACGATCCCCCGGTAGGCGCCCCACGCGATCATGAGGAAGACGCCGGCGACGAAGACGTACGTCGGGATGGCGAAGAGGGTGCCGGACTCCTTCACGCCGCGGAGGTTCATCACCGTCAGGAGCACGATCACGGCGACGGCCGACGCGACCTTGTGCTCGACGATGAAGGGGACGGCGGAGCCGAGGTTCTCGATGCCCGAGGAGATCGACACGGCCACGGTGAGCACGTAGTCGACGAGGAGGGCGCTCGCCACGGTGAGCCCGGCCTTGGGCCCCAGGTTGGTGTTGGCGACCTCGTAGTCGCCGCCGCCGCTCGGGTACGCGTGCACGTTCTGCCGGTACGAGGCGACCACCGTGAACATCAGGACGACGACCGCGAGCGCGATCCACGGGCTGAAGTGGTACGCCGAGAGCCCCGCGATGGAGAGGACCAGCAGCACCTCGCCCGGTGCGTACGCCACCGAGGACAGCGGGTCGGAGGCGAATACGGGGAGGGCGACCCGCTTCGGGAGGAGGGTCTCCCCGAGCTTGTCGCTGCGCAGGGCCCGCCCGATCAGGATCCGTTTGGGCACGTCGGTCAGTTTGGACACGGAGAGGATCGTAAGCGTTCGAAAAGAGCCATGCTCACCGCGACCCCGGATCCATACGGAATCTTTCCGTCTACCACCTCGGATGCGGTCCCGGCCAGGGTTGCCGCTTAAGCTCGGACCGGGCAACCCGGCAGGGCGTTGCCCGCCGCGACCCGGGCCGAACGGGCGAGGAAAGTTGTGAGCAGGGTGTTTTCGCAGGTCAGCAAGGCGATCAGGAGTGCGGGGTAAGGGGACGTGCACATCGTCATCATGGGCTGCGGGCGAGTGGGAGCCGCTCTCGCGCAGACCCTCGAACAGCAGGGGCACACCGTCGCGGTCATCGACCAGGACCCGACGGCTTTCCGCCGTCTGGGCTCGGGGTTCGGCGGTCGGCGCGTCACCGGTGTGGGCTTCGACCAGGACACCCTCCGCGAGGCCGGGATCGAGGAAGCCGGTGCGTTCGCCGCGGTGAGCAGCGGTGACAACTCCAACATCATCGCCGCCCGGGTGGCGCGCGAGATGTTCGGCATCGAGAACGTCGCGGCGCGCATCTACGACCCGCGCCGCGCCGAGGTCTACCAGCGCCTCGGCATTCCGACCGTGGCCACGGTCCGCTGGACCGCCGACCAGATGCTGCGGCGCCTGCTGCCGTCCGGGGCGGAGCCTCTGTGGCGCGACCCGAGCGGCGCCGTGCAGCTCGCCGAGGTGCACACCTCCCCGGCGTGGATCGGCCACCGGATCAGCCGCCTCCAGGAGGAGACCGGCGTTCGCGTCGCGTTCCTCACCCGGCTGGGCGAGGCGATTCTGCCGACCTCCCAGACAGTGCTCCAGGAGGGCGATCTGGTGCACGTGATGATGCGTACGGAGGAGATCGCGAAGGTCGAGGCGGTCTTCGCCGAGGGTCCCGAGGAGGGCGGTCACTGATGCGTGTCGCTATTGCGGGCGCGGGCGCGGTGGGCCGTTCCATCGCCGGCGAGCTGCTGGAGAACGGGCACGAGGTCCTCCTCGTCGACAAGGCGCCGACGGCCATCTCGGTGGAGCGGGTGCCGCAGGCGGAGTGGCTGCTGGCCGACGCCTGCGAGATCACCTCGCTCGACGAGGCCGCGCTGCAGCGCTGCAACGTCGTCATCGCGGCGACCGGCGACGACAAGGTGAACCTGGTCGTCTCGCTGCTCGCCAAGACCGAGTACGGCGTGCCGCGGGTCGTCGCCCGGGTGAACAACCCGAAGAACGAGTGGCTGTTCAACGAGGCCTGGGGCGTGGACGTCGCCGTCTCCACGCCGCGCCTGATGTCGGCCCTGGTCGAGGAGGCGGTGAGCGTCGGCGACCTGGTCCGGCTGCTCCGCTTCAGCCACGGCGACGCGAACCTGGTGGAGCTGACGCTGCCGCCGGAGTCCGCCATCGCCGGTACGGCGGTGGGCGACGTGGCCTGGCCGCAGGACACCTCGCTGGTGACGATCATCCGCGGTTCGCGGGTCCTCACGCCGACCGCGGAGGAGACGCTGGAGGCGGGCGACGAGCTGCTGTTCGTGGCCGCGCAGGCGCGCGAGGAGCAGCTGGAGGACCTGCTGTCGGTGCGCCG
The DNA here is from genome assembly GCF_053589515.1 of Streptomyces sp. NPDC003327. NCBI lineage: Bacteria > Bacillati > Actinomycetota > Actinomycetes > Kitasatosporales > Streptomycetaceae > Streptomyces > Streptomyces sp. NPDC003327. Next base: position 13,735 of record NZ_JBSFSA010000018.1, on the reverse strand, counting down.
GGAGCCGTCGGACGACTGACGCACGGGGGCGGGTGCCTCCCGGCGGGTACGACGCACGGGGAGGCGGGAGCCTTCCGGTGGGTACGGGGAAGGGCCCGGGACCGTGATGGTCCCGGGCCCTTCCCCGTACCGTTTCCGGCCGGCCCTACGGCGGGCGGGCGACGGGCGGGCGGCGGCGCGTCAGGCGTCCGGCCGGCCCTGTGCGGCGGCGTCGCGCTCCTCCGCCTCGCGCTCGGCCTTCCGCCGCTCCTCGCGCTCCTTCTCGGCGCGCTCCTCCGCCTCCATCTCGGCGAAGACGTCGATCGGCGGCGGCGCCTTGGAGAGGAAGACCCACGTCAGGTAGACGGCGAGCAGGAAGGGCGGGATCTTCAGGGCGACGGAGACCCAGCCGAACTTGGTCGGGTCGGCCCACCAGTACAGCGGGAAGAGGATCGCGCACTTTCCGAGCAGGATCAGTCCCCAGGCCCAGCTGGCCTTCGCGTACGCCTTCTTGCGTCCGGGGTTCCGGGTCCGCCAGGAGAGGTTCTCCTTGAAGACCGGACCGAGGATGAGGCCGATCAGTGGGACGCCGGCGAGGGTGGTGACGATGTACGCGAGGGCGAGGCCCAGCGTGTACAGCATGCCCGGCAGGTAGAAGTCCTTGGCGTTGCCGGTCATCATCGCGAAGACGACGCCGAAGCCGACACCGAAGACGCCGCTGAAGGCGTGCTTGACGGTGTCGCGGCGGGCCAGCCGGACGGCGACGAGGAGCAGCGAGACGGCGAGTGCGGCGATCGCCGAGAGCTGCAGGTCCTTCTTGACCGTGAAGATCGTCACGAAGAGGAGGCCGGGGACGACCGTCTCGATCATGCCCCGCACGCCGCCGAAGGCCTCGGCCATGGCGGCCTCGGTGACCTCCTTCGAGGCCCGGGCGTCGTCGCGCCCGCCCGCCGGGCCCGTCTCTTCGGACCGGTCCGGCTCGTCGGACCGGCCCGTCTGTTCCGTCGTCGGCTTGTCGAGGGACGTCACCGGCTACTCCTGTCCGAGCGGTCGGAGCTCGTATTTGGGGTTGAAGAGGACCCGCCGGCCGTGGCTCATGGAGATGCGGCCGGAGGCGATCAGCTTGCGGCCCGGTTCGATGCCCACGATGGAGCGCCGGCCCAGCCAGACGACGTCCAGCGGTGCCGTGCCGTCGAAGAGCTCGGCCTCCAGCGCGGGCACACCGGCCCGGGGGCGCAGCGTGACCGTGCGCAAGGTACCAGTCACCCTGACTATCTGGCGGTCGGAGCATTCGGCGATCCGCGTGCACCCCGAGGCCTGGGTGTCCTCCTGGAGCTCCTCCGACTCGAGGTCCTCCGGGCTGGAGGAGAGCCGGTCGAGCATCCGGCGGAACCGACCGGCCGGCTTCTCACTTCGTGGTGCAGCACTCATACAGAAAGCGTACCGGCCACCCCTGTCACCAGGACCGGCCCTCCGTGCGGCATGCGCTTCAGTGTTCGAAGCGGTACCCCATGCCCGGTTCGGTGACGAAGTGGCGCGGGTGCGAGGGGTCGGCCTCCAGCTTGCGGCGCAGCTGGGCCATGTACACGCGGAGGTAGTTGGTCTCCGTGCCGTACGAGGGGCCCCAGACCTCCTGGAGGAGCTGCTTCTGGCCGACGAGCCGCCCGCTGTTGCGGACCAGGACCTCCAGGAGGTGCCATTCGGTGGGCGTGAGCCGGACGTCCCGGCCGTCGCGGTGGACCTTCTTCGCGGCGAGGTCGACGGTGAAGCCCGCCGTCTCGACGACCACGGCGCCCTCCTCGGCGCCGCCGACCGGCTCGGCGCGGCGCACGGCGGCCCGCAGCCGGGCGAGCAGTTCGTCCATGCCGAAGGGCTTGGTGACGTAGTCGTCGGCGCCCGCGTCGAGCGCCTCGACCTTCTCGTCGGAGGTCTGCCGGGCGGAGAGGACCAGGATCGGGACCCGGCTCCAGCCGCGCAGGCCCTTGATGACGTCGACCCCGTCCATGTCGGGCAGGCCGAGGTCGAGGACGACGACGTCGGGGTGGCGCTCGGCGGCGAGCCGGAGGGCGGTGGCGCCGTCGGGGGCGGCGTCGACCTCGTACTTCCGCGCCTTGAGGTTGATCACCAGGGCGCGGACGATCTGCGGCTCGTCGTCGACCACGAGGACCCGGGTCATGGCGGGGGCCTTCCTTCTTCGGTGCCCCGGGGAGGGGCCTGGACGGGCGGTGCGGGCGGGGGCGGGGAGCTGCGGGCGGGTTCCGGGCCGTACGTCGCCGGGTCACGCGCACGGGCGGCGTACGAGCGGGGCGGCGTACGGGCGGGCGGTCCGGCGTCGGAGCACGGAGGGGTACGCGTCCGGGCGCGGCGGTCGGGTCAGGTCACGGCCTGCGCCGGGAGGTCGGGGGCGGGGGCCGGCGGCCCGCCGGGCGCGGCGCGCAGGGTGAGCACCATCGTGAGCCCGCCGCCCGGGGTGTCCTCCGCGCCGAGGGTGCCGCCCATGGCCTCGACGAAGCCGCGGGCGACGGCGAGGCCGAGGCCGACCCCGGCGCCGCGCGGGGCGTCCCCGAAGCGCTGGAAGGGCTCGAAGATGCCGTCCTTGCCGTTGTCGGGGACGCCGGGGCCGCGGTCGACGACCCGGAGTTCGACCCGCTCGCCGAGCGCGCTGGCCGCGACGGCCACGGGCACGCCGTCGGGGCTGTACTTCACGGCGTTCTCGACGATGTTGGCTACGGCCCGTTCCAGGAGGCCCGTGTCGACCTCGACCATGGGCAGCGTCTCCGGGATGTCCAGCTCGGCGCTGCCGTCGGGGACGCCGCCGAGGGCCATGGGGACGACCTCGTCGAGGTCGACGGCCCGGATCAGCGGCGTGACGGTGCCGGTCTGGAGGCGGGACATGTCGAGGAGGTTGCCCACGAGGTGGTCGAGGCGGTCGGCGCCCGCCTCGATGCCCTCCAGGAACACGGACCTGTCCTCCTCGGACCACTCGACGTCGTCGGAGCGGAGGGAGGAGACGGAAGCCTTGATGCCGGCGAGGGGGGTGCGCAGGTCGTGGCTGACGGCGGCCAGGAGCGAGGTGCGGATCTTGTTGCCCTCGGCGAGCTTCCTGGCCTCCTCGGCCTCCCCCACCAGCCGCTGGCGGTCGAGGACGACGGCGGCCTGGGCGGCGAAGGCGCCGAGCACCCGGCGGTCCTCGGCGGGGAGCACCCGGCCGGTGAGCGCCAGGGCGAGGTGGTCGCCGACGGGCATGTCGACGTCCGCGTCCTCGGGCCGGGCGGCCGGGTGGGGGCCGACACTGGCGGCGGAGGTCCAGGGCCCGCCGCCGTCGGCGCGTTCGAGGAGGGCGACGGACTCCATGGAGAAGGTCTCGCGGACCCGTTCCAGGAGGGCGTCGAGGCTGGTCTCCCCCCGCAGCACGCTGCCCGCGAGGTACGAGAGCACCTCGGCCTCGGCGCGGAGCCGGGCGGCCTGGTGGGTGCGCCGGGCGGCGAGGTCGACGACGGAGGCGACCGCCATGGCGACGCCGAAGAAGACGGCGATCGCGACGATGTTCTTGGGGTCGGCGACGGTCAGGCGGTGGACGGGCGGGGTGAAGAACCAGTTCAGGAGCAGCGAGCCCGCGGCCGCGGAGGCGAGCGCGGGCACGAAACCGCCGAGCAGGGCCGAGCCGACGGTCATGGCGAGGAACAGCAGCATGTCGTTGGCGAGGCCGAGGTCGGCGTCGACGTGGGTGAGCAGCAGGGCGAGGACGACGGGTCCGCCGACGCCGACGAGCCAGCCGCCGAGGATGCGGGAGCGGCCGAGGCGGGCGCCGCGGGAGACGGGCAGTCCGCGTCCCTTGGCGACCTCGCCGTGGGTGACGATGTGGACGTCGAGGTCCGGTCCGGAGTCACGGGCCACGGTCTGGCCGACGCCGGGGCCGAGGATGTACTGCCAGGTGCGGCGACGGCTGGAGCCGAGGACGATCTGGGTGGCGTTGACCCCGCGGGCGAACTCAAGGAGCGCGGACGGTATGTCGTCGCCGATCACGTGGTGGAACGTTCCGCCGAGGTCCTCGACGAGGGTCCGCTGGACGGCGAGCTCTTTGGGCGAGGCCGCGGTGAGGCCGTCGCTGCGGGCGATGTAGACGGCGAGGACCTCGCCGCCCGCGCCCTTCTCGGCCAGGCGGGTGGCGCGGCGTATCAGCGTCCGGCCCTCGGGGCCGCCGGTGAGGCCGACGACGATCCGCTCGCGGGCCTGCCAGGTGGAGCGGATGTTGTGCTCGCCGCGGTACCGGCGGAGGTACTCGTCGACCCGGTCGGCGGTCCACAGCAGCGCCAGCTCGCGCAGGGCGGTGAGGTTGCCGGGCCGGAAGTAGTTGGAGAGGGCCGCGTCGACCTTGTCCGGGGTGTAGATGTTGCCGTGCGCCATGCGGCGGCGCAGCGCCTCGGGCGACATGTCGACCAGCTCGATCTGGTCGGCCCTGCGCACCAGCTCGTCGGGGACGGTCTCCCGCTGCCGTACGCCGGTGATGGACTCGACGACGTCGCCGAGGGACTCCAGGTGCTGGATGTTGACGGTCGAGACGACGTCGATGCCGGCGGCGAGCAGCTCGGCCACGTCCTGCCAGCGCTTGGGGTTCCGCGAGCCGGGGACGTTGGTGTGGGCGAGTTCGTCGACGAGCGCGACGGCGGGGCTGCGGGCCAGGACGGCGTCGACGTCCATCTCGGAGGAGGTGGTGCCCCGGTGCTCGATCGCGCGGCGCGGCAGCTGTTCGAGGCCGTGCAGCATCGCCTCCGTACGGGGCCGTCCGTGGTGCTCCACGAAGGCCACGACGCAGTCCGTGCCGCGCTCCACCCGACGGTGGGCCTCGGCGAGCATCGCGTACGTCTTGCCGACGCCCGGTGCGGCGCCGAGGTAGATCCGAAGCTTGCCGCGTGCCATGCCCCGACCATACGTCCCGCCAATCGGACATTCCGCATGCGGGTGGAGGCCCCGGACCGTCTTGACGTGATCCTGATGCCGGGTCCGGGCCGGGAGCCGGGCGGGGCGGCCGCGCGTCGCGGGGGCCGGCCCCCCGGCCCGTGTCAGTGCTCGATGATCTCGCCGTCGCCGAGTTCGAGGACCCGGTCGGCGAGGCCGAGGAGCTGGGCGTCGTGGGTGGCGACGAGGGCGGTGCAGCCCTCGCTGCGGACCACCGCGCGCAGCAGCTCCATGACGGCGAGGCCGGTCTCGGCGTCGAGCTGCCCGGTGGGCTCGTCGGCGATGAGCAGCGCCGGCTTGTTGGCGAGCGCGCGGGCGATGGCGACCCGCTGCTGCTGGCCGCCGGAGAGCTCGCCGGGCCGCTGGTTCGCGTGGTCGGCGAGGCCCACGAGGCCGAGCATCAGGGCGACCCGCTCCTCGCGTTCCCTGGGGTCCGCCTTCCGCAGCCGCAGCGGTACGCCCACGTTCTCGGCGGCGGAGAGGATCGGCAGGAGGCCGAAGGACTGGAAGACGAAGCCGATCCGGTCCCGGCGGAGCTCCAGGAGCCCTTCCTCGCCGAGCGCGGAGAGGTCGGTCCCGTCGATGACGATCCGGCCGCCGTCGGCGCTGTCCAGGCCGCCCACGAGGTTGAGCAGCGTCGTCTTGCCGGAGCCGGAGCGGCCCTTGAGGGCCACCAGCTCGCCGCGCGGGATGTCGAAGGAGACCCCGCGCAGGGCGTGGACGGCGGCCTCGCCGGTGCCGTAGGAGCGGCGGAGGTTCTCGACGCGGACCATGGGCGTGCCCGCCGGGTCCGCCACGACGGCCGTGCCCGCTCGTGTGCTGCTCTCACTCACCCGCTGCTCCCCCTCCTCGAACACGTGCGCCCGCCAGTATGGTCCGCCGCCGTGCCGCGGGACCAGAGCCGGACCGGTGCGGTGGACCGGTGCGGACCGGTGCACCCTGCGGGTCGGCGGGGCGCGGAAAAGCCGGTGGGCCGCCCCCGTGTCGTACGGCGTGCGTACGGGGAGGGGGCGGCCCACCGGCAGGTGCGGGGCCTCGGGTCGGCGACCCGGGGGTCAGCGGACCTCGGAGATCTCCGGGCCGCGCTGGAGCTGGCCCATGCCGCCGGAGAAGCGGGAGTTCTCCTGCTCCTCCTGCTGCACGCCGTCCGGCACCATCTGCGCGTCGTTCGGCAGCTTGAGGACGATCGGGTCGCGCGGCGCCATGGGGCCCTCGCCGCGGACGACCACGGTGTCGCGGACGATCTGCTCCAGCAGGCCGGCCGCCTCGGGCTGGACCGCGCCCTGGCCGGAGATCACTCCGCGCAGGAACCAGCGGGGCCCGTCGACGCCCACGAAGCGGACGAGCTGGACGCCCCGGTTGCCGTCCGGCAGCTGCACGGGGACCTGGGCCCGCAGCTCCCAGCCCAGCGGGCCCTCGACCTCGTCGATGGCACCGCCCTGCTGGACGATGCCGGTGGCGATCTCCTCGCGGACCTCGCCCCAGATGCCCTCCTTCTTGGGGGCGGCGAAGGCCTGGAGCTGCACGGCGCTGTCGCGGAGCACGACGGTGGCCGCGACGATCGCGTCGCCCGCCACCTCGACCCGCAGCTCCATGCCCTCGACCCCGGGCACGAAGATGCCGCCGAGGTCCACGCGGCCCTCCTCGGGCCTGGAGACCTCGGAGACGTCCCAGGGGCCGTCGGGCCGGGGCGCCGGCGGAAGGTTCACCTTGCGCGGCTCGTCGGCCGAATCGGCCGTGCTGTCGGTGTCGACCGCGTCGACGACCTGCTCGGCCTCGCCCGCTGCGTCGGCAGCGGCACCGCTCTTCTTGCGACGTCCGAACACGTCACTGTCCTTCCCGGTCGGATACGACCGAAGCGTATCGATTCCCACCCGTGGTGCCGTCCACGGCGGCATGACCGCCGGTGGACCCGAAGCCCCCCTCGGCCCGCGCCGAGCCGGGAAGCTCCGCCACCTCGTGGAAGCGCACCTTCTCGACCTGCTGGACGACAAGTTGGGCAATCCGGTCGAACCGTTCGAACCGCACGCTCTCACGCGGGTCCAGATTGACCACGATCACCTTGATCTCTCCACGGTACCCGGCATCCACCGTCCCGGGGGCATTCACCAGGGCGACGCCGCAGCGGGCCGCCAGTCCCGAGCGCGGGTGCACGAAGGCGGCGTACCCGTCCGGCAGGGCGAGGGAAACCCCCGTGGGCAGGACGGCGCGCTCGCCGGGGGCGAGCACGGCGGCCTCGGTGGTGACGAGGTCCGCGCCGGCGTCGCCGGGGTGGCCGTAGGCCGGGATCGGCACCTCCGGGTCCAGGCGGCGGATCAGTACGTCGACAGGGTTGCGCATCAGGGGTTCACCTCGAAGGCGCGGGCGCGCCGGACCTGGTCGGGGTCGGACATGGCGGCCCGGATCTCCTCCGGGCGGCCGTTGTCGATGAAGTGGTCGACCTTGACCTCGACGAAGAGGGCGTCGGCGCGGACGGCGACGGGGCCCTCGGGCCCCCCGATCCGGCCGACGGCGGTCGAGTAGATCTTGCGGCCGTGCACGGCCGTGACCTCGGCGTCCAGGTGGAGCACGGTGCCGACCGGCACGGGCCGCACGAAGTCGGTCTCCAGGCGGCCGGTGACGGCGATGACGCGCAGCAGCCAGTTCAGGGAGCCGAGGGTCTCGTCCAGCGCGGTGGCGAGGAGGCCGCCGTGCGCGAGGCCGGGGGCGCCCTGGTGGTCGGGGGTCACGGTGAACTCGGCGGTGACGGTCACGCCCTCGCCCGCCCGGGCCTCCAGGTGGAGGCCGTGGGGCTGTCCGCCGCCGCACCCGAAGCAGTGCGCGTAGTGCGAACCGAGCAGCTCGCCGGGGGCGGGCGCGTCGGGGTGGCGCACCGGCGCTATGGCCTCCGGCGGCGGGGTGAGGGCGGCAGATGTTGCGGTCACAGGCGCAGACCTTACCCGCGCGGCCGGGCGCCGGTCTCGCCGTGGCAGGCTTGGACGCATGCAGCCTTCCGTACCGTCCCCCGCCCCCTCCCCCGAGACCCCGGCCTCACCGGCGGCGCCGCGCTTCGACGAACGGCTGACGGCGCCCCGCTCGTGGTGGGTGATCGTGGGCCTGCTGGGGATCTCCGGCGGCCTGGTGATGTTCCCGCTGGGTACGGTACCGACGCTCGGCGGAGTGATCGTCGCCGCGGTCCTGGCGGGCATGGCGGTCTCCTCGTACGGCTCCGCCCGCATCCGCGTCGTGGCGGGCTCGCTCGTCGCGGGCGACGCCAGGATCCCGGTCTCCGCGCTGGGGGCGGCCGAGGTGCTCGACGCGGAGGAGGCGCGCGCCTGGCGCACGTTCAAGGCCGATCCGCGCGCCTTCCTGCTGATGCGCAGCTACGTGCCGACGGCGGTACGGATCGAGGTGACGGACCCGGCGGATCCGACGCCCTACGTGTACCTGTCCACCCGGGAGCCGGAGGCGCTGGCCGCGGCCCTGGAGGCCGTCCGCGCGGACGGCTGAGGACGCGCCGGGGCCCGCGCGGGACCCTCGCGGGACCCTCGCCCGGGGCGGTCCGTGGCGACGCGTGCCGGGCGGCTCCCGGCGGTGGCCCGCCGCGGGCTCAGAAACCCAGCTCCGGCGGGTTCTCGGGCTGTTCGAGGGCGGGCAGCTCGGGCAGGGCGTCCCAGGGCACCTGGCGGGCGCGCAGGTCCTTGCGGATGTGCGCGGCGAGCTTCTTGGTGTCCCGGCGGTTCATGACGGCGCCGACGGCCGCGCCCACCATGAAGGGGGCGAGGTTCGGCAGGTTGCGCACCATGCGCTTCATGATCTGCTGGCGCAGCTCGCGCTTGAGCTGTCCGCCGAGGGCGGCGTTGACGGTGGTGGGCTTGGTGGGGTCGATGCCCCGCTCCTCCGCCCAGGAGGTCAGATAGGCGGCCGAGCGCTGGGTGAGGCGGCCGGGCGGCCGCAGGCCGTAGACCTCGTGCAGTTCGGCGATGAGTTTGAGTTCCACGGCGGCGACGCCGGTGATCTCCGCCGCCAGTTCGGCCGGCATGGCCGGCGGGACGGGCAGCATGGCGGCGGCGCCGATGCCCGCGCCGACGGTCGAGCTGGCGTTGGCGGCGCCGGCGACGAGTTTGTCGGCGATCTCCTCGGGGCCGAGCCCGGGGAAGTGTCTGCGCAGGGTCGCCAGGTCGCGGACGGGGATGCGGGGCGCGAGGTCGATGAGCCGGTCGGCCAGGTGGCCGATGCCGGCCTTCGCGCTGTCGCCGCCGCGTTTCACGCCCTGCCGGACGCCGTCGGTGACGCCGCGGCGTACGGCGTCGATCCGGGCGGACTCGATCGCGATCCGGTCGAGCCGGGCCCGCGCCGGGTTGGCCAGGCGTCGGACGGCGCCGAAGCGCCCGGGGTGCGCGCCGTCCCGCTCCGCGTCCGCATCCGCGTCCCGCTCGGCGGGGAGCGGTGCGGGGCCCCGCGTGTCCCCGGCGGCCGCTTCGAGCGAGGCCGTGGGGCCCCGCTCGTCGTCACGTGCGCCGAGGGAGGGCAGGGGGGCGGTGCGCTCGGCTTCAGGGGCCTCCTGGGCGCCCTCGGCCGGGCCCGAGCCGCCCTTGCGCGCCTTCGGCCACAGGGGCCGCGGGCGCCGCTTCCGGGACGGTGTGTCGCCTGCCACGGTCGAGCGGTCTCAGTCGCAGTCGCGGCAGATCGGCTGACCGTTCTTCTCCCGCGCCAGCTGGCTGCGGTGGTGCACGAGGAAGCAGCTCATGCAGGTGAACTCGTCGGCCTGCTTGGGCAGGACCCGGACGGCCAGCTCCTCGTTCGAGAGGTCGGCGCCCGGCAGCTCCAGGCCTTCGGCGGCCTCGAACTCGTCGACGTCGACGGTCGAGGTCGACTTGTCGTTCCGGCGGGCCTTCAGTTCCTCAAGGCTGTCCGAGTCGACGTCGTCGTCGGTCTTGCGTGGGGTGTCGTAATCCGTTGCCATGTCGCTCTCCCCCTCTGGGTGGTTGCGGTGTCTCCAGCGCACGTAACGCGTGAGAGGTCGGACTTGTGCCCGACCTGAGGCGGAGATTTTGCCTCACATCAAGGTCTGTTACTCAATCGACACCCGTCCCGCCCTCTCACGAGTGATCGGCATCGGGTGGCGAACCGGACCGTACACGGTCCCGAAGGCGCCCGGTGCGGGCGCCACCCCGAGTACTTCCCGTCATGCGGAGCCCCGGAAACCCGGACTTTTACTGGTTTTCCGAGGGAATTCACGATCACGGAGAGTGGGGGGCCGGACACCTGATCCTGTGATCGATCACACATGAGCGTCTCAGGATCGGGGACCCGGAATTCCGCGCAAAGCGAACGGAACCGGTCGGCACGTGCAGTGTGTCAGATCGGCAGAGTGACACGCATCACGAGCCCGCCGCCCTCGCGGGGCTCCGCGATGATACGGCCGCCGTGGGCCCGGGCGACGGACCGGGCGATCGACAGGCCGAGACCGACTCCCTTGTCGCTCCCGGTCCGCTCCTGACGCAGCCGCCGGAAGGGCTCGAAGAGGTTGTCGATCTCGTACGCAGGGACCACGGGGCCCGTGTTCGAGACCACCAGGACCGCCTGGCCGTCCCTGGCCTCCGTGGTGACCTCCACCCACCCGTCCTCCGGCACGTTGTAGCGCACGGCGTTCTGGAGCAGGTTCAGGGCGATCCGTTCGAGCAGGACGCCGTTGCCCTGGACGACCACGGGCGTGCGCTCGCCGCGGATCTCGACGCCCTTGGCCTGGGCCTCCGCGTGCGTCTGGTCGATCGCCCGGGAGGCGACCTCGGCGAGGTCGACGGCCTTGCGCTCGATGATCTGGTTGTCGCTCCGGGCCAGCAGCAGCAGGCCCTCGACCAGCTGCTCGCTGCGCTCGTTCGTGGCGAGGAGCGTCTTGCCGAGCTGCTGGAGCTCGACCGGCGCGCCCGGGTCCGAGAGGTGGACCTCCAGGAGGGTGCGGTTGATCGCGAGCGGGGTGCGCAGCTCGTGCGAGGCGTTCGCGACGAACCGCTGCTGGGCGGTGAAGGCCCGCTCCAGGCGGTCCAGCATCTCGTCGAAGGTGTCGGCGAGCTCCTTCAGCTCGTCGTCGGGGCCGTCCAGCTCGATCCGCCGCGAGAGGTCGGAGCCGGCCACCTGGCGGGCGGTCCGGGTGATCCGGCCGAGTGGGGAGAGCACCCGTCCCGCCATGGCGTAGCCGAAGGCGAAGGCGATGATGCTCAGGCCGAGGAGGGCGAAGAGCGAGCGGCGCAGCAGGTCGTCGAGGGCGAGGTCGCTCTGGTGCCGCAGGCAGACGGTGACGGCGTCGTTGAACTGGTCGCCGGTTCCCTGGACGGGCAGCTGGCACCAGGAGGTGGTGGGCTGGACCTTGCCCTCGGCGATCTTGAAGGGCAGCTGGGAGGCGCTGTCGCTCAGGGCCTGCGCGGTGAAGAGGTAGATGATCGACAGCAGGACGATGCCGGCGATCAGGAACATGCCGCCGTAGAGCAGGGTGAGCCGTATGCGGATCGTCGGGCGCAGCAGGGGCCGGACCGGGTCCCTGGGGTCCCAGGTCGGCTTGGGCGGCGCCTGGGGGTGGGGGTGCGGCGCTGGGGTGGTCGCCATGGGTCAGATCCGGTAGCCGGAGCCGGGGACCGTGACGATGACCGGCGGCTCGCCGAGCTTGCGCCGCAGGGTCATGACGGTGACCCGCACGACGTTGGTGAAGGGGTCGGTGTTCTCGTCCCAGGCCTTCTCCAGGAGCTGCTCGGCGGAGACCACGGCGCCCTCGCTGCGCATGAGGACCTCCAGGACGGCGAACTCCTTCGGCGCGAGCTGGACCTCCTTGCCCTCGCGGAAGACCTCGCGGCGGTTGGGGTCGAGCTTGATCCCGGCGCGCTCCAGGACGGGCGGGAGCGGGACGGTGGTGCGCCGGCCGAGGGCGCGCACGCGCGCGGTGAGCTCGGTGAAGGCGAAGGGCTTGGGGAGGTAGTCGTCGGCGCCCAGCTCCAGGCCCTCGACGCGGTCGCTGACGTCACCGGAGGCGGTGAGCATCAGGACGCGGGTGGGCATGCCGAGCTCGACGATCCGGCGGCAGACGTCGTCGCCGTGGACGAGGGGCAGGTCGCGGTCGAGGACGACGACGTCGTAGTCGTTGACCCCCACGCGCTCCAGGGCGGCGGCGCCGTCGTACACGACGTCGACGGCCATGGCCTCCCGGCGCAGTCCGGTGGCCACCGCATCGGCGAGCAGCTGCTCGTCCTCGACGACGAGTACGCGCACGTCGTTCTTCCTTCCTCGAACCGCGGTGCCGGGGGTGGGACCGCCTTGAGCCTGAGCACTGACTGTGCGTGTCCATCCTGCCCGGTACGCGCGTAAACCGGCTGTAAGACGGTGGTACGGGAGGCCGGGCTCGGGACGGGACGCGCGGCGGGCGCGCGACGGGGGCGTGCGGCGGGGTGGCGCGGGCGCCCGAAGAATTCACCTGATTCGCGGGCCAGTTGAGGTTTCTGTGAGGAAAGCGCTGGGGAGGACGTCTGCACACCCCGCGATCACGCCCTGTATGTGGCGCGCCACCGACCGCCTTCTGTCCCCCAGAGGCCGCAGTGTGTGATCGACCACCCTCGGCACACCCCCGTGCCACCGGACCCACGACGAGGGGGCGCACGATGGACGCTTTCACCGCAGGACTGCTGCACCGCATCAGGACCACGCAGTCGGACCTCACGCGCGCTCGTGAGACGGGCGACGACTTCCTCGCGGACGTCGAGCAGGCCGAGCTCGAGGACCTGCACCGCCTGGCCGCGGAGCACGGCGTGGAGGTCGCCGCACCCGGCGCCTGACGCCACGGACCACGCGCACGAGGAGCCCCGGCGCCGTCACCAGCGGCGCCGGGGCTCCCGTGTCTCCACCCCCGGGGGCGACGGGACGCGGGGCTCAGTCGCGCCAGGCCCCGAGGTCCTCCAGGAGCTCCTGGAGCGGGCCGAAGACGCCCTCGGGTGCGGCGACGGTCAGCTCGCCGGACTCGGGCTCTCCGGGGCGTCCGCCGGTCAGCGCGCCGGCCTCGCGGGCGATCAGGGCGCCCGCCGCGTGGTCCCAGGGGTTGAGGCCGCGCTCGTAGTAGCCGTCGAGGCGCCCGGCGGCGACGTCGCAGAGGTCGATGGCCGCGGAGCCGCCGCGCCGGATGTCCCGGACGCGCGGGACGATCTGGCGGGCGATCTCGGCCTGGTGGGCGCGGCGGGACCGGACGTAGCCGAAGCCGGTGGCGAGCAGGGCCTGGTCCAGCGGGGGTGCGGGGCGGACGGCGAGCCTCCGGTCGCCCGCGTACGCCCCGCCGCCGAGGACCGCGTGGTAGGTCTCGCCGCGCAGCGGCGCCTCCACCACGCCGACGACGGTCTCGCCGTCGCGCTCGGCGGCGATCGAGACGGCCCAGGACGGCAGCCCGTAGAGGTAGTTCACGGTGCCGTCCAGCGGGTCGACGACCCAGCGGATCCCGCTCGTACCGGTGCTGGAGGCGCCCTCCTCGCCGAGGACGCCGTCGTGGGGGCGGTGCTCGGCGAGGTAGCCGGTGATCAGCTTCTCGGCGGCGATGTCCATCTCGGTGACGACGTCGATGGAGCTGGTCTTGGTCTTCGCCACGGCGAGGTCGTCGGGGCGGCCGTCGCGCAGCAGTGCTCCGGCCCGGCGGGCCGCCTCCAGGGCGAGGTCGAGCAGTTCGGTGAGCAGGGGGTCGGTCACGGGGGCTCCTGGGTGCCGTTCAGGCGTAGGGGCTGTCGGCGCCGGCGGCGGCGGGGTGTGCGGTGCGGGCGGGGCAGCAGCCGACGGGGCAGAGGTCGTG